>JBLIZO010000001.1:0-12687 GCA_048859965.1 Fluviibacter sp.
TGAAACCACCAGCATGAGTTCATTGGTCGCCAGCATCACACTCTGTTCGGTCACCATGCGTTCCAGCACGACAAAGACCTGGTCTTCGGCCATGCCCTGACCGAGCAGTTGCTGCGTGATCACCTGCCCCTGATCGATGACGCCCACCAGTTCGGCCCGGTTGCGCGTGATCTCGTCTTCCCAGTAGGTGGTGACGACCGAGGTGGCGATCGCGCCCGCCAATGTTCGCATGAAGTTCATCAGACCCGCCGCCGAATTGGTTTCAGACTCCTCCACGCTGCTCAGCGCGACGGCCGTAGACGGGATGAAGAAGAAGGGCATGCCCAGGCCCAGCAGCATCAGCGGCAAGGCGACATCCCAATAGGTCATGTCGGTCGTCGCCACAGTCCGGAACCAGGTCATGCCCCCGAGCCAGATGACGCCACAAAAAACGAGTTTGCGTGGATCCATCTTCATCGACATGGCGGCTACCGCCGGTGCAGTGATGAAGGCCATGATGCCGATCCAGGCGGTGGTCATGCCGCTGTCCGTAGCCGTGTAAGCCATATAACTCTGCAACCAGAGCGGCGTCAGGACATTGGCAGCAAAGAAACCGGCAAAGGTCAGCGAGATCGTGATGACAGCGGCCGAAAAACCCCGATGCCGAAATATTCGCAGATCGACAATGGGGTGTTCCTCGGTCAGCTCCCAGATCAGGAAGGCCAAGAATCCGACGACGGCGACCACGGCCAGGGCAACGATTATCGGCGACGAGAACCAGTCGAGATTCTTACCTTCGTCGAGCATGATCTGCAGTGCGCCCACCCAGACAATGAGCAGAACGAAACCGACGACATCAATCGGGTTACGGGTAATCTGCGTCTCATAACGCTGCAACACTTTCCAGCAGATCCAGGCGCAGGCGGCGGCAATAGGCAAATTGATCAGAAAGATCCAGGGCCAGGAGTAGTTGTCACAGATCCAGCCGCCAAGAATCGGCCCCAGCACCGGGCCGACCAGGGTGGTCATGGCCCAGATACCCGTGGCTGCCCCGGCTTTTTCTTTGGGGAAAATGCGTAAGAGCAATGTCTGCGATAGTGGCATCAAAGGACCACCGGCCATGCCTTGCAAGACGCGTGCAAAGACCAGAAACCCCAAGGATGACGACAAGCCGGCCAGGCCCGAGCACAGGCCAAAGGCGGCCATGGCGATGACAAACACTTTGACGGAGCCATAACGTTGGGTGAACCAGCCGGTCAGCGGCACGGTAATGGCCTCGGCCACGGCGTAGGAAGTAATCACCCAGGTGCCCTGGGTCGGTGTGACGGCCAAGCCACCGGCAATGGTGAGCACCGACACATTGGCGATGGTCATGTCCAGAATGGCGATCAGATTCGCCATCGACAGAAACAGCGCAGCCGCCCACAGTTGCCAGCCGGTCAAAGGGGCTAAAGGCGCCAGCGGCTGCAGACCCTTTTCCGCAGCGGACATCAGTCACTCCGGGTGTCGATGCGCGCCCGCATGGAGACCCCGACGCTCAACGGGTTGGCGGCAAGCTCTTCAGGCTGCAAACGAATCCGTACCGGCACCCGCTGCACGACCTTGATCCAGTTGCCGGTAGCGTTCTGAGCCGGAATCGCAGCGAAGGCCGCACCGGTTCCCCCTGAAAAACCATCGACGACGCCTTGATACACCACGCGACCGCCGTACAAGTCAGCGGTCAGACGCACCTTCTGGCCCACCCGGATGTTTTCCAGTTCGTTTTCTTTGAAATTGGCGTCTACATGCAGATCATGCAACGGGACGACGACCATGAGCGGTGTGCCGGCGCGGACGCGCTGTCCCAACTGTACCTGGCGTTTGGCAATCACACCATCAATCGGCGCCTTGATCGTGGTGCGCTCCAGGTTCAATGTCGCTTCGCGGAAACTGGCGCTGGTTTGCGCCAGTTCGTTTTCGGAACGCGTCAATTCATCCGCCGAAACGGACCCCGAAGCGGCGAGGGCCAGACGCCGGTCGTAGTCTATTTTCGCCCGGTCATAGTTGGCTTTCGCCTTATCATAGGCGACCTGCATATCACGCGGATCGATTTCAACCAGCACATCACCCGCCTTCACGCTGTTGGTATCGACGACGTTGACGGCTTTGATGGTCCCATCGACCTCGGGGGTGACCTGCGCCACCTCGGTTGCGGTGTAGGCGTTGTCGGTGCTGACATAGCGCGAACCATAAAGCGTCCAGTACAACACAAACAGAAATGCGCAGACCCCCACCACGGCGCCCAGAAGCGTAAAGGCTTTTTTACGCTCGGCAATCTTGCTGACAATGCGTTGTCGGCGGCTCATCGGGGAAACTCCTCTGTGTTCTTTTCATCGATACGGTCACGGGCAGGGTCGGTCTGATACCCGCCCCCCAATGCCTTGATCAGTGCAACATCCAATATGAAGGCGCGAGTCCGGACGTCGGTCTGCACCCGCCAGTTATTAAGTAATTCGTCCTCGGCGATCAGGACATCCAGGTAATTGGCCAACCCGCCCCGATACCGGTTCACCGCGACCTGCACGCCACGCGTTTGCGCGGCCACGCTCTGATCCGCCAGCGTGATCTGCTTTTGCAATTGCTTCAGGCCAGCCGCCACATCGGCGACTTCATTGAGCGCCTGGATCAGCGTCTTCTCATAATTGGCAACGTTCTCGTCGTATTCGGCACGTGCCACGGCGAGATCGGCGCGCAATTTGCCGCCCAGGAAGATGGGCAGGTAGATGGCCGGACCGGCGTTGCTCGTGTAGGAGCCGGATTCCACCAGACGATTGATGCCCAGCGACTGCACGCCGACAAAGGCGGCGAGGTTCACATTCGGATAGAACATGGCCTTGCGCTGTTCAATACGGCTCTGCCCGGCTTCGGCCTGCCAACGCGTCGCCACGATGTCCGGGCGGCGCCCGACCAGATTGATGCCCACGTCAGTCGGCAACGCATAATCCACTTGCAATAATGTTTGCGGCGGCGTGATCTGCAGACCACGATCCGGCCCCGCACCTACCAGTGCCGCCAACCGGTTCCGCGTTTCGGCAATGCGGATGTCGATCTGCACCAGATCGTTTTCGGCCAGATATTTCTTGCTGGCAGCCTGACTGACAGCACCGATATTTTCCAGCCCCTGTTGTTGCCGTTCGTTAAACAAGGTCCAGGTCTTGGTGCGAATTTCCAGGGCTTTTTCAGTGGTGGCGCGATCCGCCATCAAACGGGCCAATTCGGCATAGCTGCGGGCAATAGCGGTCGTCAGAATCAGCCGTGCCTGCGCCAGTTCTGCGCGCCGTGCCTGACTGTCCGACACGGCCGCCGCCAGCGCCGACCGGTTTTTGCCCCAAAAGTCGATTTCCCAGTTGAAGTTGAGCGTGGCCTGACCATAGGAATACCAACCCTGCGGCGTATAAGCCGGCGGGGTGATGTAGTTGCTGCTCATCTCCTGTCCGTAGACGGTCGCATTGCCGGTGAGTTGCGGGTACAGCACAGACCCCACCGATTGCGATGCAGCTTCAGCCCGTTTCAGCCGGGCCTGTGCGATCTTCAGATCGGGGGCATCCGCCAGGCCTTCTGCGATGAGTTGCGTTAACTGCGGGTCGTGGTACTTTTCCCACCACGTATCTGTGGGCCAGGCGGCTTCCGGCGCCCTGAAGCTTTGCGCGCTTTGCAGCGACTCCGGCGCGCGGGCGCCATCCACCGGCCCCAGTGCAGGCAACGGTGCGCAACCCGCTATGACGCCGGTGAGAAGCACCCATGACAGCGTGCGTAACGAGGCCTTTGATCTGATGTTCACTGGTTCACGATTTTCTGCAACACATGGGCGGTTGCCTTGATTTCATCCTCGGTCAGAATCGATTTGACCCAGGATTGCATCATCTCGACCAGATCCTTCATGGCAAGACCCACGCAGTGCTTGCCAGCCGCCGTCAAACGCACAGGTTTCACCCGGTTGTCATCTGTGGCAACCGAGCGCTCCACATAGCTTTTGGCTTCCAGCAGGTGGATGACTTTGGTCAGGCCACCCGAGGTCAGCAACACACGATCCTGTATCTGACCGGGGGTCAGCTCATGCGGCGCCGCTTCGTTACGCAAGGTTGCCAGAACGTCAAACTCGGAGGGTGTGAGACCGTGCAGATCCCAAACATGACGGGCACGGGCAAAACCCACCTTGCGGGCAAGTTCCAAGCTGAGCAAGAGCGGCACGATGAGTGGATCATGCCCTATCGACCATTCACGAGGGGTGCTGTTAACCATGAGCGTGGATTTTAGTTATCTTTCCAGAAATATACAAGTCTGACACCTTCCACAACAGGTTTTCTACAACACGGAAGCGCTCAGCGCCGGGCCAGTGCCCAGGTATCGCGGGCTATGACCGCCTCTTCGTCCGTTGGCATCACCCAGACTGCGACGCGGCTGGCGTCTGTGGAAATACGCGCCGCCTCCTTGCTCACGGCGTCGTTCTGCACCAGATCGATTTCAACGCCAGCCCAGGCCAATGCCGCACAGGTTTTAGCGCGAATCGACGGCGAGTGTTCGCCAATCCCAGCCGTGAAAACGATGCCATCCAATCCCTGAATCGCTGCCATGGCGGCCCCGGTTTCGCGCGCCAGCATATAGACAAACAGATCCATCGCCAACCGGGCGTTCGGCTCCGGCGACGCTTCCAGATGCCGCATATCATTGGAAATACCGCTCACACCCAGCAAACCCGATTCCTTGATAATCAGCTTCTCCACCTCGGCCGGCGCCATACCCTGCTGCTCGATCAGGTAGAGCGGAATCATCGGGTCCAGCGACCCCGTGCGCGTGCCCATCATCAGCCCATCCAGCGGTGAAAAGCCCATGGAGGTATAGGCGCTCTGGTTATTCACCATGCCGCACAGGCTGGCGCCGCTGCCGAGATGCATGACCACGGTGCGACCGGCCGCCAGCTTCGGATCAAGCTCGGGCAACCGGGTGCTGATGTAGTCGTATGACAGGCCGTGAAAACCCCACCGGCGAATGCCTTTGTCCCGGTAGCTTAATGGCAGTGCATACAGATCGGCCAATTCGGGTTTGGTACGATGAAAGGCCGAGTCGAAGCACGCAACCTGCAGGAGGTCGGGATGGCTTTCCCGCAGCAAACGAATGCCTTCCACTTCGGCGGGCTGATGACTGGGCACAATCGGCGAATACTGATCCAGTACAGCCAACACCTGGTCATCGACGACAACAGCATGCGGATATTCAATGCCGCCCAGCACGACCCGGTGTCCTACCGCTTGCAGGCGGTAACCCATTGCCTGCCCTTTGACAAAGTCCAGAATGATTTCGACGGCTTCGGCACGGCGTTTCGGTGCATCCCAGCGACGCTCGTCGAGCACCACACCTTGCGCGTTACTGGCCTTGAAATGCGGTTGCCCCAACAACCCTTCAATCTGACCACCGAACAGGGGAACGGGAACATGGCCATCCGCACTATAAAGCGAGAATTTGACGCTGGACGAACCAGTATTGAGACACAACAAAGCGGATTTCAGATCAGGCATAACGATGATTTCGACGGTTTGAGAAAACAAAAGGCATATTCTGGCGCCAGGACATCACAAAATAATGACAGATGCACCGTGCATTAGCATCGATAGTAACGGCGGTACCAATCGACAAAGCGTGCCACACCGTCCTTGACCGAGGTTGCCGGCTGAAAGCCCACCCAGGCGTCGAGCGCGCGCGTGTCGGCAAAGGTTTCCGTAACATCGCCCGCCTGCAATGGCAGATAGTTTTTCTGCGCGGTCATCCCCAGCGAGGCTTCAATGGCTTCGATAAAGTTCATGAGCGGCACCGGATCACTGTTGCCGATATTGAAGATGCGGTACGGCGCCCGGCCGGTATGCGGCAACGGGTGCAGTGGATCGAAGGCGGCATCCGGCATCGCCGGTTTATCCAGCACGCGAATCACACCTTCGACGATATCGTCGATGTAGGTGAAATCACGGCGCATCCGGCCTTCATTAAAGACTTTGATCGGGTCGCCATTCAGCATGGCGCTGACAAACAGGAACAGCGATTGGTCGGGGCGCCCCCACGGGCCGTACACGGTAAAGAAGCGCAGGCCGGTCACCGGCAAGTTATACAGGTGACTGTAGCTGTGCGCCATCAGCTCGTTGGCACGTTTGGTGGCGGCATACAGGCTGACCGGGTGATCGACGCTGTCCGCTTCGGAAAACGGCATTTTTTCGTTGCCCCCGTACACGCTGGAGCTGGAGGCATACACCAGGTGACCGACCTGGTTCTGCCGACACCCTTCCAGGACGTTCAGAAACCCGGTGAGGTTACAGTCGGCATAGCTGTGCGGGTTGGTGACCGAGTAACGCACACCCGCCTGCGCCGCCAGATGCACGACGCCGTCGAACTGTTCCTGTGCAAACAGTTTGGCCATCAGTTCACGATCCACCAGATCGCCCTTGATGAAACGGAAGCCGGGATACTTGGCCAAAACTTCCAGACGACCCAACTTTAGCGCGGGATCGTAGTAATCGTTCAGATTATCCAGTCCTACGACCGTATCGCCCCGCTGGAGCAATCGCTCGGCGGTATGCATGCCAATAAAACCGGCAGCGCCGGTCACCAGATAATGTCGGGGCATTGATGCGAATCCAGGGCTTATAATTCTGCAATTATCGCATTGAAGCGACATTGCTGCCGACTACGCCCCATGCACATTTTTTTCGATCAGACGTTTTCCCGCCTTGCCCGTAGCAGCGCTACCCACAGCCACCTGTTGCGTATGGGCCTGCTGGCATTGCTGGTCGCGTTACTCAGCGCCTGTGCCGGTTTCGGCCCCCAGTCAGACCCTTCCGAATATATTGATGCCGCCGATTACGACCGCTTGAAGCTGGTATCCACCCAGCCCGGTATTCGTGTTTACCGTTTCTTGAGTCCGGGTTTCTCACGCGCTGATTTCAAAACAGTCATGGTTGACCCAATTGTTCTCTATCAATCGCCCGAGAAAGGGCTGGGCAAAACCGATATTACCGAAGAATCCATCTACCGTATCCGAAACTCCATGGATATCACGATGCGCCAGATGGTGCGAAAGCAATTCGGCATCAGCTACAAACCGGGTCAGCGCGTGGCGCGTCTGAGCACCGCCATTACCGGCGTGCTGCTTGACGGTGATGCTTTCAAACCGCGCCGTCTCGTGACCATTTCATCGGTGCTGAAAGCAGCAGGGAAAGGTGCCACGATCAACGGCAGCAAACCCTATCTGATGGTTGAAGCAAAATTGCTCAACAGCACGACGGGCACACTGTTAGGCGAAGGCGTATACCTCGTTTCCAGCGAACAGTTCCGCCGTGAGGTGGATTCACCCGAAAAATTCCAGCAACTCGCAAACCAGTGGGTCAGAGGCGCTATTGCCATTGCCTCAGGGTTGAAGTAAAACCAGTTCCTTCGCGTACGCACCACTTGCCCCCATACTCATGACGAATGTCTTCCGCCCGGCTACCGCCATCTCCGCTGCCATTCTGACAACCGCGGCGCTCTTTTTTGGTGGCGGTATCTTTGCGCCGATGGCGGTATCGCTTTTCGCCTGCGCCATTCTGTGGCCGATGCAGAAAACGCTTGAAGTTCGCCTTCCGCGTCTGATCGCACTCATTATCACGCTTGCGGCAACGGTCATCGTAATTGGCACGTTGGGCGCCCTGGTCGCCTGGGGGATCAGCGTCGTTGGCCGCTGGCTGATGGCCAATACCGGGCGGTTTTACGATCTTTATGCAATGACCATGGCCTGGTTTGATGGTCACGGCCTCGCGATTGCCGAACCTCTGGCCGAACAGTTTAATGTCCTGTCGTTAATCCGTCTTTTTCAGGATGTTCTGGCCCACTTGAATGGTCTGCTCGGCTTTTCTCTGACGGTACTCATTTTTACCATGCTCGGTCTGCTCGAAGTCGGTGACTTCCGGCATAAGCTGCAGGCTCTACATGATGGCGAAAAGGGCGCGCGTATCCTTACCGCTGTCACGAACATCGGCCGTAAATTCCGCAAATACCTTCTGGTTCGCACGTTTGCCAGCGTACTGACCGGTGTGGTCATCTGGGCCTTTGCGACCGCACTCAACATCGAGCTGGCCTCTGCCTGGGGTGTCATCGCTTTTGCTCTGAACTATATTCCGGTACTCGGCCCATTGATTGCCACCGTGCTCCCCACGTTGTTCACTGCGGCGCAGTTTGAATCATGGCAAATGGCCATGATCGTCTTTTTCGGGCTCAACGCCATTCAGTTCGTCATCGGCAGCTATCTTGAACCACGTCTGTCGGGGAGTGCGCTCGCGATTTCGCCGTTCATCGTCGTTTTCGCGGTATTTTTCTGGGCCTTTCTCTGGGGTATTCCTGGCGCATTCATCGGGGTGCCGGTTACGATCGCCATGCTGTCACTGTGCGAACTCGGTCAGCAGACACGCTGGATCTCGACGTTACTTTCCGGCCCCGTCAATCAAAAAGACGAACGTTTGCGGTAGCCTTCCTGCTCATAGACAGCGATGACCTGAGCACCGATCAACAAAACAGTCGCGGCGATCTCAAAACTCAGCAGCAGCGAAATCGCCGTCGCGAAAGAACCATACAGCGCACCGACTTTGGAAAGTGTGGCAAAAAACCAGGTCAGGCCGTGACGGGTCGCTTCCCACAACAAACCCGCCGTAATACCGCCCACCAGCGCATGATGCCAGGATAGCCGACCGGCCGGCATGACCATGTAGATTGCACTCAGCAGTAGAATCTCACCCCCCAAGCCAAGCCCGTAGAGCATCATGCCCGGAACACCGGCCAATGAATGGGTTTGACCAAGCAGCGTGAGGTCCGGGGTTTTCAGTGCTTCCAAAGCGCCCGAGGCAACGGTGACCAAAACCAAACCAACGCCAATCAAAAGGATAAAAGCATAAGGAATCAGCGCCGAGGTCAGCCAGTGGCGCCCATGACGGCGTACACGATGGTGAAAAATCTGCGCCATCGATTTTTCCAGCACGGTAAACGCCAATGAACTGGAAAAAAGCAGTGTCAGGAAAAGAACCCCCCCGGTCACCTGGCGGTGACCAAGAAACAGCGCCAGTTGCTCAACCAAAGGATCGGCGTGACCAGCCGCCAGCATATCCAGATAACGCCCGAGCGTCGCCAACAACTGTTCCTCTGGCAGAAATGGCGACAGACCGAGTAGCAACAGAATCAGCAGGGGAATAATCGACAACAGCATGTAATAGGCAACCGCCCCCGCTAACAGCAGCCCCTGATTCCGGATGAACGCGCCACCCACACGGGCCGTAAAACGCCAGCTATCGGCGACAAAGGCGCTCATGCCGGAAAGTGCGGGCGCATCATGTCGCATCGGGCGTCGTGATCACCGGCCGGCTCTGTATGTCGCGCTCCATCTGTCCCATCAGCCGATAACGGGAATCGGAAACACGGGCATTCAACTCACTGTTGTATTTACTGCGGTGCGACCACTCGATGACGATGGATACCAGCAGCGTCACCGACGTGAAATAGACGATCGTGAGCCCATCGCGAAATGTCGGCATTTCGAATGTATCGTATGGTTTTACAAAGAAAAACAGACTGGTCGGCAAACTCAGCACAATCGTGAACAGCGCCGGCCACAGGCCATAACGCGCCGCGACGATAATCGTCGAAACGGTAAAAAAGAAGGTCGGCAGTGCGTCGTCCAACGGCCCCTGCAACTCTTTACGGATCACAAACGCCAGCGCAAATCCAATAAAACCCACCAGATAACCTTCCAGAGGGTTCTGCCGCCAGCGTTTCTTGTTGCGAAATTCCATCGCGCAGGTATCCTGTCAACATGCTTGATAATGTAGAAATGAAACCACAAATCCGGCACAGCGTGTTGCTTTTACCCGGTCTGTGCGGCACTTACCGAGAGCTCGGGGCGATTCCCAAGGTTCTTGAAGACTCCGGCTATGACGTCCATGTCCCCGAAATTCCCGGTTATGCGAACGACCAGGGTCCCATTCACTGGGCGACCCGGGTCGAAGAGGTCGAACGAATTTTTACCGAACTCAAAGACACTTCGAACACGGTCATCGTGGTCGGTTTGAGCATGGGCGCCACCCTGGCGCTCAAATTGGCCGAGCGTCGAGACGATGTTGACGGCATTGTGCTGTTGTCACCCGTGCTGCGCTACGACGGTTGGGCAATACCCTGGTGGTACCAACTCTTTCTTCTGGTGACGCACCCTCTTGGCTTCAGAAACTGGTCCTACCCGGAACGCGATCCCTACGGCATCGCCAACCTGGAACTCCGGCGCCGCGTACACAAGGCGGTTCAGGCAGGCACCCCATCAGAAGTTGGCTCGCCCACCATCTCGGCGCGGCATCTGTACCAGGCACTGAAACTCATGCGCGATGTGCGACTCTGGCTGCAGCATGTGCAAGCGCCAACGCTGATCATTCATGCGGTTGATGACGAAACAGCCGCACCTCGCAACGCCGAAGAAATTCTGCACCGGATTCACGCCGAAGTACGTCGCGTGATCTGGCTGGGTGATAGTTACCATATCATCACCGTAGATAACGAACGTGAAGTGGTTGTGAACGAAACCTCTCGCTTTGTGGACGAGTGCAGCAGAAAAGCCGCCGTGAATGCCGGTTTTCGCGATCGGGCACGCATTCTGCGCATGAAAGATCGTCGCGCATAACCCGCATGCGTTGGCTCATTGTGCTGCAGGCGCTGTCTGCGATTGCTTATTACGCCACAGCGCCGTTCGGCCTGACAGGCTGGATCTGGCTGACGCTGACCGTCAATACCGCAGCACTGATCTTTCTCTGGCAAACCTGTCGCGACACGACAAGTCCGGCATTCCGAACCGCCCGCAGTACGTTCACCGTATCGGTGATACTACTGGAACTGGTAATCGGTCTTACCGATAGCCCGATCAGCACGACGGCACTACAGGGCGTGATCAACGACATCGAGGTTTTGACCACAGGCATCCTGCTCGGCGTACTCTGGCATGATCGTCTGATTGGCGCCACGCGCAACAAGGCAACCACCTGACCATGCCCGACATATCCGCAGCGCTTGCGCCGACACTTTTCCTGCTGGCCGTTTTTATCCTGTTGTCGCTCATGGAATACTGGCGCCCTAACCTGCGCTACACCGCGAACCCGGCCTGGTTTCGCCAGCTTTTCTGGTTGCAGATCGGTGGCGTGGCGCTGACCTCGGTGGTCGGCTGGCTCATCTCGGATGACTACCAACAACGCACCCTCTTCCCGACCTTCAGTGCGCCGTTCCAGCAGTTACCCGCCATCATGAATGGGCTGATCGGGTATCTGGTCGTCACCTTCATCAACTACTGGTGGCATCGATTTCGCCATGAGAATGACTTACTCTGGCGGCTGTTCCACCAGATTCATCACAGCACCCATCGCCTGCAAACCGCCACCGCGCTGTACTCACACCCGCTGGATTACGCCAGCACCGTTTTCATTATTAACGTCGTGGCCTATGGCCTATTCGGCTTCGATGCCCTGAGCGCAGCCTGGACGACCGCCTGGGTAGGCGTCTTCGAGCTCTGGGAGCACACGAACATCCGTACTCCCCGTTGGTTGGGCTATCTGATCGTCCGCCCGGAAATGCACCGTATCCACCACGAACTGGATCGACACCGGAACAATTATGCGATTCCTCTCTGGGATGCGCTGTTCGGTACCTATGAAAACCCGCGCCGAGAGGTTGTCTGCGGTTTTCACCCGGAACGGGAAGCCCGGTTTGGCGAAATGCTGCGCTTCAAGGATGTGCACAAAACCTAGATGACGCTTTCTAGAGCGGCATGAGTATGTTTGCTACCACCCAAAAAGCAAAAAGCCTCTAAGTATTTGAACTTAAAGGCTTTTATGTGATTGGCGGAGAGGGTGGGATTCGAACCCACGGTACCTTGCAGTACGCCTGATTTCGAGTCAGACGAAATGCCATTCCCGCGTCTATGCCGATCTATACAAATCTATACATTGTCTTTTGTTTTCAGTCTGTTATCAAAAAAAGGACTAGATCGAGATAGATTCATATTGATATACTGCCACTACACCACCACTACACAGATTCCGTGTAGTGGTTTTCAAGGAGTGGTAAATGGCCCGCGAAAGATTGACGCCTGGAAGGATTCGGGACTTCACCTGCCAGCCCGGTACTAACTGCGCCGAAAAAGCAAAACAGGCATTGCTGTACGACACTGAGGTACCCAGGTTAGCCATCCGTGCCACCCACTCCGGGGCGAAGTCTTTTGTGTTCGACGGCTGGTTTCAGGGCGCGAGCCTTCGCATTGGTATAGGGGACATTCGGAATTGGAATCTGGATGACGCCCGCGCCGAAGCCAGGAGATTACACACTCTACTCGACCAGGGGATTGACCCCCGCGATGTGCAACGCGAGCAGCAGGAAGCCAAGACCGCAGCCAAAGCTGCCAAGCTCGCTGCCGAGCAGGAGACTGAGCGCCGGAAGCACTTCACGCTCAAAGCTCTGTGCGAGGCCTACTGCGCACACCTGAAAGGCAAGGGCAAAACAAAATCCGCCCGCGACACCCTTTCAGCATTCAACTGCCACGTCTTCGAGACCGAACACGCAGACACGACCGCTGGAGAGGTAACACCTCACCAAATTGCAGGCATTGTGCGGGGCGTGTTTGAAACCGGC
>JBLIZO010000002.1:0-58686 GCA_048859965.1 Fluviibacter sp.
CACGGTTTTAATCGGGGTCGGTTCGCTCACTGCCGGTGCCACCGTCTGCTGAACTGGGGCGCTTTGAACCGGCGCTTCAGCAAGCACCGTAGCCGATGCGGCCGTTTCAACGACCGGTGCGGTCGGCGTGGTCAGTTCGAACGTTGGTTTCGTTGCGGCAACTGCTTCAACCGCAATGGCTGATTCACTCGTTACGTTGACGGCGCTTTCTGCTGCGGTATCGCTGTTTGCATCATTCGGCTGGCGTTCGCCACGCTCCCGACGACCGCCGCGACGACCACGGCGACGACTGTTGCTCTGGCTGCCATCACCCTGAACCTCTGGCGCCGAGACAGCCGCCTCAGTGCCTGTGGCGGTGACGTTTTCAACGAGGGCTTCGGTTGATGCCGGGGCGTTGCTGCGTCCGTCACGGTTATTGCGTCCGCCACGACGACGATTGTTGCTGCTCGTGCCGGTGTTTCCTTCCTGGCCTTCTGGGGTCGCCGCACGTTCCTGGCGGTTGCCGTTATTGCGACGACCTTCCTGGGTGTTGTCGTTGCGACGATTGTTGCGGCGGCCTTCCTGGCCTTCACCGCGTGGCGCACGCGGCTGACGACCTTCGCCATCGGTCTGGCCCTGAGCATTTCGACGGCCATTGCCGCGACCACCTTCACGCGTCGTACGCGGACGGGCGGTTTCTACGGGCGGTTTCTTTTTCGCATCGCCGCTCAGCCAGCTAAACAGCTTGGAGATGAAGCCGCTCTTTTCTTCGGTTGCCGGTTGCGGCGCAGGCGTTGATTCGATCGATACCGGTGCCGGTTGTGCCGGGGCGATATTACGGATGGCAGCCGACTGACGGTTCTGGTTCTTCTGTTCGACCGAGAAGGTCGGTGCTTCGATCAGCGGTTGATCGACCATCTTGTACGACGGTTCACGATGATCGTCCTGATTCAGTTCGTCGTGACGCAGACGCTGGATCTGATGTGCCGGTGTTTCGAGATGCTTGTTTGGCAGCAGCAGGATGGTGATCTTGTGGCGCAGTTCGATGGCCTGGATGTCGGCGCGCTTCTCATTGAGCAGGAAGGTGGCGACATCGACCGGCACTTGCGCATGTACGGCGGCAGTGTTTTCCTTCATCGACTCTTCTTCGAGGATGCGCAGGATATGCAACGCGGCCGATTCGGTTGAGCGGATATGGCCCGTGCCGGTACAGCGCGGGCAGGGGATGTACGAGGTTTCGGCCAGGGCCGGGCGCAGACGCTGGCGCGATAGTTCGAGCAGGCCGAAGCGGCTGATCTTGCTGGTTTGTACGCGGGCCCGGTCATGGTGCAGGGCATCGCGCAGACGGTTTTCGACTTCGCGCTGGTTGCGGCTGCTTTCCATATCGATGAAGTCGATAACGATCAGGCCGCCCAGGTCGCGCAGACGCAATTGACGGGCGATTTCATCGGCGGCTTCCTGATTGGTCTTGAAGGCGGTTTCTTCGATGTCGCTGCCCTTGGTGGCACGACCCGAGTTGACGTCTACGGAGACCAGCGCTTCGGTGTGGTCGATGACGATGGCGCCGCCGGACGGCAGGTTGACCTGACGCGCGTAGGCCGATTCGATCTGGTGTTCGATCTGGAAACGCGAGAAAAGCGGCACATCGTCGCGGTAACGCTTTACGCGGTTGACATGGTGTTGCATCACCTGGCTCATGAAGGCCTGGGCCTGCTCGAAGATGTCGTCGGTATCGATGAGGATCTCGCCGATATCCGGCTGGAAGTAATCGCGGATGGCACGGATGACGAGGCTGCCTTCCTGGAAGATCAGCAGCGGGGCGGTATTGTCTTTGGCGACTGAATCGATGGCCGTCCAGAGCTGCATCAGGTAGTTCAAGTCCCATTGCAGTTCTTCGGCGGTGCGGCCGATGGCGGCGGTACGAGCGATCAGGCTCATGCCTTCCGGCACGGTCAGTTGGGCCATCGCATCGCGCAGTTCCGAGCGATCATCACCTTCGACGCGACGCGAAACACCACCGCCGCGCGGATTGTTCGGCATCAGTACCAAATAGCGACCAGCCAGCGATACATAGGTTGTCAGAGCGGCACCCTTGTTGCCGCGTTCGTCTTTATCAACCTGAACGATCAGTTCTTGACCTTCTTTCAGGGTTTCCTGCATCTTGGCGCGGCTACCTTCGCCGTTCGGGGCGTAGTATTCGCGGGCAATTTCCTTGAAGGGCAGGAAGCCGTGACGTTCGGCGCCGTAGTTCACAAACACGGCTTCCAGTGACGGCTCGATACGGGTAATGACACCCTTGTAGATGTTGCTCTTGCGTTGTTCTTTGGCGGCGGATTCGATGTCGAGGTCGATCAGTTTCTGACCTTCGACGATGGCGACGCGCAGTTCTTCAGCCTGCGTGGCATTAAATAGCATGCGTTTCATTGCGTGGTGCTCCTAAAGCACCGGCGCGGGCAATCCCGCAGGTGGCAGCCGATAAAAGTCTGGCTGAGACCTGGACTGGTTCAGGGCTTTCCGGGCGGCGTGCACTTAAGGCGAGGCAGGGGATATCCTGAGTGGATCCCGAGCCGTTCGAACGGACAAGGTGAACCGATCTGTAACCGGCAGAAGGTGCCTGGCCGGAAACGGCGGCGGCTCTGCCATTACTGCATTCGGGACTGCATACGCCGGGCGTGTGTCAGTCGGTGACGGCTGCTTGTGTTCGTCTGGGCGAGTCGTCATGGCCCGGTCCGGCTGCGCCAGATACACTCGAATCACGAACACGCCTTGCGGCGATCTGGGCTCGGGTATCGGGCAAGTTGGATCCACGGTTGAACGGGAGCCCACCTGCTGGCAGCACAAACGTGTAGAGTATAAGGTATGTCACGCAGTAATCAAACGCCAGAACGCGGTTTTCGTAAAAAAACGGCAACGCGGGCTTCAAATGGGTCAATATCGGCCGCAAAACCTCGGGTTGGCCGTACCCATGGTGTCGCAACAGCCAAATCAATGCAGCCGGCCGAACAGGGACGCTCCCCGGCCATGCCCGATTCGGCGCAGTTGGGCGTTCAACACCGTACGGTAGATGACGAAGAGGCGGGGCAGCGCCTGGATAACTACCTGCTGCGGCATCTCAAGGGGGTGCCCAAAAGCCGGGTTTATCGCATCGTGCGTAGTGGTGAAGTCCGGATCAACGGCGCCCGTTGTCAGCCGGATCAGCGGTTGAATGCCGGTGATGAGCTTCGTTTGCCGCCTGTGCGCACTCGTGCTTTTGTTGAAAATCGGCCACCCGTGGCGCCGGAGATCGATTTGCCGGTGCTTTATGAAGATGAAACCCTCATTGCCATCAACAAGCCCTGCGGTATCGCCGTGCATGGCGGCAGTGGCCTGGCCTGGGGGGCTATCGAGGCCATGCGTGCCCAGCGGCCTGAAGCGCGGTTTCTGGAGTTGGCGCACCGGCTGGATCGGGAAACTTCCGGTGTACTGTTGATTGCCAAGAAGCGCTCGGCGCTTGTCGGTCTGCACGAGATGTTCCGTCAGCAGAGCGGTGACAAGCGTTATCTGGCGCTGGTGCCGGGCGAGTGGTCGCGGAGCAAGGTGGGTCAGATACTCAAAGTCACGGAACCGCTCCATAAATATCTGACGCCCGATGGCGAACGCCGGGTGCGTGTGGCACGCGGCCGCGATTTGGCGCATCCGGAAACGCGGTCGGCTGAAACGCATTTTGTCCTACGCAAGCAATATCCCGGCTATGCGCTGGTGGAAGCGCGCCTCAAAACGGGTCGTACCCATCAGATTCGCGTGCATCTGGCCAGCCTGGGCTTGCCGATTGCGGGGGATGACAAGTATGGCGATTTCACCCTGAATAAATCACTGGCATCAACCGGGCGACTGAACCGTATGTTTTTGCATGCGGCCACTCTGCGATGCAAGCACCCGGTGAGCGGCACCCCTCTGGTCATTGAGGCACCTTTGCCTGAAGAATTGCAGCGTTTCCTTGATCGCTGCGCCACCCATTAGTTGAGATATTGCATGAACAATCGCGCCTATGATCTTGTTGTTTTTGACTGGGATGGTACGTTGCTGGATTCAACCGGGGCGATTGTCAAAGCCATTCAGGCGGCCAGTCGGGAAATCGGCGCCTGTCCGCCCGACGACGCCAAAGCACGTTATGTGATCGGTATGGGGTTGCGCGAAGCCCTGGAATACGCTGTGCCGGATCTGCATGAAAGCCGCTATGACGATCTTGTGAATGCCTACCGGAAACATTATCTCTCTGGCGATCATGAGTTGACCTTGTTTGACGGTGTGGAAACGCTGCTGAAAAGCCTGCAGAGCGAGCATCGCTGGTTGGCCGTCGCCACCGGGAAGAGCCGGGTGGGGCTGGATCGCGCTCTGGGTCACAGTGGTTTAGGGGTCTACTTTGACACGACCCGTACGGCCGATCAGACGCGCGGTAAACCCCATCCGCAAATGCTTCAGGAAATCATGGATCAGTTTGCCGTCGCGCCGGAACGAACGCTCATGATCGGTGATACGACACATGATCTGCTGATGGCCAGCAATGCGGGGGCTCATGGTCTGGCGATCACGCACGGTGCGCATGATCTGGGTTCGCTCCTGGCTTGCGATCCCGTGGGGGTTGTTGATTCAATTTCAATGCTGTCACATTGGTTGAAAACCAACGGATAACTGTCTGTTATTGTTTGAATAAAAAAACGGCTGGCTGTTTTTCAAAGACCGGCGGGTGTTTCCGCCAGGTGCTGACAGGAAGGGTACGGATGCTTTCCTGTGCGGTCGTTAAGGCCATGGCAACGCAGAGCCTGGTATCTGACTGCAAGGTTTTTAGCAGGCTGTCGAACAGGCGTTGATTTCGATAGGGCGTTTCAATCACGATCTGCGTTTGATCCTGCATCCGGGAGGTTTTTTCGAGGTTTTTAATGACCTGTTGGCGCTCGTTGTCGTCTTGTGGCAGATAACCGTGGAAGGCGAAATGTTGACCGCCGAGACCGGAGCCCATCAGACCCAGTAGCAATGAGGAGGGGCCGATGTGCGGGGTAACGCAAAAACCTCGCTGGTGCGCGCGCTGAACGAGTTCGGCGCCTGGGTCGGCGACGGCGGGACAACCCGCTTCAGAAAGCAGGCCGAGGGCGTTGCCTGCCGCCAGTGGTGCGAGCAGCGCGTCCATTTCGGCAGGGTTGCTGTGTGATTTGCCCAGTTTGCCTCGGCCCGGCAGTTCCCGGATGTCCAGTTCGGCGATCGGTACCGTCATTCCGACGGTTTTGAGGAAAGCGCGGGCGCTTTTGGCGTTCTCAACGACAAAATGACGCAAATCACGAATCACCGGTAGGAGGGTGGCGGGTAGCGAAGCCTCCGGTACGGCGTCAGCCAGTTCGCAAAGAGGTACAGGCAGTAAATGCAGTGATACGCGGGGCATGGTCGTTTCGCTAACGGTGGACGTGGTCGTTGGCTTCAGGTTGCGCCCTGTTCAAGCGGGTTGAATCCCGCATGGCGCAACAAGCGGCACAGGGCGATGAGAGGTAGGCCGATCAGCGCAGTCGGGTCGTCGCCGGACAGGCGTTCAAGCAATGCGATACCCAACCCTTCTGATTTGGCCGACCCGGCACAGTCGTAGGCGGGTTCGCGTTGCAAATAGGCCTCGATTTCTGCCAGAGAGAGGTCCCGGAACTCAACTTCGGTGCTGACCAGTTCTTCGTGGGCGCGGCCCGAAGCAGTGTCAAAGAGGCAGAGCGCTGTTTCAAAAACCGCTAATTGACCGCTCAGGCGCTGGAGCTGGGCAATGGCATTGGCATGGTTGCCCGGTTTGCCCAGCGCATCATTGCCTAAAACACAGACCTGGTCGCTGCCGATAATCAGCGCGCCGCGATCTGCTTCCGGCAGTTTGGCCGCAATCGCCTCGGCTTTTTCCCGAGCCAATCGCCGGGCGAGCGCCGCCGGGTGTTCACCGTCGCGAACCCGTTCGTCGATATCCGGGCTGGTAACGCTGAAAGGTATGCCCAGGCGCATGAGCAATTCGCGCCGGTAGACCGAGCTTGAGCCCAAAATCAGTTTTCTGGCGGGGGAAACGGGGGGGCAAGGGGGCATGACGTGCGCGCTTTCAATAGCATTCAAAGGGTTGGCTGAGGTTATTGCAACAAAATACTCAACAATTCAGCCTGTGGATGGTATCATTCGCCGTTTTTCAACGGGACAGATCTGGATGTCATCTGCCGGTTTGCCGGAAAGTTTTGACCCGACCGTTGCCGCACGCGAGGCATTTGCCTGGAGCGGTAATGTGCCGGTGTCTGATTTTACGCGCCTGGCGGGTATGCTCGTCAGCACTTCGGGAATGGTTCAGGTACGGCTGCAAGCCGCGCTCAGCGCGGATCAGCGTCCAGCCATGACGATCTGGCTGGCGGCGCACCTGGAGCAGTTCTGTCAGCGTTGCCTGCAGCCGGTGACCGTGGTCATAGACCATGAGCACACCGTCGAGTGGGTGGCGGATGCGACGGCGTTGGAGCGACTTGATGCACTCGGAGATGATTCGGGTGCGGATGCAGTCGAATACCTCCCGATGCCGGATCCGGCGGCTGTCAGCACGTTGGTGTTTGTGGAAGATGAACTGATTCTTTCGCTACCCATTGTGCCGATGCATGAGGATTGTGCGCTACCGGTTGCGGTGGCGGACACGGCTGACGATCATCCGTTTGCCGCGCTGGCGCAACTGAAGACGTTGAAGCATTAGAGATTCTTTCCGGAGCCCGCTCCGGAAGTGCAGCCGCAGTACGATTTAACCAGGAGTAACCAACATGGCAGTTCAACAAAACAAAAAATCCCCGTCGAAGCGTGGCATGCATCGCGCCCATGATTCGCTGAGCAATCCGCCGCTGGCCATCGAGCCGACGACCGGTGAAGTGCATCGTCGTCACCACATTTCGCCGTCGGGTGTGTACCGCGGCAAGAAGGTTGTCAAGACGACCGACGCCTGATCAGGCAGGTCAGGAACTTTAGCCTGACCATTGTTCAACGTGAGATTTGACCGGATATGACCGTCAAAATCGCGATTGACTGCATGGGCGGCGACCATGGCCCCAAGGTCACGGTTGCCGCTGCACTGGCTTTCGCCGCCGAGTTTCCCCATGTCGAGCTGACACTGGTCGGTAAAGCCAACCCGCTGGAAAACCGCCTGCGTCGCGTCTCGCCGGATAAGGCGGTGCGCGACCGTCTGCGTATTGTTCATGCCAGTGAAGTGGTGGCGATGGACGAGCCGCCAGCGATTGCGCTGCGTAATAAAAAAGATTCGTCCATGCGCGTAGCCATCAATCTGGTGAAATCCGGAGAGGTGGATGCCTGCGTCTCGGCCGGCAATACCGGCGCGCTGATGGCAATCTCCCGTTTTGTGCTTAAGATGTTGCCGGGCATTGATCGTCCGGCGATCTGTACCGTTGTGCCGACCATGACCGGTCAGACCCGCTTGCTGGATTTGGGCGCGAATGTCGATTGTTCGGCAGAGCATCTGCTGCAATTTGGCGTCATGGGCTCGATTCTGACCAGCGCCGTCGAGCATATTGCTGCTCCGCGCGTGGGGCTGCTCAATATCGGCGAAGAAGACATCAAGGGAAATGAGGTTGTCAAACAGGCGGCCGAGTTGCTGCGCGGCACCGACCTGAATTTTGTCGGTAACGTCGAAGGTGATGGCGTTTATAAAGGCGAGGCCGATGTCGTCGTTTGCGATGGTTTTGTCGGTAACGTGGCGCTCAAGGTTTCCGAAGGCCTGGCGCAGATGCTGGGTCGCTTTATGCGTGAAGAGTTCGAACGCAATTTACTGACCCGTTTGATCGCTTTGCTGGCGTTGCCGGTGCTCAGCCGGTTCAAGAAACGTCTGGATCATCGCCGTTATAACGGCGCCAGCCTGCTGGGTCTGAAAGGTACCGTCATCAAGAGCCACGGTTCGGCGGATGCGTTTGCTTTCAGCCAGGCCATCAAACGTGCTTATTACGAAGCGGAAAACGGGGTGATTGATAAAATCGCTCATCGGGTTTCCAGTTACACCGGTTTACAAACTGCAGCGTTGCTGAAGGAACCTGCCAAAGGTGGTTCTGCAACGGGAGATGCCTGATGGCACAAAGCTTTTATGCCCAACTGGCCGGTATCGGTAGCTACCTGCCGGGCGCACCGATTTCCAATGATGCGCTGATTAAGGAAAAGGGCCTGGATTCCAGTGATGAGTGGATCGTCACGCGTACAGGGATCGCCGCCCGCCACCATGCCCCGGAAGGCGTGACCTCGAGCATGCTGGCTGAAGAAGCTGCGCGTCGTGCTTTGGCCGATGCGGATGTGGATGCCAAAGCGCTGGATCTGATTATTGTCGCGACCTCGACGCCGGATATGATTTTTCCGAGCACAGCCTGTCTGTTACAGGGCAAACTCGGTAATGTCGGTGCAACCTCATTTGACGTGCAGGCGGTCTGTTCGGGTTTTGTGTATGCGCTGACGATTGCCGAAAAATTTATCCGTTCCGGTAGCCACAAAACGGCACTGGTCGTCGGCGCCGAAGTGTTTTCGCGCATTATGGACTGGCAGGATCGCGGCACCTGTGTGCTGTTCGGCGATGGGGCCGGCGCCGTCGTGCTCAAGGCCGGTGATACGCCGGGCGTTCTGGCGACGTCTTTGCATGCGGATGGTTCGCAATCAGACATTCTCAATGTGCCGGGCCAGGTACATAGCGGTCAGGTTGTGGGTGACCCATTTCTGCGCATGGACGGCCAGGCCGTTTTCAAATTCGCGGTACGTGCCTTGTCCGATAGCGCAATTGAATGCTGCGAATCGGCCGGTATCACGCCGGATCAGATCGATTGGCTGATTCCGCATCAGGCCAATGTTCGCATCATCGATGCCATCGGCAAGCGTCTGTCGCTGACTTCAGACCGGGTGATCGTTACCGTGGATCATCATGGCAACACCTCGGCGGCATCGGTGCCGCTGGCGCTGGATGAAGCCGTCAAAGATGGTCGCGTGAAGCGTGGTCAAACGCTCATGTTGCAAGGGGTTGGCGGCGGCTTCACATGGGGCAGCGTCCTGCTCAAGTATTAATTTTGGAGAACAATATGTCGTTCGCTTTCGTATTCCCTGGTCAAGGCTCACAATCGGTCGGCATGATGGCCGCCTATGGTGATGCACCGGTCGTGCGCGCCACCTTCGATGAAGCCTCGGCCGCACTGGGTGAAGATCTGTGGACGATGGTGGCTGAAGGGCCGGCCGAGAAGCTGGCGCTGACGGTGAACACACAACCGATTATGTTGACGGCGGGTGTTGCTGCCTGGCGTCTGTGGGAGAGCCTGGGCGGTAAAACGCCAGCCGTCGTTGCTGGTCATAGCCTGGGTGAATACTCGGCACTGGTCGCTGCCGGTGCGTTGAAACTGTCTGATGCTGTGCCGCTGGTGCGCTTGCGTGCCGCCGCCATGCAGGAAGCCGTTCCCGCAGGTACGGGTGCCATGGCTGCCATTCTGGGTCTGGATGATGCGGGCATTGCTGCTGCCTGTGCTGAAGCGGCTCAGGGTGAAGTGGTTGAACCCGTGAATTTCAATGCGCCAGGTCAAACAGTGATTGCCGGTCACAAGGGTGCTGTCGAGCGTGCCTGTGAGGCCTGTAAAGCCCGTGGCGCCAAGCGCGCCGTGCTGCTGCCGGTATCTGCACCGTTCCACTCGTCGCTGCTCAAACCGGCGGCCGATCGTTTGGCCATTGCCTTAACCGACATTGCCATCGCAACGCCGACGATCCCCGTTATCAACAATGTCGATGTCGCCATCGAAACCGATCCGGCGAAGATCAAAGATGCGCTGGTCCGCCAGGCTGCCAAGCCAGTACGCTGGGTCGAGATCATCCAGAAAATGGCTTCGATGGGTGTGACTACTGCCGCAGAGTGCGGCCCGGGCAAAGTGCTGGCCGGACTCACCAAGCGTTGTGCCGATGGTATTAGCGGTGTTGCGCTGGCTGATGCTGAATCGGTGAATGCCAATCTTTCCCTGAGCTAAGGAATCGTTATGACAGCCACTGTTGCACTCGTTACCGGCGCATCGCGCGGCATTGGCCGTGCCATCGCCATGGAACTGACCCGTCAGGGTATGACCGTCATTGGCACCGCCACCAGCGAATCGGGCGCCACTGGCATTACGGAGGCGATCAAGGCCGCTGGTGGTGCCGGGTGGGGTGCGGCGCTGGATGTGCGCGACGCTGCCGGTGTCGATGCGCTGATTGCCGACATCGAGGCCAAAACCGGTTCGGCCATCACCGTACTGGTCAATAACGCCGGCATCACCCGCGATACGCTGGCGATGCGTATGAAAGATGAAGACTGGGATGATGTGCTCGATACCAATCTGAAATCGGTATTCCGTATGTGCCGTGCCGTGATGCGTGGCATGATGAAGGCGCGCACCGGTCGTATCGTGAACATTACCTCGGTGGTGGGCCATGCCGGTAACCCGGGTCAGGCCAACTACTGTGCTGCGAAGGCCGGGGTCAGTGGCATGACACGCTCACTGGCCCGCGAACTGGGTAGCCGTGGCATCACCGTCAATTGCGTGGCGCCGGGCTTTATCGATACTGATATGACCAAGGCGCTGGACGAAGGCCAGAAGACGGCATTGCTCGGCAATATCCCGCTGGGCCGTCTCGGCACGCCGGAAGACATTGCTTCGGCTGTGTCTTACCTGGTGTCGCCGGCGGCGGCGTACGTGACCGGCACCACGATTCACGTCAACGGCGGCATGTACCTGCCGTAAGATTTTTGCACTGCGACACAGGAAGGCTTAAAGGAAGGTTTCGCGCTTTTCAGTGTTTTGGTAGAATACAACCTGCTTTTCCACCACCTACTAAGAAGGGTAATAGGAGCTTCAATGGATAACATCGAACAGCGCGTCAAAAAGATCGTAGCCGAACAACTCGGCGTCAACGAAGCAGACGTGAAGAATGAGTCGTCGTTCGTGGATGATCTGGGCGCAGATTCGCTGGATACGGTTGAACTCGTGATGGCACTCGAAGAGGAATTCGAATGCGAAATCCCGGATGAAGATGCCGAGAAGATCACCACGGTTCAGCAAGCCATCGACTACGTCAAGTCGCACCAGAAGTAAGTCGTCGCTTGTTGCGTCAAACGCGGCCGACGCTGTTGTGTCGGCCGTAATTTTATCCAAGCCCGGATTTCACCCGGGTAGCTGAAGGAGCAGACATGCGTCGTCGCGTCGTCGTCACAGGATTGGGCGTCATCAGCCCGGTAGGTAACACCGTCACGGAAGCCTGGGGCAACCTGGTTGCCGGCAAGAGCGGCATTACGGCAGTGACACGCTTTGACGTCAGCAGTTTTCCGACCCGTATCGCCGGTGAAGTCAAAGGCTTCAACGTCGCCGACTACTTGCCGGCTAAAGATGCGCGTCGTATGGATACCTTCATTCACTACGGCATGGCGGCGGGCATTCAGGCCATACGCGATGCCGGTTTGAGCGAACACCCGGCCAACGCCGAGCGTATCGGTGTCTGCGTGGGGTCGGGTATCGGCGGTCTGCCGATGATCGAAGATACCAAGGCCACCTATGATGCCGCTGGTGTCCGCAAGATCTCTCCGTTCTTCGTGCCGGGCTCAATCATCAACATGATTTCGGGCAACCTGTCGATCATGTACGGTTTCAAGGGTCCGAACATCGCTACGGTGACCGCCTGTACCACGGGCCTGCATGCGATCGGTATGGCCGGCCGTATGATTGAATACGGTGATGCCGATATCATGATTGCCGGTGGCGCCGAATCGACGATTTCACCACTGGGCCTGGGGGGCTTCTGCGCCGCGCGTGCACTGTCCGAGCGTAACGATGATCCGGCGACTGCCAGCCGTCCGTGGGACAAGGATCGCGACGGCTTCGTTCTGGGTGAGGGCGCTGGCGTACTCGTTCTGGAAGAGTACGAACATGCCAAAGCACGTGGCGCCAAGATCTATGCCGAACTCGGTGGCTTCGGCATGAGCGGTGATGCTTATCACATGACGGCACCGGATACCGATGGCCCGAAACGTAGCATGGCCGCCGCACTGAAGAATGCCGGTGTCAATACGGACAACGTGCAGTATCTCAACGCGCACGGCACGTCGACGCCGCTGGGTGATAAGAACGAAACCGAAGCCATCAAGCTATTGTTCGGCAGTGATGCCAAAAAGCTGGTGGTCAATTCGACCAAGTCGATGACCGGGCACCTGCTGGGCGGCGCCGGTGGTCTGGAGTCGGTATTTACCGTGCTGGCCGTGCATAACCAGATTTCACCGCCGACCATTAACATTTTCAATCAGGATCCGGAATGTGATCTGGATTACTGTGCCAATGTCGCGCGTGACATGAAGATCGATGTCGCGCTGAAGAATAACTTCGGTTTCGGCGGTACCAACGGGTCGCTGGTCTTCAAGCGCATCTGAGCATGACCATCAGCCGGTTTGAAATCCGGCCGGTTGCATCGCGCCGCCTTCGGGCGGCGTTGCTTTTGGTCTTTCTAATGGCACTGTTAGGCGTTAGTCAAACCCGCTTGACCGGGGTTGAGCTGGTCGTTGCTTTGCTGGTGCTGACGGCTATTTTTGCCGATGGTCTGCGTCGCACGCGGGTGCCAGCCTGTACCTTGATTTTTGAAGACCGGCCACGGGTTTGCCGTCTGATTGATGACACCGGTGCTGAAACCTGTCTGCGGGGTACGCGAGCGAGTGTTTACCCCTGGCTGATCGTCTTGAGGTTGACGGCGGAGGAGAGGAATGCGCCGGAAACGGATCGACCAAGTGCTGAAATGCTGCCAGCAGAACGTTGGTTGCGATATCCCGTGGTGTTTTTACCGGACAGTTTGGGCACCTCTTCCAAAGAGCGTTGGCGGCATTTGCTCGTCTGGAGCCAACAGCTGCGTCGTACGTTGGCTAATCCTAAAGGGGCTTAAACCCGCTTACGCAGCACCGTGTTTTTTGCCTGTTTAAGCGTGTCGGGGTAATCGCGGGAATAGTGCAGACCGCGGCTTTCCTTGCGCTTGAGTGCCGATCGCACGATCAGATCAGCCGTTTGCACCAGGTTGCGCAGTTCGAGCAGGTCATGACTGATGCGGAAATTGGCATAGAACTCGTCGATTTCGCGGAAGAGCAGGCGAATACGGTGCTGTGCGCGTAACAGACGTTTGGTCGTACGTACGATACCGACATAGTCCCACATGAAACGACGCAACTCATCCCAGTTGTGGGCAATGACGATCTCCTCGTCGGCATCGGTCACGCGGCTTTCGTCCCATAAGGGGAGGCCGTCGGGAATGGGCTGCGGGTTGGCGATGATGTCGTCCGACGCCGCACGGGCGTAGACCAGGCATTCCAGCAGAGAGTTCGAGGCCAGGCGGTTGGCGCCGTGCAGCCCACTGCAGGTGACTTCGCCGGCAGCATAGAGACCCGGTATCTCTGTGCGCGCGTGCTGATCGACCAACACGCCGCCGCAGGTGTAATGGGCGGCCGGAACCACGGGAATCGGTTCTTTCGTAATATCGATACCGAGTTGTCGGCAACGTTCGTAAATCGTCGGGAAATGGGTTTTTACGAAGTCTGCGGGTTGGTGACTGATGTCGAGATAGACGCAGTCCAAGCCGTGGCGCTTCATTTCCGCATCAATGGCGCGGGCGACAATGTCGCGCGGTGCCAGCTCGGCGCGCGGGTCGTAGTCGTCCATAAAGCGCGTGCCATCGGGGCGCCTGAGCAACCCCCCTTCGCCACGCACGGCCTCGCTGATCAGGAAGGATTTTTCCTTCGGGTGGTACAGACACGTCGGGTGAAACTGAATGAACTCCATATTGGCGATCCGGCAACCGGCTCGCCAGGCCATCGCAATACCGTCGCCCGTTGAGGTGTCTGGATTGGTCGTGTAAAGATAGACCTTGCCAGCGCCACCCGTTGCCAGCAACGTATGTGCCGCCGCCATGGTATGTACGTTGCCGGTCTGGCTATTCAGCACATACGCACCCAGGCAGCGATTGGGCTGTCCTGATGCCTGCCGACCGATTTTTCGGGAGGTGATCAGATCAACCACGATGTGGTCTTCCAGCACCGTAATATTCGCGTGGTTGAGGACTTGCGGCGTTAAGGTTGCCTGTACGGCGGCGCCGGTGGCGTCATCGACATGAATCACGCGACGATGACTATGCCCACCTTCGCGGGTCAGGTGGTATTTGCCATCTTCGCGGGTAAAAGGGACGCCGCGATCAATCAGCCACTGAATCGCTTCCGGCGCCTGTTCGACCGCAAAGCGCGTGGCGACGGGGTCATTCAGATAGGAACCGGCAATAAGCGTGTCTTCGATATGGCTATCCACCGAATCCGTGCGATCGAGCACGGCGGCGATGCCGCCCTGAGCCCAACCTGACGCCGAATCGGTGACAGCACGTTTGCTGACTAATCCGACCTTCAGGCCAGCGTCTGCCAGAGATAATGCGCATCCTTGGCCGGCCAAACCGCTACCGATAACCAGCACATCAAACTGGCGTCTGGGCGGGGAATGATAAGCGGGTGAATTCAAAATGAGGAAGCGGCGTCGCTCACGACTTTTGTAATATAGTGGCCATTCTACCGCTTTCCCTGAGTTTCCCTGCATCCTACGGAGTTATTTCTTGTCACAGCCGCTGTCCGCTAAAACACGGGGGTCGTGTGCAGAATCGACCTTGGTCGCTGCTGCGCAGGCGGGTGACCGCGCCGCATTCGAAGCGCTGGTATTGCCATGTCAGGCAGGGATTCAGCGTTGGCTGACCCGTCTGACCCGTGATCGCCCAAGCGCCGAAGAGCTCTTTCAGGAAAGCCTGTTCAAAGCGTATGTCTCCCTGGCTGGTTTTCGTGGCGAGTCCAGTTTTGCTACCTGGTTGGCCAGCATTGCGCGTAACACCTATCTGGCCTGGCGCAAGGCGCAACTCAAGCGTCCGGATAATATTTCGTTCAATATGGACGAAGCGGACATCGACGAATCGCTCGACCTGGCCGAAGGCTGGATGCCTATGCCGTCCACGCCTGAGGAGCAACTCTGGCAGCAGGAACTCGCTGCTGCTATCCAGAAATCGCTCAATGCCTTACCACCGTCCTTGCGTGACGCTTTTGAGCAGCGCGAGCAGGGGGGCTTGAGTTACGCAGAAATCGCCCAACATCAGCAGGTGCCGGTCGGCACGGTGCGCTCACGCATTCATCGCGCCCGTGAGGCCATCGCGCACGATCTCAAACACATCATGGAAAGCGCATGAACTCGCATAATCGGACATCGGTAACGCCTCAAGAGAGCTGGGTCTCCGCCCTGGTCGATGGTGAAGCTTTCGTCTCGGAATCGGCGCACTTAAACGATGCCGTACATGAACAACTGTATTACTACACGATGACCCGACAGGTGATTCATGGTGAACTGGTGACCGCTCGACAGGTGCGTTATGAAACGCACAAAGCAACCTGGGTTCAATTCTGGGCGCGGGTCGATAAGATTTAAGCAATCAGCAAGACATATTGCATCGATTTGTCGTAGGATTCGCCCATGGCAGAAAGAGACGCCGCCGTCGTAGAAATCATGACCGCTCCCGATGGGCGTGCTTTGGTGCGCCTGGAGTTCGCGGTCAGCAGCGGGTGTGGTCGCTGTAACGAACCCGGCGGATGCGGTGGCGTCAGCCTGGCGCAACCGCTGTGCGCCAAACCAAAAACCATGGTGCTGGCCGATCCCCTTGGCTTGGTCGTAGGCGACAATGTGCGCGTGGCGATTCCTGACCAGTTATTGTCGCGTGGGGTGACGCAGACCTATGTCATACCGTTGCTGCTGTTCTTTACCGGAAGCCTGTTGGGTGCTGCGCTGTTACCGAGTGCGCTACCGGCATCGTGGATGCTGACACAGGATGTCGGTGCCATGATCGGCGCCGGTCTGGGTTTGATTGGCGCCTGGTGGCAGTTGCACCGGGCTCAACGTCGGTCGCCGATGGCGGTTCCACGTATTCTTGAACGACTTTGAATCTTTTGCTCAAGTGAATGTTATGAAGTTTTCCTACCTGAATCGTCTGCTCTGTATTTGCCTGTTATCGGCATCTGCCGTTCTGGTGTTGCCGGCTACAGCGCAAACTCGCGGCCTGCCGGATTTTGTCGAATTAGCGGAAAAGCAATCGCCTTCCGTGGTCAATATCAGCACTGTGCAGACCAGTCGCGGCAAGCCTGTCGCCAACGGATTTCCGATGGATCCGAACGATCCGGCCTCGGAAATCTTCCGCCGTTTCTTTCCACAAGCGCCGGGTGGTCAGCAGCCTCAGCAGGAAAACCGCTCACTGGGTTCCGGATTCATCATCAGTGCGGACGGTTATGTCATGACCAATGCGCATGTCATCGACGGCGCCGACGAAGTGACCGTCAAACTGCTCGACAAACGCGAGTTCCGCGCCAAGGTTATCGGCGCCGATAAGCGTACCGATGTGGCGTTGCTCAAAATCGAGGCCAGCGGTCTTCCGGCTGTGCGGTTGGGCGATTCCAGCCAGTTGAAGCCGGGCGAATGGGTCGTGGCCATCGGCAGTCCGTTCGGCTTCGAGCATTCGGTGACGGCGGGGATCGTCAGTGCCAAGGGCCGCGCCTTGCCCCAGGAAAATTACGTACCGTTCATACAGACCGATGTGGCTATCAATCCGGGTAATTCGGGTGGTCCTCTGTTCAATCTTCGTGGCGAGGTTGTCGGCATCAACTCGCAGATATTCAGCCGTTCCGGTGGTTTTATGGGGATTTCCTTCGCGATTCCGATTGATCTGGCGATGGATATCCAGCAGCAGTTACGCACGCGAGGCCGCGCCAGCCATGGTCGTATGGGGGTCTCCATTCAGGAGGTGACCCGTGAAATGGCGGAATCCTTCGGTCTGCCCAAGGCGGGTGGTGCGCTCGTCAACAGCGTGGAACCGAATGGCCCGGCGGCGCGGGCCGGCATTGAGCCCGGTGATGTGATTTTGCGTTTCGACGGCAAACCGATTGCAGCGTCGAGTGATTTGCCGCGCATGGTCGGCCTCATGAAGCCGGGTACGCGGGCCACGATGGACATTTGGCGGAAGGGCCAAACGCGCACGGTCACGGTGACCATCGGCGAATTCCAGGATGAGCGTGTGG
Organism: Fluviibacter sp.; assembly: GCA_048859965.1. GTDB lineage: Bacteria > Pseudomonadota > Gammaproteobacteria > Burkholderiales > Rhodocyclaceae > Fluviibacter. Next base: position 17,114 of record JBLIZO010000002.1, read on the forward strand.
CAACGGCCAAACCGTCGGCACGCGCTGCCGAAGCAACCAATAGCCGACTGGGTATTGCCTTGTCGGATCTCACGGTAGAACAGAAACAGCAGATGCGCCTGAACGCCGGTATTCTGGTGGTCGATGTCCGCCCGGGGGGGCGTGTCGATCTGCGCCCAGGCGATGTCATTCTGGCGGTGGTATCGCAGGGCGACACACAGGATATCCGCTCCGTGAAGCAATTTAATCAGCTCATGAACCAACCGGATGGGCGCGCACCGGCGACTTTGCTGATCCGTCGCGCCAACGTGCAGATTTTTGTGCCAATTCCACAGAATCGCTGAGCCGTTGACCCGTAAAGGGCGGTCGGCAACCGCCCTGATCCGGTAGAATAGCGGGCTAAGTGGCGCAGGGCGCCAAACAGGCATTTGGCATTTTTGCCGGCCATGCGCCGGAAAACGGAATTTCCTTGGATCACATTCGTAATTTTTCAATCATCGCCCACATTGACCACGGTAAATCGACCCTGGCCGACCGTCTGATTCATCGCTGCGGTGGCTTGTCCGACCGCGAAATGGCCGCCCAGGTGCTTGATTCGATGGATATCGAAAAAGAACGGGGTATCACCATCAAGGCCCAAACGGCCGCGCTCGACTACAAAGCCAAAGATGGTAAGACTTACCGGCTGAATCTGATCGATACGCCGGGACACGTCGATTTCTCTTATGAAGTGTCGCGTTCGCTCTCCGCCTGTGAAGGGGCGTTGTTGGTCGTCGATGCCTCGCAAGGCGTTGAAGCTCAGACGGTCGCTAACTGTTATACGGCACTGGACCTCGGCGTTGAAGTCGTGCCGGTGCTCAACAAGATCGATCTGCCCTCGGCCAACCCGGACAATGCCCGTGCCGAAATCGAAGATGTGATCGGTATTGATGCTACCGAAGCGGTTGAGGCGAGTGCTAAAACCGGCATCGGCATCGACGATATTCTGGAGCAGGTGATTGCCAAGGTGCCGCCGCCGGTAGGCGACCCGAGTGCGCCGCTGAAAGCGTTGATTGTTGATTCCTGGTTTGATAACTACGTCGGTGTGGTCATGCTGGTGCGCGTGATGGATGGCACGCTGAAGCCTAAAGACAAGATGCGGCTCATGTCGACCGGTGCGACCCATCTGTGCGAACAGGTCGGCATCTTCACACCGAAATCGAAGCAACAGCCACAAATTTCGGCCGGTGAAGTGGGCTTCGTTATTTCTGGAATCAAGGAACTCAAAGCCGCCCGGGTTGGCGACACCATTACGCTGGCCGATCGGCCAGCGGATAAACCGCTGGATGGTTTCAAAGAAATCAAACCGCAGGTGTTCGCGGGGCTGTATCCGGTAGAGCCGAATGAATATGAGCAACTTCGTGATTCGCTCGAAAAACTTCAACTGAATGACGCTGCATTGCAATTCGAGCCGGAAGTCTCGCAGGCGCTGGGCTTTGGTTTCCGCTGTGGTTTCCTGGGCCTGTTGCACATGGAGATTGTGCAGGAACGCCTGGAGCGCGAGTTTGACATGGATCTCATTACCACCGCACCAACGGTCGTTTATGAGGTCGGCTTGCGCAATGGCGAACAGATTATTGTCGAAAATCCCTCCAAGCTGCCGGATATCGGCAAGATCGAAGAAATTCGCGAACCGATCATCACGGCCTTTATTTTCCTGCCGCAAGACTACGTGGGACCGGTCATCACGCTGTGTAACCAGAAGCGTGGTTCGCAAGTCGATATGCGTTATCACGGCCGCCAGGTGCAGATGATCTATGAACTGCCGTTGTCAGAGGTGGTTTTCGACTTTTTCGATAAGCTGAAATCGGTATCCCGTGGCTACGCGTCGCTGGACTATGAGTTCAAAGAATATCGTCCGGCCGACATGGTCAAGCTCGATGTGCTGATTAACGGCGACAAGGTTGATGCGCTCTCGCTGATCGTGCACCGTTCGAGCTCGGTATTCCGTGGCCGTGAACTGGTCAGCAAGATGCGCGAACTGATTCCGCGCCAGATGTACGACGTGGCCATCCAGGCCGCACTCGGTGCACAGATTATTGCGCGTGAAACTGTCAAAGCCATGCGTAAGGATGTGCTGGCCAAGTGCTACGGTGGTGACATTTCTCGCAAAAAGAAACTGCTGGAAAAGCAGAAGGCCGGTAAAAAGCGCATGAAGCAGATCGGCTCCGTCGAGGTCCCTCAGGAAGCCTTTTTGGCCGTGTTGCGTGTCGATGGTAAATAACGCAGCGGCTCATTATTCAGGGTATATGACAGTATGAATTTCGCATTGATTCTGTTTCTGGTCACGCTGGCGACGGGCATTCTCTGGTTGATCGATGTGCTCTATGCCCGCAAGCTGCGTGCACCGGGCACCAAGAATCCGATCTGGGTGGAGTGGGGCGCCAGTCTTTTTCCGGTGATTCTGGCCGTCTTTGCTTTGCGCTCGTTTGTCGTGGAGCCCTTCAAGATTCCATCCGGCTCAATGATTCCGACTCTGCAGGTGGGTGACTACATTCTGGTGAACAAATTCACCTATGGTCTGCGTCTACCCATCATCGGTACCGAAATTGTTAGCGGTAACCCGGTTGCCCGTGGCGACGTAGTGGTTTTCCGCTATCCACCGGAACCGAATGTTGACTACATCAAGCGCGTGATTGGTCTGCCAGGCGACACGGTCAGTTATCAGAACAAACAACTCAGCATCAACGGCGTACCGGTACCGCGCAAGCCCTTGCCGGATTACCTCCATACCGACCGTATGTACTATTCGCGCCTGTATCAGGAAACCGTTGGCGATGTGACTTTCCAAACACTCAATGATGCAGATGCACCGGCATTCGTGCCAGATGTCGTGCGTTTCCCGTACCGTGACCAGTGTCGCTACGACAGCGCCGGTTTTGTCTGCAAGGTGCCCGAGGGTAACTACTTCGTCATGGGCGATAATCGCGACAACAGTAAAGACAGCCGGGTTTGGGGGTTCGTGCCGGATGCCAATATCGTCGGCAAAGCTTTTTTCATCTGGTTCCACTGGGGCGATCTGAGCCGCATCGGCTCATTCCGCTAAACCTGCGTATGAGCGCCTCACCTTGCCAAAGCCCGTTGGCCGAGCTGGAAGCGACCATTCGCTACCATTTTACGGATCGAGGCTTGCTGGAGCAGGCATTGACGCATCGCAGTTACGGTCGGCATCACTATGAGCGTTTGGAGTTCCTTGGCGACTCACTCCTGAATGCCACCGTGGCGGAGGCGCTTTATCAGCGCTTTACCGATTTACCAGAGGGCGACTTATCCCGATTGCGCGCCAACCTGGTTTGCCAGGACCAACTGGTCGCTGTAGCCGAAGAGCTCAAGATCAGTCGCTACCTGCGGCTGGGTGAGGGCGAGCTCAAAAGTGGTGGCCAGCATCGGCCGTCTATTCTGGCCGACACGGTTGAATCCATTTATGGCGCCATCTGGTGTGACGGCGGCTTTGATGCGGCGCGAGCGGTTGTTCTGGCTGCCATGTTGCCACGGATCCAGGCCATTGACCTGGATCGTCTGCCGTCGGCCAAAGATGCCAAAACCCGCCTGCAGGAATGGCTGCAGGGGCGGCGTTTGCCATTGCCAGGCTACGCGGCGCCAAAGATCAGCGGCGCTGCGCATGCACAAAAATTTGATGTGCAATGCCGTGTTGCGGCGCTCTCCGTTGAAGCCACAGGCAGCGGTGCAACGCGTCGTGCCGCCGAGCAACAGGCTGCCGAACGGGTGCTGCAGCAGTTGCTTGCACTGCCAGACGCGGCATCAGAAAATAAGGATGCTTCATGAGTGAGATTGATCTTGACGCTTATTTTGGCGCCGACCGCGATCCGGATACTCTGGAACCCGCTGGTCTTGTGGCTTTGGTGGGGCGGCCGAACGTGGGTAAATCGACCCTGCTTAATCGCCTGATTGGCGAGAAGCTCAGTATCACATCGCGCAAGGCCCAGACTACGCGCCATCGCATTATGGGCGTGCGTACCGACGATGATGCGCAGTATGTCTTCGTCGATACGCCGGGTTTTCAGACCAAACACAGTTCGGCGCTCAACCGCACCATGAACCGGGGTGTCACGCAGGCGCTGCAGGAAGTCGATGTTATCTGCCTCGTCATTGAAGCAGGGCGCTACGGTGAACAGGACCGTAAAGTCGTTGCCCTGTTACCCGACGACAAACCCGTCATCCTCGTCTTGAACAAAATCGATCAGATCAAGGACAAGGCGACATTGCTGCCGTTCGTTGCGCAGATGGCCGAGGTACGCAATTGGGCCGCTGTGGTGCCGGTCAGTGCTGAAAAGGGCACCCAGGCCGATGCGCTGCTCGGTGAGATTCGTCAGGCACTGCCCAAGCAGGGCTTTTTGTATGGCCCCGAGACACTCACCGACCGTAGTGAACGTTTTCTCGCGGCCGAATATATCCGTGAAAAGCTGTTTCGCCTGCTCGGTGACGAACTACCCTATGCCGCTACCGTCGAAATCGAAAAATTTGAAGTCGAGGGTGACCTGCGCCGTATCTTTGCGGCCGTCGTGGTGGATCGCGAATCACACAAGCCCATTATCATCGGCAAACAGGGGGAAACCCTGAAGCGTATTGCGACCGAAGCCCGTCAGGATATGACGCGCCTGTTCGGTGGCACGGTATATCTGGAGCTTTGGGTCAAGGTGAAATCGGGCTGGGCCGATGACGAGCGCCTGCTGCGCTCGCTGGGTTACGAATAAACCCGGGTAGACGCTCGCCGCCATGCGCCCGATCAAGGTTGAACGCCAGGCCGCTTTTGTCCTGCATACCCGTCCATACCGGGAAACCAGTCTCGTCGTTGAGGCCATCACCCGTGACTACGGTCGTATCGCCCTGGTCGCCAAAGGCGTACGCCGACCGCGCTCCGCCATGCGCGGCGTGCTCATGGCCTTCCAACCGTTGGAAATGACCTGGAGCGGCAAAGGCGAGGTCGTCACGCTGCACAATGCCGAATGGCAGGGCGGGCAACCGCTACTGGCCGGTCGTGCCTTGCTCTGCGCCTATTACCTGAACGAACTGTTGCTTAATTTGTTGCCGCGTGAAGACGCGCACGAACAGGTCTTTGACCATTACGCCCAGACCCTGCAGGCGCTCAGCGGTCATACGGTAAACCTTGTCGCCGAGCCGGTAGCCCAATCACAGCCGTCGCAGGAAAGTGCTTTTTTCTCCGCCAGTCTGCGCTATTTCGAGAAATCCTTGTTGGCCGAGTTGGGGTATGGCCTGCTGCTTACGCACGATGTGGGCGGAAACGCGATTGACCCTGACCAACGCTATCTGTACGAAATGGAATCCGGTCCACGGCCACTGGCCGATTCCTCGGCGGCGGCCGGTACAATAAGCGGTCAGACCTTGCTCGACATGTCGGCAGAGTCTTTTTCTCATCCGGTGACCCTGAGCGAAAGCAAAGCGCTCATGCGCAGCCTGATGGCGTTTTACCTCAACGGTCGGCAGTTGCACAGCCGCCGTTTGTTTGAAGATCTGGCCGATCTCTGAATCCCGGAGCGGTCGCAGGAAAGCACACCATGATTGAACTGGGCGTTAATATTGATCACGTTGCCACGCTACGCCAGGCACGACGTACCTATGAACCGGACCCGGTCTGGGCAGCGGTCGAGGCCCACCTCGGTGGCGCCGACGGTATTACCGTGCATCTGCGCGAAGACCGCCGTCATATTCAGGATGCCGACGTACGCAAATTGCGCGACCTGACCCAGATCAAACTCAATCTGGAAATGGCCGCTACCGACGAAATGGTGGGTATCGCCTGCGCGCTGAAGCCGGAAATGGCGATGCTGGTACCGGAAGGCCGGCAGGAAGTCACGACTGAGGGTGGGCTGGATATTGTCGGACAAGAGCAACGTCTGGCGACGATCGTGGCCCGGCTGCGCGACGCTGGTATCGTCACCAGCACCTTCATCGACGCCGACCCGGCGCAGGTGGATGCGGCTGCGCGAATCGGCGTACAGGTTTGCGAAGTGCATACCGGGCCTTATGCCCATGCCTTCCATGCCGCCGGTCGCGATATCGAGCGCCCTGCTGTGCAGAGTGAACTGCAACGCGTCGCCGCCGCCGGCCAGCAGATTCGCACGCTGGGTATGCGCTTCAATGCCGGCCATGCATTGAACTATTACAACGTGCAACCGATTGCCGCGTTGCCCGGCATTCGCGAGCTGCACATCGGCCATGCCATCGTCAGCCGTTCGGTTTTTGTCGGTCTGCGAGAAGCTGTCGCTGAAATGAAGCGGCTCATGCGCGAAGCCGTCAGCCTCAGCTAACGTCTGCAATCCATGATTCACGGCATCGGTACCGACATCGTCTCTGTTCAGCGTATCGGACAGTTGCTGTCGCGCCACCCCGAACGTGGCGTACGGCATTTATTGCACCCGGCAGAGGTGGCCGAGGCCAATGCGTCGCCGTCGAAAGAACGTTTCGTTGCCAAGCGCTTTGCCGCCAAGGAAGCGCTGGCCAAAGCGCTGGGCACCGGACTGCGCAGCCCCGTATTGTTGCCAGCGATTCGTGTGGAACACGACACGCTGGGTAAACCGTTTTTCAGTTTTGACCCTGCGTTGGCCGAATGGATTGGCCAGCGTTCCCTGCAAATCCACCTGTCGATTTCCGACGAGGTGGATCATGCCCTTGCCTTTGTTGTTGTGGAGACCCTATGAGCATGCATGTACCCTATGGCCCCTTGATGGTGGATGTTGAAGGCCTCACGCTTCATGAAGATGACAAGCGTCGTCTGCTGCACCCGCTGGTAGGCGGGGTCATTCTGTTCTCGCGCAACTACAAAGACCCGGTGCAGCTCTCTGCGCTGACGCAGGAGATTCATCAGTTGCGTCAGCCGCCGTTGCCGATTACCGTCGATCACGAAGGTGGCCGCGTGCAACGTTTCCGTGAAGGTTTCACCCGCTTGCCTGCGATGCGTGTGCTCGGCGCATTGTTTGCCAAGGACCCCAATGCCGCCGAAGATGCGGCGCAAGCTGTTGGGCTGGTACTGGCCGCCGAGTTGCGCGCGCATGGTGTTGATTTTTCCTTTACCCCGGTACTCGACCTCGACTGGGGACGTAGTGGGGTTATCGGCGACCGGAGTTTTTCCAAAGATCCCCAGATCGTGTCGCGCCTTGCCGCTGCGCTGATCCGAGGCCTGAAGCAGGGCGGTATGGGCTCCTGTGGCAAACACTTCCCCGGCCATGGTTGGGTCGAAGCTGATTCGCACATCGCGATTCCCGTTGATGAACGCAGCATGGCCGAGATCGAAACCGATATGCAGCCGTATCACGAGCTGGCCTTGGATGCCGTAATGCCGGCGCATGTGATTTACCCGGTGCTGGATGAACGCCCGGCAGGCTTTTCGCCGCGCTGGCTGGAAAAACTGCGTCTGGAGTGTCAGTTTGACGGCATCATTTTCAGTGATGATCTTTCCATGGAAGGTGCCAGTGTGGCCGGCAGCATTGTCGACCGAGCCAACGCAGCCTGGGATGCGGGTTGCGACGTGCTACTGGTCTGCAACAAACCGGACTTTGTCGATGAACTGATCGAAAAATGGCAGCCTGCGCCGGAACCAAAGCGTGCAGCGCGGATTCCAAATCTGCTGGGCGAAGCAGGTCTTGGTGGTGATCATCCGCTGAGCCGCGCCCAGCTCGACGCTCACCCCGAATATCAGGCTGCTCTGACACTGATTCAGGCACTCTGATCCCGCAACGACCATCATGAGCCACCCTCTGCAAGATCAGGTACGCACACTGCCTGAACGGCCGGGGGTGTACCGCTTTCTGGCCGAAGACGGCCAGGTGCTCTATGTCGGCAAGGCGCGCAACCTTAGAAATCGAGTGTCATCGTACTTCGCCAAAAACCTGAGCAGTCCGCGCATTGCGCTTATGGTCAGCAAGGTGGCGCGCCTGGAAGTGACGCCCACGCCATCGGAATCTGAAGCGCTGTTGCTGGAAAACCATCTCATCAAGGAATTAGCGCCGAAGTACAACATCCTGTTCCGCGACGACAAGTCGTATCCGTATATCCGGCTGACACGCGATACCTGGCCAATGATTGGCCTGCACCGGGGTACGCTCTCAGCGAATGCCGATTACTTCGGCCCGTATCCCAATGCCTGGTCGGTACGTCAGGCTGTCCATCTCCTGCAAAAAATCTTCCGGCTACGCACTTGCGAGGCCTCGGTTTTCAATAACCGTACGCGCCCATGCCTGCTGTATCAGATCAAGCGTTGCTCGGGGCCCTGCGTCGGGCTCATCAGTGAAGCCGATTATGCGGAAGACGTTAAGGCCGCCGGTTTGTTTTTACAAGGCCGTGAGCAGGAAATCATCCATCGTCTGACACGGCTGATGGAGCAAGCCGTCGAGCGTTTGGCCTTTGAACAGGCCGCACAGTTCCGCGATCAGATCCAGGCGTTACACCGCGCACAGGATACACAGATCATGGACAGTCACCAGGCTGAAGACATCGACATCATCGTGGCTGTGGAGCAGGGGGGAAGTCTCTGCGTCAACCTGGCCATGGTGCGCGGTGGGCGTCATCTGGGCGATCGGCCGCAGTTTCCGCAAAACAGCAACCAGCTCGATCAGGCCAGCCTCAGCGAGGTGCTCTCCGCCTTTGTCGAAGCCCACTACGCCATGCATCCGGCGCCCGGCAAAGTGCTCATCAATGTGCCGGTCGAAGAAACCGTCGCCGAAACCCTGGCGGGCATCCTGGGCCGACCATTGCCTATGGATCAGCCGCATTATGCGCAACACAAGGCCTGGGTCGAATTAGCGATCAGCAATGCCGGCCTGGCGCTCACCCAGCGTCGTCAGATGCAATCTCTGCAAGGCAAACGCCAGCTCGCCTTGCTGCAATCACTGCAGCACGCCGGTTTGGCCATCGAGCACCTGCGCCGCATCGAATGTTTCGACATCAGCCATACCCAGGGTGAAGCGGCCGTGGCCAGTTGCGTCGTCTGGGTCAGCGACGACAAAGATGGTGGCGGCATGCGCCGCTCGGAATACCGGCGTTTCAACATCACCGACATCACGCCGGGTGATGATTATGCGGCGATCCATCAGGCGGTGTACCGCCGCTATAAACCCGGTGAGCAAGGCGCCGACAGCACAGAAGCGATGCGCCCAGATCTGCTTCTCATCGATGGCGGCAAAGGACAGGTCGCCAAAGCTTTCGAAGCGCTGAGCGAATTGGGCCTCAACGACCAACCTCTGGTCGGCGTGGCCAAAGGGCTGGGCCGTAAACCGGGTCTGGAATCACTTGTCTTCGCCGACGGGCGAGAACCCTTGCACCTGGATCCGGACGACCCCGGTCTGCACCTCGTGCAGGAAATCCGCGACGAAGCACACCGCTTTGCGCTCACCGGGCATCGGGGCCGTCGCCAGAAGGCGCGCATCGCTTCGCGGCTGGATGACATCGCCGGTATCGGCCCTAAACGCCGCAAAGCCCTGATCACCTGTTTCGGTAGCGTGAGCGCCATCAAAGTGGCCAGCATAGAAGCCATTGCCGGTGTGCCAGGTATGAGTGACGAATTAGCACAAAGAGTACACGCCGCGCTGCAAGATCGCTGATAATAACGCTATGAATCTGCCGCTTATCCTCACCTGGGCGCGTATCGCCTGCATCCCGTTGCTGATTGTCGCTTTCGTCCCCGGTGTCTTGCCGCTGGAAGAGGGCGTGCGCAATCAGGTAGCCGCCTGGCTGTTTATCATTGCTGCTGTGACCGACTGGCTGGATGGCTATCTTGCGCGTAAGTGGAACCAGACCTCCAATTTCGGGGCCTTCCTCGATCCGGTGGCCGACAAACTCATCGTTTCCACCGCGCTGGTGCTGCTGGTCGCGGATGGTCGTGTGAGCGAACTGGTCACCATCATCATTATTGGCCGCGAGATTACCATCTCGGCACTGCGCGAATGGATGGCCACTATGGGCAAGCGCAAGAGCGTCGCAGTCAACATGATCGGCAAGTTCAAAACCGCTGCGCAGCTCGTCGCCATTCCCATGCTGCTGAACGCCGGCACCGTGGCCGGGCTGGACATGATTTTCTGGGGAACGCTGCTCATCTGGGTGGCCGCTGCTCTGACCTTGTGGTCAATGGCCTATTACCTGTATGTTGCCTGGCCTGATCTGAAAGAGGGCAGTTAAAGCGATCAAGAATATGTCAGGTTTTACTTGACCTGCAAAAATGACCTCTATATAATTCTGTCCTGTTCGCGGCAGTAGCTCAGTTGGTAGAGCGATACCTTGCCAAGGTATAGGTCGAGAGTTCGAGACTCTTCTGCCGCTCCAAATGAAAGGCCAGTACTTCGGTACTGGCCTTTTTGATTGTCGTGACGCTTATTTGTACATCGGCATTTGATGCGGGTTAGCGGGCATAGTGCTTAGGCCCCCCTTCATCATCTGACCATCAGGCATCATGTGTTGCTGAGCGGGCATTTCATGCATGGTTTCGCTCTGATAGCCCAGTAAAGCCGGGTCCATCATGCCGGCAATCATTGCCAAGTGGGCAAACACGAGAAACACCGCGACATAGATGGCGTGATAACCCAGCTTCTTCTCCTCGCTGACCCCCTTGTGGATGAGCCCCAAGTCCTGCAGGGCAATCAGCACCATCGGAACACCGCCGATCAGGTAGGTCGAGACCGCAATCACATCAATGATCGTGCGCCACTCGCCGGCTCGGGTGATGGGCATCACGGCGTTTACCAGCAGGTAGGCGATGATGCCGATGAAATACAGGCCAACAACAATGCCCGCAACCCGGTTGAGGTTGCGGACCCAGCCATGCAGTTTTCGGGTATAGAGGATGTAAAGCTCGGTAATGGCAACGGTTTCTGCCAGCACGACAGGAATCGCCATGAAAATAATCAGGTTCCACGGCTGATTGGTCGCCAGCAGTTCCATGTAATGGGTCATGTTCATATCAAATCTCCAAATAGGCATAAGACCCGCGCGATCTGGCGCGGGTTTGAATAAAAATGCGGGATTAGGAGTTTTGCCGAGGAGGGCGATATAGCCCTTCAATCCGTAAAGCCAAGCTCAATGACGGATTGAACGGGATAAGACCAACAGCGGTTTGTGTCGTTTGTACCAGCGTTGAGTCCGGCACAATGCCTACAAAACTAAAACAGCATCCATGCGAAACTTTCGTATCGGCATGGTGTGCATCATCCTCTGCCGTGACGTGGCAGTCAGGGACAGTTGCTGCGTCCAGATGGACGCTATCCTCTTGGGCCAATGACGAGAAAACCTCGCCAAGCGCATTCGCGTTGCTCGCCACAGGCGCGATCAACACAAAGAATGCGATACAGATGGTCAGAAGTCTTCTCAAGCCCATGAGGTGATTCTAAACCAAGCTTTCCAGAAGCCGAAGCAGCAGGTCATCGAATGCATTCTGAATGCGTGTTCTGATTTGGCACGTTCGATATTTTACATAATATAAATTATGCGCGATTTGTAAAAGGAGAACAGGAACATAGCAAGCGCTCAAAATGGTACCGGCAAGTCAAAGACCATGGGCGCACTTGTTTCCGGATGGTCGAATCTGAGGTGCCGTGCATGCAGGCACATGCGCGGCGCACGCACAAAGGTTTCTGGATCAGCGTATAGCGGATCGCCCAGAATTGGATGCCCGAGCGCCATGAGATGTAAACGCAGCTGATGTGAACGTCCGGTGAACGGTTCAAGATCAACCCGGGTCCAGTTTTCTGCCTCGTTACGCTCAAGAACCCAGTAATGTGTCAGGGATGGTTTGCCTGTTTCATAGTCAATCTTCTGACGTGGCCGATTCGGCCAATCAGCAATCAGCGGGAAATCGATACTGCCTTGGTCATTCATCATGAGCCCCGCGACGATGGCTTCGTAACGCTTGTGGATCTGCCGTTCGCGAAAGGCACGGCTTAAGCCGCTGCTCATCGCCTGTCCACGCGCCAACATCATAAGCCCGGAGGTTGGCTCATCCAAGCGATGGACGACGACGGCATCCGGGTAATGCGGTTGTAGCCGCGTAATGACACTGTCCCATTTTTCGGGCCTTCTTCCAGGCTGTGACAGCAGGCCCGCAGGTTTGTCGATGACGAGCAGCCCATCAGCATCATGAACCAGTGTTATGCTTTCAAGGGTTATCGCCACAAAATTTTTCCTCTGATGATTACAGCAGCCTCGCGCAAGCGCATTATTCTTGCCAGTATGATCGGCACGACGATCGAATTTTACGACTTCTACATCTACGCGACGGCCGCTGTCTCGATTTTTCCGTTGTTATTTTTTCCGACAAGTCATGCCGGAACCTCGTTGCTGGCGTCGATGGCGACCTTTGGTGTGGCGTTTGTCGCGCGGCCGCTGGGTTCAATCGTTTTCGGACATTTTGGTGACCGGATTGGCCGTAAAGCGACATTGGTCGGCTCTTTATTGACGATGGGCATCGCGACCTTTTTGATCGGGTTATTGCCGACGGCGTATCAGATAGGAATTATGGCGCCGGCGTTGCTGACGATCATGCGTTTTTGTCAGGGTCTTGGTCTGGGCGGCGAATGGTCCGGCGCCGCCCTGCTCGCGACTGAAACGGCGGAACCGGGTAAACGTGCCTGGGCCGCCATGTGGCCCCAACTCGGTGCGCCGTTCGGCTTTATCCTGGCTAATGGCTTCTTTTTGCTGCTGACACTGGCATTCGACTATACGGCTGCGCAGGCGACGCTTAACCATGATTTCGTGATCTGGGGCTGGCGAATTCCTTTTCTGGCATCGATTCTGATGGTGTTTGTGGGCTTGTATGTTCGCCTCAAACTGCATGAAACCCCCGTCTTTGCTCGTGCGATTGCTCGTGGAGAAAAGCTGAAAGCACCGTTAACTGAAGTCTTCAAAAGACATGGCAACCAGCTGATTCTTGGCACATTTATCATGCTGGCAACGTACTGTGTGTTTTATCTGATGTCCACCTGGGTGCTGTCGTATGCCATTGGCAAAATCGAGAATGGCTACCTGGGTATCCCTTACCGCGAGTTTCTCGTGCTGCAGCTGATTGCTGTCCTGTTTTTTGCGGCCATGGTGCCGGTTTCCGGCGCTCTGGCCGACCGTTTTGGGCGTCGTCCGGTGCTGATCGTCATTACGCTCGGTATCATTTTGTTTGGTCTGTCTTTTGGCACGTTTTTGGATCCAGCCATCATGGGAACGGGTGCTGGTGCCAACCACAAACTGATGTTGCTGTTTTTAAGTGTTGGTATGGCGCTGATGGGGCTGACTTTCGGGCCAATGTCGGCAATACTTCCGGAACTGTTTCCAACCAATGTGCGCTATACCGGCTCCGGTATTTCCTACAATCTTTCCTCGATTTTCGGGGCGGCACTGACGCCCTTTGTGGCCGTTTGGCTCACCCGCGATTTTGGTGTGGCCTATGTTGGTTATTATCTGTCGGCTCTGGCCTGTCTGACTCTGTTCTCGCTACTTCTGGCACGCGAAACGCGTCATCTGGATCTGGAGACGCTGGAAGACCAGGTTTCTGCCGTTGCTATTGAATCCACCTCGCCCTGATTTGATCGACCAATGTATTCCCCCCGCACTACTGCCCCACTCTGCTACAGCCTGGTCATTCTGGGCGCCATCATTGCTTTGGCCGCTGCTCTTTTTATGCAACATGGGAAGGGCCTGCAACCTTGTACGCTGTGCATTATTCAGCGCTATGCCTTTATCTGGGTCGGGTTATGGGCTTTGATCGCCCTGCTCCTGCCCTACCGCGCTGGTCGGCTAGTGGCGGCGCTGGTCGGCGGACTCGGGGCATTAGGCGGCATGGTTGTTGCCGGCCGTAACCTCTGGGTCATGGCGCATCCAGATATTTTGTGCGGCCGCGATCCCGTTGAGATATTTCTGAATCAGCTACCCACAGCGCAATGGTGGCCGAAGGTCTTTATGGCCCTGGGGTTGTGCTCTGATCCGATTCCACCGCTGTTTGGCTTAGCCCTGCCCGCCTGGTCGCTGCTCGGACTGTTCATTCTTGGCGGGTTGCTGGTTTTGCCGGTCCGACAACGGTGATACCGGGGAGACCTGACCCGGTTTAACGGGTTGATCCCAACCGCCTCCCAGTGCCTTGATCAGCAACACACTGGCATTCAGTCGCTGCTTGGCGATATCAATGGATTTCTGCTGATTGGTCAGCGCCGAGTTAACGGCCACAACGACATCCGTGTAACCAGCAATACCCGCCTGATAACGGTTCAGAGCGATTGTCACACTTTTGTCTGCCAGATCAGACGCTTCATCCTGTACGGAAGCTTCTTGCTCCAATACACGTAATGCCGCCAACTGCGTTTCCACTTCCTGCAACGCGGTGAGAACGGTTTGTCGATAGGTGGCGACGTTCTCGTCGTAGACGCCACGTGCCTGCTCCACTTTGGCCGATCGCGCGCCAAAATCCAGCAGTGTCAGCGCCAGATTCGGGCCAATCCCCCAGAACAGGAAAGGTCCGGTAAACAAATGACTGAAGCTGCTCCCCATGTAGCCGATGTTGTTGCCACCGGTATTGAGCGTGAGCGCGGGGTAAAACGCCGCCATCTGATAACCGATTTGAGCATTGGCGGATGCCATACGTCGTTCAGCCGCCGCAATATCAGGGCGACGTTCCAGTAAATCCGAGGGCAGGCCGGCCGGGACAACGGGTACGGCAATGTTGGCTCGCCCTGGCAAGGGGTTGAATTTGATGATGAAGTCGGGCGCGGGCTTGCCAATCAGCGTGGCGATAATCGCTTCCTGTGCGGCACGGTTGACACCGACATCAACCTGTTGGGCCTGAACGCTCTTGTATTGCATCATAGCGTTGATGAGGTCCTGGCGTGCCTTGACGCCCACTTCAAAAGCATTGCGCGTGATGTCGACCGAACGTTTGTTTTGCGCTGTCGTATTTTCGAGCAGGACTTGCAGAGAGTCCAGTGAACGGATCGTAAAGTAAGCCTGTGCGAGTTGCACCTGCATGGAGAGCTTCGCATTTTCCAGATCGGCAACACTGGCGACGTAACCGGCACTCTTGGATTCCACGTCTCGCCGCAGTTTGCCCCAGAGATCGGCGTCCCAGCCGACCTGGAGTTGAAAATTGACGTTGTTGCCGATGGCGCCATCATTGAGGCTGCCATCCGGATTTACGAGGTTTCCAGTGCCTACGCCAGATGCCGTGCGGCCACCGGACCCATTAAAGCCCAATTGCGGATAACGGGCCGCGTCTGCGCCCTTGCTGAGGGCCTGCGCCTGGCGGACGCGGGCGACATAGATCGCAATGTTCTGGTTATTCGGCGCCACCTGCGCCATGAGTTCTTCCAGAACCGGGTCACGATAGATCTTCCACCACTCACCCTTTGGCACATCGTCAACGGGCTCGGCAATTTTCCACTCCGGAGTCGGCTTGAAGGCCTCGGCCATCGGTGCATCGGGCCGCTGATAATCCGGGCCAACGGCGCATCCGGCAGTCAGCAGCAATACGGCGCACGTTGATAATAGTAACGGGTTGTATTTCATGGGCTTAACTTATCACCGTTAATCATCTGCATCAAATCCGCGCGTGGCGATTTGGTAAAGCGGTTCAACACCAGGTAGACCACCGGGGTTGTGTAGAGCGTCAGAAGCTGGCTCAGGATAAGACCACCGACAATCGCGACGCCTAAAGGAACCCGTAATTCGGCGCCATCGCCATGGCCGATAGCCAGCGGAATCGCGGCAAATAGTGCCGCAAAAGTTGTCATCAGAATCGGACGGAAGCGTAGCAGGCAGGCCTGATGAATGGCTTCCCGGGCAGGCATGCCGGTGCGCTGCGCTGAGATGGCGAAGTCAATCATCATAATAGCGTTCTTTTTGACGATACCGATCAGCAAAATCACGCCAATCAGGGAGATGATATTGAAGTCGGTTCCAGTGATAAGGATCGCCAGTAAGGCGCCGACGCCAGCCGATGGCAAGGTTGATAGGATTGTTAACGGGTGAATCAGGCTTTCATAAAGGATACCCAGGACGATATAAACAGCCACGATAGCGGCCAGGATCAGCAACGGTTGGCTCTTGAGCGAGGCCTGGAATGCCTTGGCACTACCGGAGAAGGTGCCGCGTATGGAGTCGGGAACACCGAGCTCGATCATGGTGTGTTGGATCGCATCCGTCGCTTGCGACAGCGAGATGCCCAAAGGCAGGTTGAATGAGAGCGTCGAGACGACAAAAGCGCCCTCGTGGTTGACAGCCAGCGGCGTATTATCGGGCACCAAGCGGGCAATGTTGCTCAGCGCGACCTGGCGCGCTGGTTCAGTCGCGGTGGCCGGTACGACCAGCATCATCCGGTCCAGTGTCTGCGGGCCTTCGGTGTATTCGGGTGCGGCTTCCAGAACGACGCGATACTGGTTGAGCGGCCTGTAAATGACCGAAACCTGACGTTGGCCGAACAGGTTGTTCAGGGCGGCATCGACCATCTTCGGCGTCAATCCCAATCTGAATGCCGCATCCCGATCGATTTCGACGCGCATCTGCAAGCCCAGGTCCTGCTGATCGGTATTGACGTCTGTCAGCTCGGGGAGTTTAGTCAGAGCGGCACGGATTTTGGGTTCCCAGATGCGAAGCTCTTCAAGGTTGTCGCTCTGCAATGAAAACTGGAATTGTGCATTGGAAGGCCGACCGCCAATGCGGATGTCCTGCATGGGCACGAGGAAAAGACCGGCGCCCGGCTCCCGCCCCAGTTTCGGACGCAGTCGATTGATGACTTCGTCGGCCGACAGATCGCGCTCGCTGAGTGGCTTGAGTGAAATAAAAATCATGCCGCTGTTGCGCTGCGAGCCGCCGGTAAAACCGGACACCATATCAACGGCCGGGTCATCCTGAATGATGCTGATAAATTTACTCAGCTTGTCTTTCATCGTATTAAATGACACGGACTGATCTGCCTGAATAAAGCCCATGATGCGGCCCGTATCCTGCTGCGGGAAGAACCCCTTGGGAACAATGCGATACAGGTAAACATTCAGGACAATGGTCATTAAAAGTCCGAGCAGCATCAGCTTCCGATGATCCAGCGCCCAGGAAATCGTTCGTGCATAAACGTCGTAAACATAATCAAAACCGCGGCCAAAACCCTGCTGCATCCAAGCCATCCCCTGCCCCAAACGTGCAAGCAGCAAACGAATACGCGCAAAGCGGCGTTTTGTTGGGAACGATGCTATAGACGGGCTTGAGCAATGATGGCTGGCCTCATGACGACGTAACAGAATGTCCGTCATCATCGGCGTCACCGTCAGGGAAATGACCATTGAAATCAGAATGGCGATGGAGAGTACGACGGCGAACTCACGGAACAATCGGCCAATGATGCCGCCCATCAGCAGAATCGGTAAAAACACCGCAATCAGGGACAGACTGATCGAAATGACCGTGAAGCTGACTTCCCGCGTACCTTGCAGCACCGCCTGGCGTAGCGGCATCCCCGCTTCGCGGTGGCGCGTAATGTTTTCCAGAACAACGATCGCATCATCGACCACAAAGCCGGTTGCAATCGTCAGTGCCATCAGACTCAGGTTATCCAGACTGTAGCCAAAGAGATACATCACGCCGAAGGTACCGATCAGAGATACCGGCACCACAATACCGGGAATCAATGTAGCCCGACCATTCTTGAGAAACAGGTACACCGCCAGAATGACCAGCGCTACGGAGAGCACCAGCGTTCGTTCGACCTCTTTCAGCGACGCCAGAATCGTCGGCGTACGGTCCATGACGATTTTGACATTGATGCCCGCGGGGATGGATGCCTCCAGTTGCGGCAACATATCTTTGATCCGGGCCACGGTTTCGATAATGTTGGCGCCAGGTTGCCGGTAAATGATCAACATGACGGAGCGCTTGCCGTTCGTCAAACCGATGTTGCGAATATCTTGTA
This sequence comes from Fluviibacter sp., assembly GCA_048859965.1. Lineage (GTDB taxonomy): Bacteria > Pseudomonadota > Gammaproteobacteria > Burkholderiales > Rhodocyclaceae > Fluviibacter. The sequence goes on from JBLIZO010000002.1 coordinate 35,034, forward strand.
CCGAGTCACTGATCGTGGCGATATCTTCAAGTCGCACTGGCGCGCCATTTTTCCAGACGACAATCACCGGTTTGTAATCAGCCGCAGTCTTGGCCTGATCGTTGGCCTGCACGACCCATTGGCGATCTGGATTTTCCAGACTGCCCTTGGGGAGGTTCATATTCGCCTTCAATACGGCGTTTCGTACATCGTCACTGCTGATCCCCATGGCCTGGATAATCGATGGGATCACCGTGACGCGCACTGCCGGTTGGGCGCTGCCGCCAACGGATACTTGCCCGACGCCGCTGACCTGCGCCAGCTTTTGCGCCAGTACGGAATCTGCCGCGTCGTATATTTGGTCGACGCTCAAGGTATCGGAAGTCAGCGCCATCACCATGATGGGTGAATCCGCTGGGTTCATCTTGCGATACGTCGGGTTAGACGGGAGTCCTGTGGGTAGAATGGACCGGGCGGCGACAATCGCCGCCTGCACATCGCGTGCAGCGCCATCGATATTACGATCCAGATCAAACTGCAGTGTGATACTGGTTGATCCCTGCGTGCTGATCGAGGTCATCTCGGTGATACCGGCGATCCGGCTCAGAGATCGTTCGAGCGGCGTTGCAATGCTCGATGCCATGGTCTCGGGACTCGCCCCCGGCAACGATGCACGCACAGAAATTGTTGGAAAATCGACCTGTGGCAAAGGTGCAACGGGCAGCAACAGGAACCCGATGATGCCTGAAATGGTGATGGCAACCACCAGCAGTGTGGTGGCGATTGGCCGTTCGACAAAGAGCCGCAACCAGTTCACGAATGCGTGCTACCGGAGTGATCCGCCGTCGGTGCGGCATTCAGGTCCCAACCGGTGCGCTCTTTGATGCGACGGGCCAGGCGGTCGAAATACAGGTAAATCACTGGCGTGGTGAATAGGGTCAATAGCTGACTCAGCAATAGGCCACCCACCATGGCGATTCCCAGTGGCTGGCGTAATTCACTGCCGATCCCGCCACCCAGCATCAGCGGTAACGCCCCCAGCAAGGCGGCCATGGTAGTCATCAGAATCGGGCGGAAGCGCAACAGGCAGGCCTGATGAATGGCGTCACGGGGTGACAGCCCGCCCTTTCGCTCTGCATCCAGTGCAAAGTCGATCATCATGATCGCATTTTTCTTGACGATACCAATCAGCAGAATGATGCCGATGATGCCGATGATGCCCAGATCATGGCCCGTCAGCATCAGGGACAACAAGGCGCCGACCCCGGCAGAAGGCAGCGTCGAGAGAATGGTGATCGGGTGAATATAGCTTTCGTACAGGATGCCCAGCACGATATACATGGTGGCGATCGCAGCCAGGATCAACAGAACGGTGCTGGTCAGCGACGATTCAAAGGCTTTGGCGGCACCCTGGAAATGGCTGCGTACGCCAGCCGGCAGTTCAATCGCTGCTTCGGCATCACGAACCGCATCGACAGCGCTACTTAGAGAAACGCCCGGCGGTAGATTGAAAGAAATCGTGGCTGCCGGAAACTGGCTATAGTGGTTGATGGCGAGTGTCGTTTCCGTCTCGCGGATTTGCGCGAGAACGCTCATCGAAACCTGCTGACCACTGAGCGACGGTACATACAGCTGGCTCAACGACTTGGGATCGAGTTTAAACCCCGGTTCGGCTTCCAGCACGACCCGATACTGGTTCGATTGCGTATAAATCGTTGAAATCAGACGTTGGCCGTAGGCGCTATAGAGTGCATTGTCGATCGCATCGACCGAAACGCCGAGTCGCCCCGCCGTGTCACGATCGATATCAACATAAACCTGCAGCCCCCGCGTTTGCAGATCCGAACTGACATCGGCCAGTCGATTTGACTGACGCAAGCGTGCCAGTAAGCGCTCTGTCGTCTGAACTACTGTAGCCTCATCGGGTCCTTCCAGCGTGAACTGGTAACGGTTTTTGCTGACCCGATCCTCGATGGTCAGATCTTGGGTCGGTTGTAAAAAGAGCGTGATTCCTGGAATATCGCGAGTGCGATCCTGCAAGCGATGGATGACTGCTTCGACGCGATCACGTTGTGCAATAGGTTTCAGGTTGATCTGAATACGCCCAGTGTTGAGCGTGGTGTTAACACCATCAATACCAATGAACGATGAGAGGCTTTCAACCGCCGGGTCCTCAAGAATTGCGTTGGCGACAGCCTGTTGCGCCACCGACATGGCCTGAAACGAGACGGTTTGATCCGCTTCGGTGACACCTTGTATGACGCCCGTATCTTCGACGGGGAAAAAGCCCTTCGGAATCGCAATGTAAAGCAGCACCGTCAACAGGAGCGTGCCGATGGCCACCTGCAGTGTCAGTCGCTGTCGATTCAATACCCAGATAAGCGCCTGATCATAGTGGTTGACCAGGCGTTCAAATGACGTACCAACCCAGGTCATAAAGGCGCCGTGCCGTGTATGCGCCGATTCGTCTTTTAATAATCGGGCACACATCATCGGTGTGAGCGTCAGCGAGACGAAGGCAGAAATCAGAATCGCCACGGACAGCGTAATGGCGAATTCGCGGAACAATCGACCGACGACATCGGTCATAAACAGCAAGGGAATCAGTACGGCGATGAGCGAAATGGTGAGCGAGATAATCGTGAAGCCGATCTCCTGAGCCCCCTTGAGCGCCGCATTCATGGGAGACTCCCCCAACTCCCGGTGGCGGGCAATGTTCTCGATCATTACAATCGCATCGTCAACCACGAAACCGGTCGCGATGGTTAACGCCATGAGGCTGAGGTTGTTGATCGAGAACCCGGCCAGATACATCACGGCAAAGGTGCCGATCAGCGACAAAGGCACCGCAACAGCTGGAATAATCGTCGCCGGAATACTGCGTAAAAAGAGATAGATCACCATCACTACCAGGGCGATGGCCAGCATCAGTTCCGATCGGACATCATCCACCGAGGCGCGGATCGTAATTGTGCGATCCGTCAGTACTTTAAGCTCGGCGGCCGCTGGCAGGCTTGCCTGCAACTGCGGCAGCAAGGCCTTGATCCGATCAACAACCTCGATGACGTTGGCACCTGGCTGGCGCTGAACATTGACGATGACGGCGGGTTGCCTATCCATCCAGGCAGCCAGGAAGGTATTTTCCGCACCTTCACTGACCTCGGCCAACTGGCTCAACCTGACCGGTGCGCCATTCCGCCAGGCAACGATGACATTGCGATACTCTTCAGCCGATTTCAACTGATCGTTGGCATCAATCGTGACAGCGCGCAGGTCACCATCAAAACTACCTTTCGGGTCGTTGACGTTCGTATTACCGATTGCTGTACGCAGGTCCTCAAAGCTCAGGTTCATGGCTGCCAGCGTCGTCGGATTAACCCGGATACGCACCGCGGGACGACGTCCGCCGCTCATCGAGACGAGGCCGACGCCACTGACCTGCGAGATTTTCTGTGCGAGCCGCGTTTCCACCAAATCATGCAACCGTGTCACCGGCAAGGTTGCAGAGGTCACCGCCAGCGTGATGATCGGCGCATCAGCCGGGTTGACCTTGCTGTAAATCGGTGGCGCCGGCAGATCTTTCGGCAAGAGCGTCGTCGCCGCATTGATGGCGGCCTGCACCTGTTGTTCGGCAACATCCAGCGCCACATCCAGACCGAAGCGTAAAACGATGAGCGAGCTGCCCGTCGAACTGGTTGAGGTCATCTGCTCCAGACCGGGCATCTGACCGAACTGACGCTCCAGCGGTGCCGTGACCGAACCCGTCATGACCTCAGGGCTGGCACCCGGATAAAAGGTGTTGACCTGAATCGTCGGATAATCAACTTCCGGCAGTGCCGAGGTTGGCAAAAGGCGATAGGCGATCAATCCGACGAGCAGAATCGCCACCATCAGCAACGAGGTGGCGACCGGGCGGAGAATAAACAGGCGAGAGGGGTTCACCGGGCGGGACGCGGTACGACCATGACCCTCGCACCGGGCTTCAGCTTATCAAAACCATCGACAACCACAACATCTCCCGGCGTCAGGCCTTCCAGAATTTCGGCTTGCGCACCCTGGGTGCCGCCGAGTCGGATGGTTCTGGCGGCAACGGTATTGTCTGCGGCAACCACATAGACATAGGTACCCTGGCTACCGCGCAGAATGCCGTTACTCGGCGCGAGGATCGCATTGGCTCGATCTTCGACTTGAAGACGGGCATTCACGAACTGATTTGGAAACAGGTTGCCATCTTCATTGGCAAATTCCGCTTTGAGCTTGACCATACCGGTCGTCGGGTCTATGACGTTATCAATGGATTTCAACATACCGGTTGCCAGTACCGTTTTGAAATTGCGGTCATACGCCGCCACCGGCATGGGATCGCCGGCATTGAAGCGCGCCAGAATCCGCGGTAACTGCTCCGAGGGAATGGTGAACAACACATCGATCGGGTGCATTTGCGTCAACGTCACGATGCCGTTGGTGTCACTGGTTTTAACAATATTGCCGGCATCAACCTTGCGCAAGCCCAGACGACCATCGAACGGTGCCGTGATCTGGGTATAGGAAAGCTGCGTTTTGGCGTCGTCCAGTGCGCCTTTGTCGGCTTCCACGGCACCTTCATATTGCTGTACCAGGGCGCCCTGGGAATCCAGATCCTGGCGCGCAATCGAATCCTGTTTGAACAACGTCTGATAGCGTTTCAATTTGATACGATGGTCGCGTAGCAACGCCTCATCCTGTTCCAGCTTACCTTTAGCCTGCATAACCTTGGCTTCAGAAACGCGCGGATCAACAACGGCGATCAATTCGCCGGCTGTGACCATTTGGCCTTCCTGGAACAGTACCTTGTCCAGTTGCCCATCAATGCGCGTACGAATCACGACTTCACGACGCGCCGTGACGGTGCCCAATCCGTCTACCAGTACAGGGAAAGCGCCTTCTGTGACGGCTTGAACCGCTACAGGGACCGGCGGCTTCCCCCGCTTCAACGGGCTGCTATCCCCATTCAGATAGTTCAACAGAAGTACGACAACCGTCAGCAGCAGGGCAGCACCGCCGCCGATGAGCCATTGATCACGCAGACGACGCGCCCGGAAGGCCTGGACGTGCCGGCGACCTGCTGCCCGAATTTGCCCCGGCGCGGTAAGGGCAAGCGTGCGCCAATCCGTCTGGCGTATCTGCTGCTGCCAGCCTTTCGCGGTTTGCCCAACGGATTGCCGCCAACCGGCCCAGCGATTGCGATTGAATAGTGACATGGTGCCTATTCTACCGTCAGACCTTGTCCAAAAATCTTGTCTGCACCGTCGCTGCCTGTTATTCTTGTTTGCGTTACATATTCAAGAAGAGTCCATGGAAAACCCGGTCAGAAAACATGGTGGGCGTCGTGATGGTGCCGGACGTAAATCGCTGTTCCGCGAGGCGACTCAGCCGGTTCGCATTCCGGTCAGCCAGATCGCAGCCGTCCGGTCGTTTCTGCATGCACGCATTTTTCCGGAGCCCGCCATCGCACCTCGACCGTTGAATTCTGGGCTGGACTCCCATGCCCTATCCCTACCCGTCTTTGCTACCGGCGTGCGTGCCGGTTTCCCCAGCCCGGCCGATGATCACGCAGAACCGGGTCTGGATCTGAATGCGTTGGTGGAAAATCCCGCTGCCACCTTCTGCGCTTGGGCCGAAGGCGACAGCATGATCGACCTGGGTATTCTGGATGGCGACCTGATGGTCATCGACCGTTCGTTGACGCCCCGACACGACGACGTGGTCGTAGCCGATCTGAACGGCGCGTTTACCGTCAAACGATTGATTCACAAAAGCACTGGTAGCTTTCTGATGCCGGCCAATCCCGATTACCCGCCGATCCCCATCACAGCCAGCGACGACGTGCGTATCTGGGGCGTCGTAATCCGCGTCATCCATGATCTGCGGGCTCGCGGACGGCGCAAGCGCGGTACGGGCCGATCCCGACTGAAAAAAACCTGATCCATGCTATCCGTGCATCGTTTGGCGCTTATCGACTGCAATAATTTTTACGTCAGTTGCGAGCAGGCTTTTAATCCCAAACTCCGTCACCGCGCTGTGGTGGTGTTGTCCAACAATGACGGCTGTGTCGTATCACGGTCGCAAGAAGCCAAGCAGGCCGGCATCCCCATGGGCGCCCCCTATTTCCAGATTCGCCAGGCGCTGGCTCAGGTCAACGGCATGGCCCTTTCCTCCAATTACGCCCTGTATGCCGACATGAGCCATCGGGCCATGCAATTGATTCGGGAGCAAATTCCGGATCAAGAGGTTTACTCGATTGATGAATGCTTTATCGATCTGTCCGGTTTTTCATCCGATCAGGCATTGGTACAGGCTTTCAGGATTCGACAACGCCTGTTGCAATGCCTGAGCTTACCAGTGAGCGTCGGCCTGGGCGCCACCAAAACACAGGCGAAGCTGGCTGGCGAAATTGCCAAGAGGCGAGCAACCAGCGGCATCTGCGATTTAAGTGGTGAGCTTTCGGCGGAGCGCCAATCAGAAATGGTGAACCAATCCGTCGATAACGTCTGGGGCATAGGCCATCGCACCTCCGCCAGCCTCGAATCGGCGGGTATACGTACCGTTGGGGAGCTATTAGCCAAACCGACGAGCTGGATTCGGCGTCGCTACTCAATCAACCTCTTGCGCACTGTCGATGAGCTCAGGGGCTTGCCTCGCCTGGGGTTTCAGCATCAGCCGGAACCCCGCCAGCAGATTATCGCCTCACGTTCGTTTGGCCACGTCATCACCGCATACGCTGATCTCGTCGAGGCGGTATCCACATTTGTCATGCGAGCCTGCGAGCGTTTACGAGAGGATCATTCGCTCACCACCATAATTCAGGTCTATTATCGAGCGAAAAACGCATCGGATGGCGCCCTCTGCGCAGACAGCCTTGCCCTGCCCCTGTTATCGGCGACGGATGATACGCGCCAGATAACCCGACAGGCCCTAGAGGCCCTCGGGCAGATCTATCGGCCCGGTCTCAAATACAAGAAAGCCGGCGTCGTGCTGAGCGGTATTTGCCCGGCGCAGATTCGCCAACCCGAATTGGTTGGGCTCTATCCGGTGGCGGCCGGCCCAAGCGCGACAATGCAGCTCATGGACCAGATCAATCAGCGTTACGGGCGCGACACCTTGCGAGTCGCTACGATGGGCGTAAACGATGATGCCCTTTGGCATATGAGTTGTTCCAGAAGATCAAGGCGTTACACAACTGCGCTGGAGGAGCTCCCGGTCTTTAGCGCGAGCGGTATGAGATGAAAATAGTAAAAAGCTTGCCAAGTGCGAATGTCTCCACTATAATTCGCCCCGCTGTTCCTCGATAGCTCAGTCGGTAGAGCGCCGGACTGTTAATCCGTAGGTCCCTGGTTCGAGCCCAGGTCGAGGAGCCAAATAAATAAAGGCCTCGCAAGGTTACTTGCGGGGCCTTCGGCTTTCTGGATTCGACAAAGAGATCGGATTTCTATGAGTTGGCTCATTTATGACCATTACGGCTACGCGCTGGTGGCCGTGATAGGCACTTTTGTTGCCCTTGCCGGGCTTCAGTACATCATTCAAAGCCGGAAACTGCGTGTTTGGGTGATCTCATTGCAAGGTGTTGCCCCGCCGTTCATCAATATTGTCGGGGTTCTTTTTGCTTTGACACTGGCATTTCTGGCCAACGACACCTGGATTGCGCATGACCGTGCCGTGAAGTCAGTCTACAAAGAGGCCGACGCGCTCCATGCCATCGCTACCCTGTCCAAGAAACTGCCTCAACCGCTCAAAACCGAGCTAAAACTGGCGGTGACTGCTTACGCAGAGGCCACCGTTGCCGAATGGCCGGATCTGGCTAGCCGCAAGATCAACCCGACCGTTGCCGAACATGCGGACACGCTGTTTAGTTTACTGGCTTCAGCCCCCGTTGCTGCAGCGGCTGGTGACAATGTTCAAGAGGTGATGTTGCGCAAGATGAGCGAAGTCAGCGATGAACGTGATCAGCGCATCGCTCTCAGTCAGACCCATGTCAATCCGCTTAAATGGTTGGGTATGGGGTTCCTCGGTTTGTTAACCCTTGTTTCCGTAGCGATTGTTCATTTGGATCGCCCCAGAGCCGCGTTTTCAGCGATGCTGATATTTGCACTGGCAGCAGCACCAACTGCGGCTATCGTGCTGGTTCAGGGGAATCCTTTCCAACCGCCGGCCAACGTGACGCCAGAGCCTATTGTCAATGTGATTCACATGATGACCAGCACAAAGACGCCAACGCCTCTAAGGTAAGCTTTGACCTGAAACCGTGCCGACTGGCAACGATCTGTTTTTGAACGGTTTAGTACGACAACCGTGCGTAGGGTGTCAGCTTCGAGGCCTCGATCGCCTGCCGCAAAGTGATGATGCCGCGCTCTGCCAACAGCGGCACGAGCTTAATAAAGACTTGCGCTGTTGCCACCGCGTCCGAATAAGCGGAATGTCGATGCTCGATTTCCACACCGAGCAGTGCCATGCTGGACTCCAGGCTATGATGAACTTGATTGGGGTACGCGACAGCGGAAAGCAGCAACGTATCCAAGACGGGTTGATCGAATACAAGGCCCGTACTTGGCTCCTTGATCTGCAGAAAACGCATATCAAATGCGACGTTATGTCCTAGTAGCACAGAACCTGCGCAAAACGCGTGGAACTGTGGCAATACGACGGTGATTGTCGGTTTTCCGGTCAGCATTTCACTGCTGATCCCGTGAATTTTTTCGCTCTCGGGATTGATCGGCCGTTGTGGATCAATTAACGCTTCGAATGCCTGATCGGCCTGTATATGACCATCGACCACATGTAATGCGCCGATCTGAATGATTTCATCGCCATTTGCAGGCTGCAAACCCGTAGTCTCCGTATCAAAGGCTGTGTAGATCAAGCTGTCCAGCGGGCGATCCAGCAATGATGCATCCTGGGTTCGCTCACTGAGCGCCAGATACATCGACCGTTGCTCAGCGATTTTTTTCTCGATTTCATCAATGCGATGGTCTCGCTGGTCGGCAAGACGATTCATCGCCCGAACGAGCTGTTGAAGCTCCGGCGGCCCCGCCACATCAACACGCAGTTCACGGTTGCTCGTCAGCATGACCGTTAGTCGTTCGGCGACTGCCGCCATGCCGTTCACATAGATCTGAAAAAGACGGTTCAGCACGACAAAACCAGCGATGACGGACAGTGCCGTCAGAGTCAGACTGAGTGGAAATATTTGCTGAAAGTAGTGACTGAAAATTGCCCGATGTTCTTCCGTGCTAACGATCCAGGCATAAAGAGCCCCCACAACAAAGGGGCCAACCATCAGTACGGCCAGCACCACGGCGGCAATCCAGTATCGTTGTTTAATACTTAACCGGTTCATAGGTATCCTCGCTCAGCGAGAATACCAGAACCCGGTATCGCAACCCTTATAGTGATGCATTGCAGGTAGACCTTAAGGCTTCCTTAAGGCATAGTGTCGCGCTATGTCTTTACCGATTTACGGACCTTCCTTTCAGCGACTTCGCCAGCTCTCGGCGGGCTGGTTGTGTCTGTTTGTTTTTGCGGCGCCTATCTATGCAGCCGAGCAAAATACGGTCGGCATTGGTTACCGCGAAGCCGAAAACCTTGCGCTGCGTCACAACCCGCAGATTCAAAACGCCCGGGCCGCAATTGATGGCGCCCAGGCCGATGTCATCAGTGCTGGCGCCCGGCCGAACGCCGTACTTTCGGTGAATGGCAGCGGTATCGATAAGTCGCAATATGCAAGCCCGAAGGGTGTGAAACTGAATGCAGTGGATACGATCGTGCGCGTCGATCAACCCTTTGAACGTGGTAACAAGCGTGATCTGCGTCTGGCCAAGGCCGCGGATCTGAACCAGGCAGCCTTATGGGATCTGCAGGAGACGATCCGACAGGAGCGGATGCGTGTCGTCTCAGCCTGGCTGGATTTGCGTGTTGCCGAACAACGAACACAAATGGCCGATGCCAACCTCGTGCAGGCGGAGCGTGTCGCCGATAAAGCACGGCTTCGCTTCAAGACGGGTGATCTTTCCGGCGCGGACCTGGGGCGTATCGATGCGGATACTGCCCGCCTGCAGGCGGATGCCCAGATGGCACGCCGAGACCGCGCGCGTGCCAGTGCCCTGCTATCAAGCCTGCTGGGTAATGAAATGCAGCACCAACTGATCAATACCCGGGGTGAGTGGCCTCCCTTGCTGGCACCGCCGGAGGCTGAAAAAATTCTGGCTGGCGTCACGGATAACCGCCCCGATGTACAAGCGGCGCGCGCGCGTCTGGCCGCTGCCAAGCAAAGCATTGAATTAGCGCGGTCGCAGCGCACGCGAGATATCTCGATTGGCCTGCAATACGAACGCAACAACCCGACCGCTGTCAATTCGGTCGGCGCCGGCATTGCTATTCCGCTATTTACCGGCAATAACTTTGAGGGTGACATTCGCCGCAGCGTGGCAGAAATGACCCAAGCCGAGATCGCCATGCTGCAAACCGAACGCAATGCTCAGACTGAGGCCAGGCTGCTGGTCCGTGAGCTGAATGAGGCTAATGGCCGCTTGCGTAGCCTGCAGGATATGGCGCTGCAGTCAGCCCGCCGCACGGACAAGGCGGCCGATGTCGCCTATAGCCGCGGTGCGATGAGCACGTTTGAATACCTGGACGCCAAACGGGCACTGCGTCAGGCAGAGATCGATGCCGTCACGGCCCGAGCCGACGCCGCCCTCGCCGCCTCTTCGATCCGTATTCTATCGGCATTGACCGAATCAGTCGCATCGGCCAAACCCGATCATTATGATTCGCCGGTGGCGCAACTGACCCCGGCCAATATGCCTGTCAGCCGCAACCCATTGCCCGACCTTCCCGGAGCCGCTACCCAATGAGCCAAGCCCGCAACCGGATCATGCTTGCCATCGCGCTGCTGAAGTCCAGCGTCATTAGCTATCTGAAATCAGATGAAATCGCCGGTCGTTTCCAGCGATTCGCTGATCAGTTGCGTCGGCATCCGGCGCTGACCCGATCGCGCACCTATCTTGAACACAATCTTCCCCTCTGGAAAACGCGCTACAAGGAATCCCACGATTTCCGGGATAAGGTCTGGTATGTAGGGATTTTCGGGATTTTTCTGCTCATCGTGCTCTATTTCTCGATGGGGGATAGCCCGGAAATTCCGATGTTCCGAATCAAGGAAGACGAGATCAGTTTCAAGACCGGTGCACCGCAACTGGCTTTTATACGTGCCGACCCCGTGGTTGAAACCCTCTTGCCGGTCGGGCCGCCGGTGCCGGCACGCGTGGCGATGGATGAAAGCCGGACCGCACCGGTCAGCCCCTCCCTGAACGGCCGTGTTGTTCAGCAGCATGCCCAACTTGGTGATCATGTCGAAGCGGGCGACCCGTTGGTGACCATTGACGCCCCGGACTATGGAACAGCGCTGACCGACTGGCAAAAGGCAGATGCCGATGCCAAACGCAAGAAATCCGCCTACCAGCGCGCACGGGAATTGCTGGCTGGCGAAGCCATCCCCCGTCGCGATTTTGAGGTTGCGGAAGCCGAATCCCGAATCGCTGACGCCGAAGCCAAACGCGCGTATCTGCGAATCGCCAATCTGGTACCCTTCGGCACACCGGCGCCTGACTCGCAACGCCTGACTTTGCGTGCGCCAATTGCCGGCGTCGTGGCCAGCATCAACGTCAACCCGGGACGTGAAGTCCGCTCGGATCAAGCTGACCCGGTAGCGATTGTCTCTGATCTCTCCCACGTCTGGATTGTCGTCGATGCATCAGAGCAGACAGCTGCCAACATCAGGGTGGGCGACACGATGCTGGTCAGCTTTGATAACCTGCCTGATCAGGTCTTCAAGGCCGGGGTGACCCGTATTTCTCCGATGCTGGATGCGCAAATGCGACGCGTCCAGATCCGCGCTGAAATCGATAATCCGGATATGGTGCTGCGTCCAGAGATGTACGGTCGTGCGCAACTGCTGGATCCAGGGGCACAGCAGGCGATCCGGATACCGATCTCGGCGCTCATCACCCATGGGATTTATACGACCGTTTTCGTCGAGGTTGAGCCCGGTGTATTCAGACGCCAGCGTGTCAATATTGCCTTTCAGGATAACCAGTGGATCTGGCTGAAACCTGATTCGGAGATCAAGCCCGGTGACAAGGTCGTCACCGTTGGCGCCCTCCTGCTCTCATCTGAACTCAGCCAGAACGCAAAGTAATGTTGCGCCAGCTCGTCAACTTTGCCGTCAACCAGCGAGCGTTCATCCTGCTGGCCTTTGCGATCATGGCCGTGGTCGGTCTGCGCGCGCTGAATGGTCTGCCTATTGAGGCCTTCCCCGACGTTCAGGATGTGCAAGTCCAGGTGATCACCCAGGTACCTGGTAAAGCCCCCGAAGAGGTCGAGCGCAGTGTCACCCTGCCCATCGAACGCGAGATGAGCGGCGTACCGCGCGTCACCCAGCAACGTTCTGTCTCGATGACCGGGCTTTCGGTGATTACCCTGATTTTCAGCGACGGCACACAGGACCGCTTTGCGCGTAGCCAGGTTCTGGAAAAGCTACAGAATGTGACACTGCCGCCAGGCGTCACACCCACGCTGGCACCGCTAACAACGGCCGTCGGCGAGATATTCCGGTATGTGGTTGAGGCGCCGGAAGGCACCCCGTTGAACGAAATTCGAGCGGTGCAGGATTGGGTGATCCGCCCGGTCATCCGTCGTGCACCAGGTATTGCCGATGTCACGAGTTTTGGCGGCACCGTCAAGGAAATTCAGGTGAACGCCGATCCGATTGCCATGCGGCGTTACGGGGTTACTCTGAATCAGTTGGCTGAAGCCGTATCGGCTAACAATGACAGCACGGGCGGCGGTATTCTGCGCCGGGGCAGCGAGGGTCTGGTACTGCGTAGCACGGGGATCTACCGCAATCTGGAGGACATTCAGCAGACTGTCGTGCGTTCTGAGAAAGGTCGTGCAATTCTTGTACGCGATGTTGCCGATGTCACCATCGGTAGCGCACCGCAGACCGGTAGCATCTCGCTCGCATTACGCGACGAATCTGGAAGCATGGTTCAACACGAAGGCGTCGTCCAGGGGATCGTGATGATGTTGCGTGGCGAGAACCCCGCCGTCGTCATTGAAGATGTCCGAGAGAAGATTGATTGGCTGAACAGTCAGGAGCACATGCCACCGGGTTTCCGAATCCGGCCACTCTATGACCGCACCGAACTGGTGAACAATACCGTTCACACCGTCAGCCACAACCTGATCCTCGGCGCCCTGCTCGTCATCGGCGTTCTCATCGTCTTTTTGCGGAACCTCAAGGTTTCGTTGATTGTCGCCAGCCTGATCCCGCTGACCCTGCTCTTCGTGTTCATCATGATGGATCTGTTCAAGGTCTCAGCAAACCTGATTTCGCTGGGTGCCGTGGATTTCGGGATCATCATCGATAGCGCCGTTGTGGTTGTCGAAGCCCTGATGGTCAAGATGGCCATGCAAACCGGGCCCGAGTTTGACCACCTGGGTCACAATCGGCCGGTATGGCGTTTAAATGCTCTCAAGAGCACCGTGTCGTCGTTAGCGTCGCCGATTCTCTACTCAAAAACCATCATCATTCTGGCTTTTATGCCGATTTTCACCTTCCAGCGCGTGGAAGGCAAAATCTTTTCGCCAGTGGCGCTGACCTTATCCTGTGCACTGCTCGGCGCAATTCTCCTGACGCTCACCTATGTACCAACGCTCCTCGCCTACATGGTCGATAAGGGCCCGCTACTCGAACCGCATCTCGAGTGGATGCATCGCTGGCAGCAGAAATACCGGAGCAACCTCGATAGTTTCCTGGCCGCCCCCAAAAAGATCTACACCCGAGTGACCGTGGCCCTGCTCGCAGCATTACTCATGGTGCCTATCATTGGCACCGAGTTTCTACCCAAGCTTGATGAGGGCAATATCTGGCTGACCATCACGCTGCCTCCTGCGACCCATATCGAGCAGACCCGAGACGTTGAACGCTCGGTCAGAGCCTATATCAGCAGCTATCCGGAAGCGCGCAAAGTCATCACACAGGTTGGTCGCCCGGATGAAGGCACCGATCCGAAGGGACCTAACAACCTGGAGATTCTGGTGGATCTGGCGCCACGCGCCGAGTGGCGATTCTCATCCAAAGAGGCGCTTGTCCGCGACATGAGCGAAGGCTTGAGCGCGATGCCGGGGGTTCCGACAAACTTCAGTCAGGTTATTCAAGATAACGTCGAGGAGTCGCTCTCCGGGGTCAAGGGAGAAATCGCTATCAAGGTCTTTGGGCCGGATCTGAACATCCTGCAGGAAAAGGCGGACCATATCGCCGGCATTATTGCCGGTATCAAGGGCGCGGTTGAAGTGGCAGCCATTCAGGTAGGCGGACAAACCGAAATTTCCGTGATCCCGGATCGCCAGAAAATGGCCCGTCTGGGTATTTCGATCAACGAGTTGAATCGTACCTTTGAGACTGCCATGGGGGGCTTTGAAGCGACTGGCTTCTATGATGGTGACCGGCGTTACGATGTGACGGTACGTATGTCAGAAGGCAGCCGTGCCTCTATTAACGACATCGCCAATCTGGCCATCCGCCTGCCGGGCGATAGCAACGCGACGATTCCCTTGGGTGAAATCGCCCACATCGAAGTCAAACAAGGCGCATCCCGCATCTCACGCGAGGCTGGAATGCGTGCCGTCTCCGTTAAGGCCAACCTGTCGGGGCGTGACATGGGCAGTTTCATCAAGGAAGCCCAGAAGAAGGTTAAGCGTGATGTCTCATTACCGCCGGGTTATACGATGACTTGGGGCGGACAGTTTGAGAACCAGCAGCGCGCCATGTCCCGGCTCAGAATCATCGTCCCCGCAAGCCTGATTGCGATTTTCGGATTACTGTTCTGGATGTTCCGCTCTTATAAGGTCGCAGCGATTATTCTTGCGATTGCACCAACAACCCTGATTGGCGGCCTCTTTGGGCTGGCCCTGAGTGGTCTGCATCTGTCGATATCGGCTGCCGTGGGTTTTATTGCCGTATCGGGGATCGCCATTCAGAATGGTGTCATTATGGTCGAGGAAATCGTCGAGATGCTACGCAACGGTAAACCTTTTGAACAAGCAGTGCGTGACGGCGCGGTGCTGCGCATGCGTCCGATTATCATGACCGCACTGATGGCGGGCCTGGGTTTGCTGCCGGCCGCGTTGTCGCATGGTATCGGCTCGGAAACACAACGACCGTTTGCCGTCGTTATCGTCGGAGGCATCATTTCGGCGACAATCTGCACGCTCTATCTGTTACCCGTGCTCTTCAACAGGCTTCTCAAACGTGAGCAACCGACTACCTCAACCTGATTCATCTTACGCACGAACGCTCCCTCGCTATGGCTTGCCGCATCAAACCTGAAGTTGAAACCCCCTGCGTCAATATCTGTCGTATGGATGCTCATAATCACTACTGCATCGGCTGCTGGCGGACACTGGATGAAATCCAACGTTGGGCGGCCATGAGTGATGACGAACGCACTCAGATCATGACGCAACTGGAATCACGCGTTAACGTCTGAGTGGATTGCCTGCCCCATGCGCTGGACCATTTTCTGCCGTGTCATCGATAACTATGGCGATGCCGGTGTTTGCTGGCGTCTGGCGACCGATCTTGCACAGCGTGGCGAATGGGTCACCCTCTTTATCGACGAGCCGGATGTTCTTTCTGGTCTGATCGATGCGGATGCATCGCCCTCTACCGTCCTGGTCAAGCCATGGCCGAAGAACAGCCAATGCTTTGCGGCATCAGAGATATCTGATGTCGTCATCGAGGCATTTGCCTGCGATCCGCCAGCCGCCTATATCGCAGCGATGGCACAACGCGCCGAAGCGCATAAAGCACCGGTCTGGATCAATCTGGAATATTTATCCGCCGAAGAATGGGTGGGCTCTCATCACGGCCTGCCCTCGCCGAATCCACGCTACCCGCTCATCAAACATTTCTATTTTCCGGGGTTCACGCCAGACAGCGGTGGCCTGCTGCGTGAGGCCGACGCCATCCAGTCGCCTGATGAAGGTGAGGCTGGCTTTGAGTTATCGCAACCGCTACGATTATTTCTCTTTGGTTACGAGCAACCGGCACTGACAGCATGGATCGCAACACTGCACCACACCGTACTTTCGGTAGCGCCCTGCCCGGCTGCCAAACAAGTAACAGCCAATATTGCATCAAAGCCATCGACGCTGACGCTCCAATATGTGGATTTCGTCCCGCAAGCAAAATTCGATGACATACTGAAAAAGCACGACCTGCTCTTTGTACGTGGCGAGGACTCCTTCGTTCGCGCCCAATGGGCTGGCAAACCCGTGTTCTGGCAGATCTATCCACAGGATGATGGCGCTCACCTGACCAAACTCCGAGCCTTCTATAAACGCTACCTGGACACGGGAACCCTCAGCGAAACAGAGCACGACGTCTTTCTCCGCTTTTTACTGGCTTGGAACGGTGTAGGCAATCCGAACGATTGTGCAACCCTCTGGCCCGAGATCGTACAAATGCTGCCGGCATTACAGAAAAATGCACTGGTCTGGCGCGCAATGCTGCTGAAACAACCTGATCTGGTCACTCAACTCCGGGCTTTTGTAGCCAATCTGGTAAAATAACAGGTTGTCCGATCCGGGATCGCCAGATGCCGGGTCAAACGAATTTCGCAATCTAAAGAAAGCACGGAATCTATTATGAAGACCGCACAGGAACTGCGCGCTGGTAACGTGATCATGGTCGGCAGCGAGCCGCTGGTCGTCCAGAAAGCCGAATACAACAAGTCGGGCCGCAACGCGGCAGTCGTCAAACTGAAAATGAAAAATCTGCTGACCGGTAGCGGCAGCGAAGCGGTTTACAAGGCCGATGAGAAGTTTGAAATTGTGGTCCTTGATCGTAAGGAAGTGACCTACTCCTACTTCGCCGACCCGATGTATGTGTTCATGGATGCCGAATACAACCAGTACGAAGTTGAAGGCGAAAACATGACTGACGCCCTGAAGTATCTGGACGATGGCATGGCCTGTGAAGTGGTGTTCTATAACGGTAAGGCCATCTCGGTTGAGCTGCCGACCGCAGTGGTTCGTGAAGTTGAATACACGGAACCGGCCGTCAAGGGCGATACCTCCGGTAAGGTCCTGAAGCCGGCGCGTATCAAGCCGACTAATTTCGAGATCCAAGTACCGGCCTTCGTTGAAATCGGTGACAAGATCGAAATCGATACCCGTACTGACGAGTACCGCGCCCGCGTGAAGTAATTCACACGCGCTCAACAAAAAACCGGCCTTGGCCGGTTTTTTGTTGTCCTCTAGAAAGGGAACGGCGTTAACCGTTCCCCTACGCAAACCTTATGCAGACTCGCGCGAAGCTTTCTTACGCTCGTGTTCCTTGAGGTGACGCTTGCGCAGACGGATCGATTTCGGGGTCAATTCCACCAGCTCATCGTCAGCGATAAATTCAATCGCCGATTCCAGGCTGAGCTGAACAGGCGGTACCAGGCGTACGGCTTCATCAGTACCCGATGCGCGCACGTTGGTCAGCTGCTTGCCCTTGATCGGGTTCACGACCAGATCGTTCTCACGGCTGTGAATGCCAATGATCATGCCTTCGTACAGCTTCTCGCCCGGGTTCACAAACATACGACCGCGATCCTGCAGCTTCCACAGTGCGTAGGCGACGGCTTCACCGTCATCCTGCGAAATCAGCACGCCGTTACGACGCTCAGCAACACCACCCTCTTTCACCGGCGCGTATTCGTCGAACACGTGGCTCATCAAACCGTTACCACGGGTCAGGTTCATGAATTCACCCTGGAAGCCAATCAGGCCACGCGCCGGAATCTTGTATTCGATACGAACGCGACCACGACCATCCGGTACCATATCCTGCAGGTCACCCTTACGCATCCCCAGCGATTCCATCACGCCACCCTGGGTGTCTTCTTCGACATCCACCGTGAGCATTTCGTACGGTTCGCACTCAACGCCGTTGATCATTTTCTTAACGACGCGCGGACGGCCGACTGCCAGCTCGTAACCTTCACGGCGCATGTTTTCCAGCAGAATGCCCAGGTGCAATTCACCACGGCCGGCCACATCAAACACGTCACCGTTAGCGGTATCCTTAACGCGCAGCGCCATATTGGTCAGCAGTTCTTTGTGCAAGCGGTCACGCACCTGACGGCTGGTCACAAATTTGCCTTCGGTACCGGCCAACGGGCTGGTGTTCACCATGAACTGCATTTCCAGCGTTGGTTCATCGATCTTCAACAGCGGCAGGGCTTCCGGTTGCTCCGGATCGGTGACGGTACAACCCAGCACCAGATCTTCAATACCGGTAATCTGTACGATATCGCCGGCCAGGCCTTCAGCCATCTCGACCTTATTCAGCCCCTTGTACCCAAATACCTGGCCAATTTTGGCCTTGATCGGGCTACGGTCATGCGCAGCCGCTTCTTCTTCGGTACCGAACATCACCATCACGTTCTGACCGGTCTTGACGCGACCACGAATGATCTTGCCCACACCGATACGACCGACATACGACGAGTAATCCAGTGCGGTAATTTGCAACTGCAGCGGTGCATCGACATCAGCATCCGGGGCTGGCACATGCGCCAGGATGGTATCGAACAGCGGCTTCATGTTTTCACGTGGATCTTCCAGCGTCATCGCCGCCCAGCCGTTCAGACCTGAGGCATAAACTATCGGGAAGTCGAGCTGTTCATCCGTCGCACCCAGCTTATCGAACAGATCAAACGTCAGGTTGACGGCGTTGTCCGGATCAGCACCATCACGGTCCACCTTGTTGACCAGCACAATCGGACGTAAGCCAAGCGCCAGGGCTTTCTTCGTCACGAAACGGGTTTGCGGCATCGGGCCTTCAGCGGCATCGACCAGCAGCACCACACCGTCCACCATGCCCAGCACGCGTTCGACTTCACCACCGAAGTCGGCGTGGCCCGGGGTATCGACGATGTTGATATGCACGCCGTTGTATTCAACCGCGGTATTCTTGGAAAGAATCGTAATGCCACGCTCTTTTTCGAGGTCGTTCGAGTCCATGACGCACTCAACCAGTTGCTGGTGCGCGGCAAAGGTGCCGGACTGACGCAGAAGTTGGTCAACCAGGGTGGTTTTACCGTGGTCAACGTGGGCAATGATGGCGATGTTGCGAATCGGGCGTGCGGACATGTGAATTCAACCGGAGTATGTAAATGCGTGTAAAGACTGAAGGTAACCCATGGCAGCGCTTTGATGCGATGCAACAGGCCAAAACAAGCTTTAAATTATAGCAGAAACCGATTGATTTCAGATGCTTGGCAGGGCAACAAGTGGGGATAAGCGCCCACCCCGCTCATGAGGCTGCCTGGCCAGTCCGGTTCATGAAACGTCTTTGTTCCGCATCCAGTCGGCAGTCTTGAACAGTGCATCAATCAGCGCCCGGCGGGTTGCTTCCGCCACAGGGGCTTTTTCCAGGCATTCGGTCATACAGGTCATCCACTGATCACGCTCCGACACGCCAATCGCAAATGGCAGGTGGCGCGCACGCAGACGCGGATGTCCAAACTTCTCTTCAAATAGGGGTGGACCACCCAACCAACCGGAAAGAAACCAGAACAATTTGTCGCGTGAGGTGCTCATATCCTGCGGGTGCATGGCACGGATACCGGCAAAGCGCTCGTCCAGGGTCATCAGGTCGTAAAAATCATCCACCACTGCTCGAACACCGGCCTCGCCGCCCAGGAGTTCATAATAGGTTTGATCAACGCGCGGGACAACCATGCTGTTTCCTTTGTATCATGCAGCTACGTGAAATATATTGCGCGATTTTACCGGTTGTGGAGAAAAACAGATGTTGAAGGACTTTCTTAAATTTGCCATTCGTGGGAATGCTGTCGATATGGCGGTGGGTATCGTCATTGGCGCTGCCTTCGGGACCATCGTCAATAGCCTGGTCAATGATGTTTTGATGCCGCCGCTGGGCTTGTTATTGGGTGGTCTGGATTTCTCCAGCCTCTTTATCGTCTTGAAGGAAGGCGCCACACCGGGACCTTACGCCACGCCAGCCATTGCCCGGGCTGCTGGTGCGGTCACGCTGAACTACGGCTTGTTTGCTAACGCCATGGTCAGTTTTTTCATCATTGCGTTTGCCGTGTTCTGGGTCGTCAAGATCTACAACAAGGCAGCCGACACCTTGCTCCCCAAGGACGCGCCTGTGCCGACCACCAAGGCCTGTCCGGAGTGCTGTACCCAGATTCCGCAGGCCGCTAAGCGCTGCCCGGCCTGTACGTCACCGCTTGCCTGATCGCCGACCCATCGAGGGTTTGACTGTACCAGCGGCGCGGACTGAGCCCGCGCTGGCGCGAGTGCCTGACGTCGGTGTACTAACAGAACGACCTCTTGTGTCTGCCTTACGCGGCGTTTTCCCTGGCATTGAATGCACATGATCACGCACCGTGCGCGGTTCGGCGCGCGCCGATTCAAAGCCCTTGGGTTGCCAGGCTGGGATCAGTTGTTTTTTGCCGTTACCGATGAGATCGCTACGCCCCATGGCGCTCAGTGCTTCGCGCAACAACGGCCAATTAGCCGGGTCGTGGTAGCGTAAAAAAGCCTTATGGAGCCGGCGCCGACGGCCTTCGCGAATCACTTCGACATTCTCTCCCCCACCCTTCAAACCGCGTAGCGGGTTCTTGCGCGTGTGGTACATCGTCGTGGCCAGCGCCATCGGCGTCGGCAGGAAAGTCTGCACCTGATCCAGACGGAAGCTGTTCCGTTTGAGCCAGAGTGCCAGATTCAGCATATCTTCGTCGCTTGTGCCGGGATGCGCCGCAATGAAATACGGAATCAGGTACTGCTCCTTGCCGGCTGCTCGCGACGCCGCCTCAAACAGCTGCTTGAAACGCTCGTAGGCACCGATACCCGGTTTCATCATCTTGGAGAGCGGCCCGGCCTCGGTATGTTCCGGCGCGATCTTCAGATACCCGCCGACGTGATGGGTCACAAGCTCCTTGATGTACTCGGGTGAACGCACGGCCAGGTCGTAACGTAAACCAGAACCGATCAGAATCTTCTTGATACCTGGCAGCGCGCGTGCCTTGCGATAGAGCTGGATCAACGGCCCGTGATCGGTATTCAGGTTGTCGCAGATATCGGGGTAAACGCAGGAAAGCTTGCGACAGGAAGTCTCAATTTTCGGATCTTTACAGGCCAGCCGGTACATGTTGGCGGTCGGGCCGCCCACATCTGAAATAATGCCGGTAAATCCTGGTGTTTTATCGCGAATGGCCTCGATTTCTTTGAGAATCGATTCTTCCGATCGACTCTGAATGATTCGGCCTTCGTGCTCGGTAATTGAGCAGAAGGTACAGCCGCCAAAGCAGCCGCGCATGATATTGACCGAAAAACGGATCATTTCCCAAGCAGGAATCTTGGCGTCGCCATAGGCCGGGTGCGGTGCCCGGGCATATGGCAGATCAAAAACCGCATCCATTTCCGGTGTCGTCAGCGGCAACGGCGGCGGATTCAGCCACACATTGCGCTCACCATGCCCCTGGATCAGTGGTCGCGCGTTGCCAGGGTTCGATTCCAGGTGAAACACCCGCGAAGTATGTGCATAAAGCACCGGGTCATCCTTCACCTGTTCATAAGCCGGTAAACGGATTACCGTGTGCTGGCGAACTTTACGGTGTGCCGCAATGGCTTCCTTGCGTGGCATGATCTGCACCGGCCGGGCGCCATCTGGCACTGCCGAGGAGGCGCCGCCTTCCATGGCATAAGGATCCGTGTGTGGTTCGATACGCCCCGGTCGATCAATCTGCGTTGAATCGACAACCAGCCAGTCTTCACCGGGTAACCAGTTGCGCGGCGTCATAAACGCGGTGCCTCGGACATCCCGAATCTGACTGGCGGTTTCGCCGCGCGCCAGACGGTGGGCGATTTCGACCAGCGCCCGTTCGGCGTTGCCGAAAATCAACAGATCGGCTTTGCTGTCCGGCAACACGGAACGACGGACTTTGTCTGACCAGTAGTCATAGTGCGCAATGCGCCTCAGGCTGGCTTCGATGGACCCGATAACTACAGTGGTATCCGGATACGCCTCGCGCGCGCGTTGGCTGTAAACCACCACGGCACGATCAGGTCGTTTATTCGGTTCGGCATTCGGCGTATAGGCGTCGTCTGAACGAATTTTGCGGTCTGACGTGTAACGGTTGACCATGGAATCCATGTTCCCCGCCGTAATACCGTAAAACAGCTTCGGTTTGCCCAGCTTGCGAAAACCTTCGGCGGAATGCCAGTCGGGCTGGCTGAGGATGCCGACCCGAAACCCCTGCGCTTCAAGTAACCGTCCCACCAACGCCATACCGAAGCTGGGATGGTCGATATAAGCATCACCGGTCACCAGAATGATGTCGCATTCGTCCCAGCCCAACTGATCCATCTCGGCGCGCGACATGGGCAGAAACGGCGCTGTGCCGAAGCGTTGCGCCCAATACTTACGGTAACTGAACAGGGGCTTCGGCGGGGCCGAAAAGTCAATAGACATCGAAATTCCTGAATCTCAAAGCGTAAAAGCGCGGTCCACGGCTTCATCCAGCCGACGGACGGCGATGACCGTCAAACCCGGTATTGCCGATTTGGGGGCGTTGGCCGCCGGGATCAAGGCGTGCGTAAAGCCAAGCTTGGCGGCTTCTTTAAGGCGCTCCTGGCCGCGTGGCGACGGGCGCAGTTCGCCCGTCAGCCCCACCTCACCAAACACGCACAGCTTCTGATCCAGTGGCTTATTCCGGAACGACGACAGAATTGACAAAATCACCGCCAGGTCGGCGGCCGGCTCATTGATGCGCACACCGCCAACGGCATTCACATAAACATCCTGATCAGCACAATGAATACCCACATGCCGGTGCAGCACGGCCAACAGCATCGATAAGCGTTGCGATTCAACGCCCACGGTCAAACGACGCGGGTTACCCAACGCCTGATCGACGAGCGCCTGTACTTCAACCAGCAATGGGCGAGAGCCTTCCTGCGTCACGACAATCGAAGCCCCGGGCACCGGTTCGGGGTGTCGAGACAAAAACAAGGCGGACGGATTCGACACCGGCTTGAGTCCCTTCTCGGTCATCGCAAAAACGCCCAACTCGTTCACTGAACCGAAGCGGTTCTTGATAGCACGTACCAACCGGAAACTGGAGTGCGTGTCGCCCTCGAAATACAGCACCGTATCGACGATATGCTCCAGCACGCGTGGGCCGGCCAACGCACCATCTTTGGTGACATGGCCAACGAACAGCAAGGTAATCCCCTGTTGTTTGGCGAAACGGGTCAACTGGGCGGCGCATTCGCGGACCTGGGCTACCGAGCCTGGCGCCGATGTGAGCGCTTCCGACCAGAGGGTTTGAATTGAATCGATGACAGCGACGCGTGGTTGGCGCGCTTCCAGCGTGACAAGAATTTTCTCCAGATTGATCTCGGCGTAAAGCGGCATTTCCGGCGCATCCACATCCAGCCGTTGTGCGCGTAGCGCAATCTGCTCGGCAGACTCTTCGCCGCTGACATACAAAACGGGTACCCGTTCAGAAACAGCCGCCAGACACTGCAACAGCAGCGTGCTTTTACCGATGCCGGG
>JBLIZO010000003.1:0-45342 GCA_048859965.1 Fluviibacter sp.
CGGCCTCGCGGATCTTCTGATTGAAGCCTGCCAAGTTACGCACGCCCAGCTTGGACATCAGGCGGTAACGGCGTTCCATTTCACCGACACACCAGCTCAGCGCATTGGCCGCCTGCTTCATGTCGGTCACTACCGGCGCCAGCAGGTGCGGAATGCCTTCGTAGACCGATAGTTCCAGCATTTTCGGGTCTACCATGATCAGACGGGCTTCCTGCGGCGTGGCTTTGTACAGCACCGACAGGATCATGGCGTTGATGGCAACCGATTTGCCGGAGCCAGTGGTGCCGGCTACCAGCACGTGCGGCATCTTGGCCAGGTCGGCAGAAACCGGCTGGCCGGCGATGTCTTTGCCCAGCGCCATGGTGAGGCGGGACGACATGTTCTGGTAGCCTTCCGAGCCGATGATCTCCGACAGCCGCACGATCTGGCGCTTCGGGTTGGGCAGCTCCAGACCCATATAGGTCTTGCCGGGAATGGTCTCTACCACGCGAATGGAGACCAAGCTCAAAGCGCGTGCCAGATCCTTCATCAGGTTGACGATTTGCGCGCCCTTGACACCTACCGCGGGTTCGATCTCGTAGCGGGTAATCACCGGGCCGGGGTAGGCGGCAATGACTTTAACTTCGACGCCAAAGTCGCCGAGGCGCGTCTCGATAAGACGCGAGGTGAACTGCAGGGTTTCTTCGGTCGGCATGTCGGTCGGTGGCTGCGCCGGGTCGAGCAGGCTCAACGGTGGCAGCTTGCCACCTACCACCGCTTCGGGGAATAGCGGCACCTGTTTTTCGCGCTCTTTACGTTGTACGGCTTTACGCGACACCGGCACTTCCACAGGCGCCGGTGGTTCAATCAGCACTGGCTCAGCCGGTTCGGCACGTTTCTGCTCCACCTTGGCTTCCCGTTGCTGAGCGACTTCCTTGCCAATACGACGATCCTGCCAGCTTTCGACAACGCGTTCACCACCACCGACAGCGCCCTCAAAGAACGCACCGGTCTGCTCGAACAGGCGCATCCATGGCAGACCGCTGAACGCGCGCCAACTACAGAGCACGAGCGCGCCCACGATCAGCGTCGCGCCGGTAAAACCGAAGGCGTGACCGAGCAGAATCGCCAGACTTTGCCCAATAACGCCTCCCGGCCCCATGGGCAGAGTCGCACCGCTGCTGTGAAAACGCAAGGCGGCAAAGGCCGACACAGACAACAGCAAGGCGAGAAATCCAGTCAGCGTCAGCCACAATGGCCGCGATTCGACCTCGGTAGCCTCGCGCAGCGCACGGCGGCGCGCCCCCCAGCCCATCAGAATAAGCACCAGCGGCAACAAAGCCCATAGCCAGGCGGCACCGCCAAACAGATAAAACAGCAGATCCGACGTCCAGGCGCCAAAGCGCCCCATCGGGTTGGTGACCTGCATCCCTCGCCCGGCGTGTGACCACGCCGGATCCGTCGGGTTATAACCACCCAATGCCAGCACGGCGACCAGAGCAACAAAGCCCAGCAACGCCCAGCGCGCCTCCTGCATCAGCGCGCGGATGCGTTCCGGTAAGGTCCGGGGGCCTTCAATACGTTGAGTGACGGATCGCAAAAACGGACGGGTCATAAATTCAGAGTGTGAATACAGTCCGGGAACGATTCCGACAACCGGAAACGCGCCATAAGACTACTGAAGCGTGAGGAAGGATTATAATCCCTGAAGTTAATGATTTTCCGGACATCCGCAGGGATGTCCTTTCTTATTCAGGAGTCGTTATGTCTGCCGCTACCCGCCACATCCCTCTGTTGATTCTCGGTTCCGGTCCGGCTGGCTATACTTCGGCCATCTATGCCGCCCGCGCCAATCTGAAGCCGGTGCTGATTACGGGCCTGGCCCAAGGTGGGCAGCTCATGACCACGACCGAAGTCGATAACTGGCCAGCCGACGTGAATGGCGTCATGGGCCCGGAACTGATGGCCCGCTTCGAGCAGCATGCGGCCCGTTTCGAGACCGAAATGATCTTTGACCACATCCACACGGTGAAACTCGGTCAACGCCCCTTTGAACTGGAAGGCGATGCCGGCAAATACACCTGTGATGCCCTGATTATTGCGACTGGTGCCTCCGCACAGTATCTGGGCCTGCCTTCGGAAGAGCAATTTGCCGGTCGCGGTGTTTCTGCCTGCGCCACCTGCGATGGTTTCTTCTATCGCAACCAAGAGGTGGCCGTGGTCGGCGGCGGCAACACCGCCGTTGAAGAAGCCCTCTATCTCGCCAATATCGCCAGCAAGGTGACGCTGATTCACCGCCGCGACAAATTCCGCGCCGAAAAGATCATGGTGGACAAGCTCTACAAGCGTGTCGAGGAAGGCAAAATCGCCCTGGAGCTCAATTCAACCCTGGACGAAGTGCTGGGCGATAACACCGGCGTCACCGGCGTACGCATCAAGGCGGCCGACGGCACCACCAAGGATAAAGAATTGCGTGGCGTGTTCATCGCGATCGGTCACAAGCCGAACACCGACATGTTTGCCGGTCAGATCGACATGGAAAACGGCTACATCATCACGCGCATGGGTAATGACGGCTTTGCTACCGCCACAAGCGTCGCCGGGGTATTCGCGGCGGGTGACGTTCAGGATCACAATTACCGCCAGGCCATTACCTCGGCCGGTACCGGTTGTATGGCGGCACTCGATGCCGAGCGCTTTCTCGATAGCCTGGCACAAGGGCTGGATGTCGCCCTGACCGCTTGGCAACCCGCCAAGTAAACGCGGGAGGCTGCGCGTGTCGCGCCGCTGGACCCTGACGGTCTTTGCGCTTCTGGTGCTGTCGGTTGTGCTGGGACAGGTCTACCGAGAGCCGCTGCTCAATCTGCTCAGTGACGCAAAAGAGGCCACGCAGATTACACCGCCGCCGTGCGATCTGAATCAGGCGTCATGTCTGCTCCCGTTAATCACGCCGGTGGCCTCTGAAGCGCCCTGGTCATTCAGCATTACACCGCGCCCCATTCCGGTCAGCGCACCGCTGACGTTGACGCTCACGCCCCCCGCACAGGTGCTGCCCACCAACCGGCCAAGCAGTGCCTGGGTCGAGCTTACCGGCGACACCATGGACATGGGTCTGATTCGCGTGGCTTTGAGCCCGATGCCGGATGGCCGCTGGGAGGGCACGGGCAGCATCCCCGTCTGCGTCACCGGGCGTATGCGCTGGCGCGCACGACTCCACATGCAACTCGAACAAACCCGCATACAGGCTGACTGGGTTTTCGAAGCGCCGACCTCGGCAAGGCTTCACAGAGGCAACCTGCCATGAAAATCGCCACCTGGAACGTGAACTCGCTCAACGTACGCCTACCCCACTTGCTGGATTGGTTGACTTCGGCGCAGCCGGATATTGTCGGCTTGCAGGAGTTGAAGTGCGAGGACGCCAAGTTTCCGATCGAAGCGATTCGGGAAGTCGGCTACGAGGCCGTATTCGCCGGCCAGAAAACCTATAACGGCGTCGCCATTCTGTCGCGTTCGCCGATTACTGATATCCAACGCGGCATTCCGGGGTACGACGACCCGCAACAGCGCGTGATCGCGGCAAGCATTGGCGGCGTACGCGTGGTCAATGCGTACTTTCCGAACGGGCAGGCGCCGGGCAGCGAGAAGTTTGCCTATAAACTTGATTGGCTGGTACACCTGACGGCATGGCTGAAACAGGAGTTGATGACTTCAACCCAACTCTGCCTGATCGGCGACTACAACATCGCGCCTACCGATGCCGATGCACACCCGGACTGGAAGGAGACGATTCACGTTTCGCCGCCGGAGCGTGCCGCCTTTGCTGCGCTCGAAGCGTTGGGGCTTTGCGATGTATTCCGCAAATTTGAGCAACCCGAAAAAAGCTTTTCCTGGTGGGATTACCGTATGAATGCGTTCCGCCGAAATTTTGGCTTGCGCATCGACCATATCCTGGCCAGCACTACGCTGGCGGATCGCTGCACTGCCTGCACCATCGACAAAGCACCGCGCACGCTGGAACGACCTTCGGATCACACGCCGGTCATCGCCACCTTCAGCTAAGCATGTCGTTCAAGCAAGCTGGTTAGCCAGCGCAACGAAATCCGCTTCGGTGAGTTGTTCCGCACGCTCGGTAGGCTCAACACCGGCAGCGTCGATCTGTTCAGCCGTCAGCAACGGCTTGAGGGTGTTGCGCACCATTTTCCGGCGTTGCGAGAACGCCGCATTAACCACGGCCTGTAGCTTGGCCTCATCCACGGACAAGCGCTCTGCGACTGGTTTTGGGATCATGCGCACCACGGCTGAATTCACCTTCGGCGCCGGATCAAACGACTCCGGTGGCACATCGAGCAGTGGCTCCAGATAACAGTAACGCTGCAACATCACTGACAGACGGCTCCGATCGGCATCACCCGGTCCGGCGACCATGCGATCAACGACCTCTTTCTGCAGCATCACATGAATGTCGCGAATCGCTTCAACCTTATCGAGCAGATGAAACAGAATCGGCGTCGAGATGTTGTAGGGCAAGTTACCGACCACCCGCAGATCCGGCCCCAACGTCGAGAAATCAAAGGCCAGCGCGTCGCCAGCGTGAATGGTCATCTGTTCGCGCGTGTATTTTTTTTCGAGCCGCGCAATCAGATCGCGATCCAGTTCCACCACATGCAAATGACCGGCACGCGCCAGCAGCGGCTGCGTCAGCGCCCCCAGCCCCGGCCCGATTTCGACGACATGCTCACCCACGCGGGGGTTCACCGCATCGACGATGCCATGAATAATGCCCTGATCGATAAGAAAATTCTGACCGAAACGCTTGCGCGCTTTGTGACCGGTCTCAGCAGCCAGACGACTTTGCGATTTTGCAGGGTGACCAGAACGGCTCATGCCACAGGTCTTTCTGCACACGTTGACGCCAGTGCCGAGGCCAACTTGACGGCGGCATAGAGACTGCCGACATCGGCGGCATGGGGGTCGTTGATAGCGCGACCCGCCAGATCAAGGGCGGTGCCATGATCGACCGAAGTACGAATGATCGGCAGGCCCAGGGTGATATTGATACCCTGACCGAAGGTGGCGTATTTCAGCGGTGCCAAACCCTGATCGTGGTACATCGCCAGCACGGCGTCACCTTGGGGCAGCACGCGCGGCGTAAACAGCGTATCCGCCGGTAGCGGCCCGATCAGATTCATGCCTTCGGCGCGCAAACGGTCAAGCACAGGGGCGATAACCTCGATTTCTTCGCGGCCCATATGCCCCCCCTCGCCCGCGTGCGGGTTCAGCCCCGTCACGAGAATGCGCGGATTGGTCAGACCGAATTTATCGCGCAGATCGGTATGCAGAATACGCAGTACCCCCGTCAACTCTTCTTCTGTTATAGCGCTCGGCACATCAGCCAATGGCAGGTGTGTCGTTGCCAACGCCACACGCAGCAGCCCGTGAGAGGTCTCGCCAGCCAGCATCATCACCACGCGGGGGGTATCCGTCTGTTCGGCCAGGTATTCGGTGTGGCCGGTAAATGGACGACCCGCGTCATTAATCACCCCTTTATGCAAGGGCGCCGTCACCATGGCAGCAAATTCGTTGCGCCGGCAACCGCTAATCGCCCGATCCAGGAGACGGATCACATACCCGGCATTTTCAACATTCAGCGTGCCAGCAACGACGGGCGCAGCAACCGGCAGATCGCAAACGGTCAGAATGCCTCGCTGCGAAGGCTGCGGCGGCACGGCCGGGTCATACACCCGAAACTCAGGCAGATAACCGATCTCGGCGGCACGCGCCGCAAGCAAATTGCGATCACACAATACGATCAGCGCATCCGGCCAGTCCCGTTCGGCAAGGCGCAGGCACAGATCCGGGCCAATGCCCGCCGGCTCCCCCGAGGTAATCGCCAGTCGGCGCGTTTGCGTGGTCATTCAGTGATTATTGATCGTCGAGGCGAATTTCAACGTACGAGCGGTCACGCACCTGACGCACCCATTCCAGATTGGCGTCTTCCAGCTTACGCTGACGTAACGCCATCATGGCGCGCTGACGTTGCCGCTCTTGCGACACATCGGTGGTACGGCGCTCCAACACCTGAATGAGGTGGAAACCAAAGGGTGACTGCACTGGTCCGCTGATCTCGTTGACCTTGAGCGCATTCATAGCTTGCTCAAAGGGCTGCACGGTATCACCCGGATAGAGCCAGCCCAGATCGCCGCCCTTTTGCGCCGAGCCATCCTGCGAATAGAGTTTGGCCAATGCCGCGAAGTCTTCACCGCTCTTCAGGCGCTGTTGCACCTGAGTGATCTTCTGTTTGGCTTCAGATTCCGACGTAATCTCTGTGACCTTGATCAGGATATGGCGTGCATGCGTCTGCTGAACCTGAGGCAAGGCATGTCCGCCGCGCCGGGCAATCAGCTTGACGATATGAAATCCGCTGGGGCTGCGCACAACCTCGCTGACCTGCCCCGGTCGCAGATTGATGACGGCCGAAGCCATAACCTGCGGCAGGCTATCAACAGGACGGAACCCGAGATCACCCCCTTGCATGGCGTCATTGGCCTCGGAGTACGAGGCCGCAAGTTGAGCGAAATCGCGACCGGCCCTGGCCTGCTCATCAATATTGACTGCCTTCAGGCGCAGCTTTTGCAACGTCTCGGGCGATGCACCTTCCGGAATCCGGATCAAGATATGCGCCAGGTGAACTTCTTCACCGGCACCCGCCGTTGTGCTCTGATTCGCCAGAAAATTATCCACCTCACCGGGCGTGACGTTGATCTTGGCATCCACTTCCCGCTCACGGATGCGTGCGATCATCATCTGATCGCGGATTTCTTCGCGGAAATCGTTCCACTTGATGCCATCCTTTTCGACGGTCTGGCGCAACTGCGCCGTGGACATTTTCTGGTTGGCGGCAACCCGGTCCAGGCCCTGGCTCAACTCGCTGTCCTCGACTCGAATCCCGGCTTCCTTGGCCTGCTGGACCTGCGCCCGTTCGGTGATCATCTGGTCCAGCACCTGTCGACGCAACAGATCCTGTGGCGGTAGCTGCACCTTCTGACGATGCAATTGCGCCGTAATCGAGCGCGTGCGGTTATCCAATTGGTATTGGGTAATCACGCCATCGTTAACCACCGCCACGATGCGATCCAGGGTTTGTGGCTGATTGGCGCGTTGTGCTGCCGTTTGCGCATAGGCACTCATTGACAGCATCAGCGCCAGCATGAAGCCGACTAACCAACGGGCTGTGGACAGCTTGCCGAATCGATCGATCAAGATCATAAGTACCGCCATCATTGTCTATCAGTAATAGGGGTCCGACACCGGCGACATGGCGGCAGCATCGGAGACTCGAGAGTAATTCGGAATATTGCGTCGGAGTACATTCAGCGGGCTGGAACCGACACTACCCATCCCCTTGAGCTCCAACTGGACGAAGACACTGGTATTGAGAAACGGCATCTGCGTCGAGCTATAGGTCATCGCCCGATGATAAACCGCGCGTAACGCCCAACAGGCGGCATCATATTCCAGCCCGGCCAAGCTTTCGACCTGGGTCGATTGCACGGCGGAGTACGTGTAACGCCCCACCACACGCCACGGCCCCCAGATCTTCCAGGCGCCGTTGATATCGTTCTGCATCACGGCCGAAGCGGCCGGGCCTGATGTGGCCGCACCGGGAATGTAATCCTGATTCTGATAACGGTAGGTGTAGTTCAGCACATTCTCACGGCTGGGTTGAAACCGCGCACCGATGCTGGCCCGGTTGATCCGGTTGACCTTGGTCGGGTTATTACTGGCCGAGTTGCTTTGCGGATACGGGCTGACCTGGGCGAAGCCGTTAATCGAGGTATACGGGGCGACCATGCCGGACGCCTGACCGAAGTAGTCATTACTCCCGTAGCCGCTGGTCGGCTGGCTGGAATACAGGTTGACCTGCTGCGGCTGGAAGAACACACGTTGCCCCAGACTGAAACTCATCAGTTGTTGCCCGGTTTTCTCCATGGAATAGCGCGAGGTCACCGCCGCTGTCACCTGATTGGCATTAGAGACACGGTCCCACCCGGTAAACATGTTTTCGTTGAACAACTGGGCATAGCTGACATCCGCGACCCCGGTATCAAACAGCGGCAGATTGGTCTGGCTGCGATAGGGCACATACAGATAATAAAGACGTGGTTCCAATGTCTGATTCAGCGAACGCCCGAAATAATCCGTTTTACGATCAAACACCATACCGGTGTCAAGTGACAGGATCGGCAACGTGCGCGACGCTGTATCTGCACCCACTGCCGTCGTTGAGCTATAGGCACCGGAATTGGTTAACTGACCGTAGTTGGTGTTGTACTGCGTGTAATGCACGCCGACTTTCGGCGTGATGAAAACACCCGGGCTTTGCCAGCTTGTCAC
Organism: Fluviibacter sp.; assembly: GCA_048859965.1. Lineage (GTDB taxonomy): Bacteria > Pseudomonadota > Gammaproteobacteria > Burkholderiales > Rhodocyclaceae > Fluviibacter. The sequence goes on from JBLIZO010000003.1 coordinate 8,374, forward strand.
GAACTGCGGGTAGGCCCAAAACCGGTTGCCCTGCACGTAACCGGGGGTCGTGTTGGTGAAATACGAGCTATTGGCCGACATGAGCGCATCCAGACGCGCCGGTTGGTCAAACATGCCGTAACTCGGCAAGACTTCCAGTTCATCCTGATCGTTCAGACGCACATTGCTGAAGCCGGCCGCGCCGAGCAGCGAGCGGTTCATCGCAAAATTGACCTGCGGCAGCAACTGGTACGGGGTCGCAACCGGCGCATTCGGGTTGAAATTCAGGGTCTGGTAACCCTGTGCAACCACCGAAGCATTCCAGGTCGGCGCCGCATAGTTAAGGCGCCCTGTGCGGGGCAGATACGACTGCGACATAGCCGCCAGAGAGCTGTTCAGATCGGTGAAATAATACGAATCTGATACCCCTTGCAGATCCCAGGCACCGCTCAGGCCTGGCAGCAGGCTTTGAAAGTTCTGCTGGTGTTGCGACAGGAAACTCCAGCGGTTCCGGTTCAACAAGCGATCATCCGGCAGGATGTTAAAGGCGTCGCGCCCGCTGAACGTTGGCACAAAGGTCTTACCTTCGTTACCGAGGTAACGGAAATCCGTATTCAGCGATACACCCCGCTTGCCATAGACCACAGGCGTGAGCGTGGCATCATAATTCGGCGCCAGATTCAGGTAATACGGGACAGAAGCCTGGAAACCATTGAGCTGCGAACTCCCGAAACTCGGCGCCAGAAAACCCGAATGTCGTTCCCGATCCAGCGGGAAAAACGCATACGGCATATAGAAGAACGGCACATTCTGGAAATACATCAACGAGTTGGCGACATTACCGGTGTTCTGCTCGTAATCGGCATGGTAGGTCGAAGCGCGCAGATACCAGCCACTGTCGCCGGCCGGGCATGTGGTGTACGTGGCATCCTCCGCCTTGTAACGCCCCTCACCCTGCAGATAAATGCGCGAAGCTTGGCCGTGCGCAACCGTTTCGATCACTTTGGCCAAGGGTGCCTGCCCCGGCAGCATTGCGTTACCTTCCGCTCCCGTAATGTCGGCATTCGGCGAATCCACCGGCTCGATTCCGGCACGGGTCATCGGCTGGCCGATTCCCCCGGCCGACTGCTGACCCATCGAAGGCAAGGATGGCGCATTGAAAGTTGACGGCCCTTGAGCGGTCTGCGTGACGCGTTTCTGCGTACGGATCTCGTAATTGACGTTATCGATGTAACCGGTACGTGCAGCGACCACCATGTTGGCATCGCTACCGGTCATCGTGGCTCCTTGGCCCGGGTCACGGTAAAGCACGTTGCCCTGCGCATCAACATTGTCTTCAACGATGTTGTAGACCATTCTGTCGGCATTGAGCAGCGCGCCATCGCGTCGCAGCTCGGCGTTCCCCGTCGCCGTCAACTCAAGATCGTTCCGGCCGGTGATGACATCCGCCAGCAGCTCCGTCTGTTGCTTGGGCAACGCTTTCGGCATGGGGCTGGGTTCAACAGGTGTCGCTCGGTCATCCGCCGCCAGCGGTGCATCCTTACGATCACGGTTCACGGTCCCCGGCTCGTTTTCCTGTGTACGGGCGGGCGCCGGCTCCGTTGGCACGGCGGGCGTGGCAGGCGTACGCGACGGTGTAACGGGATCACCAGGAAGGGCTGGTGCGACCGGGGCCGGTCTTGTCGGCACGGGCTCAGGATCTGAGCCCGTGACCACCGGTTCCGGTTGGCGCTGCGCGGCAACCGTTCGGGGCGCAGCAGACGCAGGTTCTGACGCGGGTGTTGTCGCCGTCGGCGGCACGGTCGGCTCAACCGGGGGATTGGCCGTCAAAACAGCCGGTCGCGGTGTCGCTGCTCTGGTTTTTTTAGCCGCAGCACTGGCACCCAGACTACCCATAGCCGCCGGTGACGGTGCTGTGCTGACCGGTGCACCACCCAGCAACGCCGGATCGACCAACAGCGGCGCCAACCGAGTCGGCGTGGCCGAGCTTTGTGCCTGAGCTGGCGTCACCACAGCCAGACCCAGTCCCAGGCTGGCCAACAGCAGGGCGAGCGGTAGCCGCGCCGCGGTCGGCGCGCGCTCCAGAAGCGGTTCAGAGGAAATCAGAGGATAAGGCACAAAGCGTCGCGCACAACAAATCAGAAGTCGAAATTCCAAAACGGCGAACGTCTGTCCGCAGCAAGGTAAAATAGTGCTAATTCTAGCATTTTCAGCGGCAGTGAGCCTGCCGCGCCCTACCGACATGACCACCTCCGCCACCCAAAGCACTCATACGGCAACACACCCCAGTCTCCAAACCGATGACCGCCTTGTTGCCGGTACTCAATTCGTCACCGACAGTCGGCTGCACCCTGGCACCCCCAGCCTCTCCCCAGCCTCAGCCGACGCCAGTTTCCGCCGCTATTTCCGGGCCACCTGGCCGGACGGCGAGACCGCCATTCTGATGGACGCCCCGCCGGACAAAGAGGATGTCGGTCCCTTCGTGCAAATCGCCGGGCTGATGGCTAAAGCCGGGCTGACGGCCCCCAAAGTGCTGGCGGCCGATGTCGAGAATGGTTATCTGCTGCTCAACGACCTGGGCAACACCGGTTACTTGAAAGCGCTTCATGCAGCCGATGCCAAAGAAGCCGATACGCTGATACGCGGCGCCATCAAGGCGTTGGTGCAGTGGCAGGTATCCTCGCAACCCGGCGTGTTGCCCACCTACGACGAGGCCCTTCTCCGCCGCGAACTCGGGCTTTTCCCCGAGTGGTGCATCGGCAAACACGCAGGCCTGACGCTCAGCGAGAAGGAACAGGGCTGGCTGAACGGCGTCATGCACGCACTTGTCCAATCCGCCTTGGCGCAACCCAGCGTTTTCGTGCACCGCGATTACATGCCACGCAACATGATGCGTACTGACGACGTCGGCGTCCCGGCCATTCTGGACTTTCAGGATGCAGTTTACGGCCCCATCACCTACGATGTGGTCTCACTGTTTCGCGACGCGTTCATTTCCTGGGACGAAGAACGCGAGCTGGATTGGGTAATTCGTTACTGGGAAGCCGCACGCAAGGCCGGTTTACCGGTACACGCCGATTTTGGCGACTTCTGGCGTGCCTATGAGTTCATGGGTATGCAACGACACCTTAAAGTACTGGGTATTTTCTGCCGCCTGAACTACCGCGACGGCAAATCACACTATCTGGAAGATCTGCCGCGCTTCTTCAACTACACCTATCGCACGGCCGAGCGTTATGCCGAACTACGCCCACTGGTGCCGATTCTGGAGCGTCTCTCGCCGCGCGATCTACAGATCGGCTACACCTTCTGAGACCCACCCATGCGTGCGATGATTCTGGCGGCGGGACGTGGTGAGCGGATGCGTCCGCTGACCGACCATTGCCCCAAACCACTGCTCCCGGCTGCCGATAAACCATTGATCGTGTACCACCTGGAACGGTTGGCTGCCGCCGGCTTTCAGGACATTGTGATCAACCACGCACACCTGGGCCAACAATTGGTTGCCGCCCTCGGTGATGGCAACCGCTGGGGATTATCAATCACCTGGTCACCCGAACCGGTAGGCGCATTGGAAACCGCCGGCGGCATCCGTCAGGCGCTGACGCACCTGGATGCGGGCAACGATGCCGCATTCCTTGTCATCAATGGTGACATCTACTGCGACTGGCCGATTCATGCACACAGTTTGGCAAGCAACGACCTGGCGCATCTGGTATTGGTCGATAACCCGCCGCAACACCCGACCGGCGACTTTGTATTGCATAAAGACCGCGTCACCGACAAGCCTGCCGACAGCACAACGAACGCGGCCCACACCCGTACCTTTGCCGGTATCGGCTTCTATCGCCCCAGCCTGTTTACCAATCTCGTAGCTGGCGAAGGCGCCAAACTGGCACCGCTACTGCGCGCCGCCATGACACAAGGGCGCGTCAGCGGTGAACACCATCCAGGACGCTGGGAAGATGTCGGCACACCGGAACGCCTGGCGCTGCTCGATGCGGAACTCCGCGCCAACACGGCCCGTTAAGCCCACCCTCAGCGTATCATTTAGATATGACGGAACGATGCCTTCCCCCACCACTCTTGCCACTGGCGCCTACACCTTTTGACCCGGCACCCTTTGTCCGCCGTCGTATGGCGCTGTTGCAACAAATGCACAAGCAAGGACGTGGCGTCGCCATCATTCCGACGAGTCGCGAGACACTGCGTAACCGCGACACGCATCACCCCTTCCGTTTCGACAGTCATTTCTGGTACCTGACCGGCTTTGAAGAACCTGACGCCGTGCTGGTGTTGCTGATCTCGGACACGCCACAAAGCCTGCTCTTCTGTCGCAACAAAGACATCGAACGCGAATTGTGGGAGGGCTTCCGCTTCGGACCGGACGCTGCTCGCGAACACTTTGGCTTCGATGATACGTTTCCGCTGGAGTCGCTGGACGATGTCGTCAGTGAGCATCTGATCGGTGCCCGTACGCTCTGGCATAGCGTCGGTATCGATGCTGCATGGGACGCGCGCGTCGGCCGCTGGCTCGAACATGCGCGCAGCCAGGCGCGCTCGGGTAAACAACCGCCGACGATCATTGCCGACTGGCGCGCGCTGGTCGAACCTATGCGCCGCTGCAAAGATGCAGGCGAGCTCGCCCTAATGCAGCGCGCTGCCGACATCGCCGTCAACGCCCACCGCCGCGCCATGCGCGCCTGCCGCCCAGGGCATTACGAATACCAACTGGATGCTGAACTGCAGTACGCCTTTCTGCAGGCTGGCGGACACCCGCCCTCCTACCCGGCTATCATCGCCGGGGGTGCCAACGCCTGCGTATTGCATTACACCGCCAACAACCAGCGGCTGCGCGACGGTGATCTGGTGCTCATCGACGCCGGTTGTGAAGTCAGCGGCTACGCCTCGGACATCACGCGCACCTTTCCCGTCAGCGGTCGCTTCAGCACAGCCCAACGCAATCTCTATGACCTCACGCTGGCCGCTCAATTGGCTGCAATTGCCGACACCCGGCCGGGCATGGCATTTCATGCGCCACACGATGCCGCATTACGCGTACTCGTTCAGGGCATGATCGATTTCAAACTTTGCCGGGGTAGTGTCGACGGCATCATTGAATCCGGCGACTATCGACGCTTCTATATGCACCGAACCAGCCACTGGCTCGGTCTGGACGTCCACGACGCCGGCCCGTACCACGAAGATGACGAATGGGTGCGCCTGCAGCCTGGCATGACGCTGACCATTGAACCGGGGTTTTACGTCCGCCCCGCGGACAACGTACCCACAGCCTTCCACAACATCGGTATCCGCATCGAAGACGATGTGGTGGTCACCGATACAGGCTGCCGGGTCATGACTGACGCGGCACCGAAACACGCCGACGACATCGAACAGTGGATGGCATCGGCACCATGAACACCCAGATGCACAGCGTGGATACCGCGCAGGAATTCGATATCGTGATTCTCGGTGCCGGCCCGGTCGGCACAACGTTGGCGCTCTTGCTCGCCGGCAGTCGGCACCGCGTACTACTCGTCGAACAGCGCGCCCTCGCAGCAGCAGTCAACGACCCGCGCGCACTGGCCCTGTCCGAAGGGGCGCGCCAATTGCTCAATCCGCATGGTGCCTGGCCCAACACAAGCGGTGCCGGTGACGGACGTTGCACCCCGATTGAGACCATTCACATTTCACAGGCAGGCGGCTTCGGCCGAACGCTGATTGATCGACAGGATTACCGGATTCCCGCGCTGGGATATGTCGTACGCTATGGAGCGCTCATTGAAAGTCTGCACCGCGCATTCGGCAATGCCTTGCAACACGACCGCGCGCAACTAAGCTACAAGGAGCACACAACCGCACGCGTGGTTGACGTCACTCCGGGTCAAACATCCGCCTCAACAGCGACCAGCCACGATGCCGCTTTCTGGCGGCACGTCGAACTCACCGAGCCAGGCGGCACGCTGATCGTACGCACGCGCCTGATCGTTCACGCCGAAGGCACACCTCCCGACGATTGTGGTGGCGTTATTGCACGCAGCTATGGTCAGCGCGCCTTGGTTTTCGAGGCGGGCCTGGCGCAAAGCCACGGCCAACGAGCCTGGGAACGCTTCACGCCACAAGGCCCGTTGGCCCTGCTGCCGGTGGATGGCGTTGGTGGCAAACGGGTATCCGTGGTTTATACGGTACCCGAGCAAGCGGCAGAGTCGCTGCTTACGCTCAACGACGCCGACATTCTGCAACGCATTCAACAGGCCATCGGCCCGCAGACGGTATTTACCGATATCGGCCCGCGCGCCAGCTTTCCGCTCAAACTCCGCCTGCGCCAACCCGTGATTAACCAGCGCGAACTTTGGATCGGCAATGCGGCTCAAACCTTGCACCCGGTTTCCGGCCAGGGCTTCAATCTAGGCCTGCGTGACGCCGCCGTGCTGGCCGAGGCACTGCGCCAAACATTGGATCCTGGCAGCACGCCTGTGCTGAACCGCTATGCAAGGATTCGGCAGGCCGACCGCTGGGGCGCCGCCAGCTTTACCGACGGTATTGTGCGCACCTTCTCCACCCCCTTCCCGGCGCTTAACGCCGTGCGCGGTGTGGCACTGAGCGCACTGGATCTCATCAGCCCATTGCGCCACTTTGTGGCGCGCCGCATGATCTGGGGCGCCCGCGCCTGGCCCTGACGCAGCCGTCAAATCAGCCGCAAACCAGCGCCGAGTGCGGCGCAGCATTTCCCTGACTAAAAATTAGGCAAAAAGACGTTTTCTCTTTATAATTTAAGGCTTTCCTTATTGCCGCTACCGTTGCCCTAAGTCATGGAATTCGTCGGTTTCAACCTCCGGAACAATCTGTTCGTCGCGCCGATGGCCGGCGTCACAGACCGTCCTTTTCGCCAGCTCTGCAAGAAACTGGGCGCCGGTCTGGCCGTGTCTGAGATGGTGACTTCGAATTCTCTGCTCTACGGCAGCGCCAAGACGCAGCGCCGCGCCAATCACGATGGCGAAGTCGCACCAATTTCGGTACAGATCGCCGGCGCCGATCCGGCCATGATGGCCGAGGCCGCCAAGCACAATGCCGATCGCGGTGCACAGATCATCGATATCAATATGGGCTGCCCTGCCAAAAAGGTCTGCAATGTGATGGCCGGCTCGGCGTTGCTGCAACATGAAACGCTGGTGGCCAAAATTCTGACAGCCGTCGTGAATGCCGTGCCTGATACGCCAGTCACACTGAAAATCCGCACCGGCTGGAACATCGACAACAAAAACGCGCCAAGTATTCTGCGCATTGCCGAGGACAGCGGTATCCGCGCCCTGGCCGTCCACGGCCGTACGCGCTGCCAGCAGTATCGCGGTGAAGCCGAATTCGACACGATTACCGCTGTCAAAGCCGCGGCGCGTATTCCCGTGATCGCCAACGGCGACATCACCACGCCGGAAAAAGCCAAAGCCGTGCGCGAAAAAACGGGGGCCGACGGGGTCATGATCGGCCGCGCGGCGCAAGGTCGCCCCTGGATCTTCCGCGAAATCGAACACTATCTGGCCACGGGTCAAAAACTGCCACCGCCCGCCGTAACCGAAATCCAGATGATCCTGCTCGAACATTTGGAAGACCTGTACGGCTTCTACGGTACCGAAACCGGCGTCCGCGTAGCACGTAAACATATCTCGTGGTACACCAAGGGGCTGGCCGGTTCGGCAGCCTTCCGCCACCAGATGAACCGTCTGGACGGCGTCGCTGAACAACGTCTCGTCGTTGACGATTTTTTCCGTACTTTGGCCCAGCGTCACGAGCACCTGATTTACGACACCGTGGGCGATGCCCCAGCCAATACCGAGGAGCTCGCCGCATGAGCACACAACATCCCTCACCGCTGACCCTGGCCGTAACCACGGCGCTGGAAAAATACTTCACCGAACTGGCTGGCGAACCAGCGACCGATGTCTACGAGATGGTCATCAGTTGCGTCGAACGCCCGATGCTGCAAGTTGTTATGGCGCAGGCATCGAACAATCAAACCGTCGCGGCGCAGATGCTCGGCATCAACCGCAACACACTGCGCAAAAAACTGGCCGATCACGGTCTGCTCTGAACCACACATACCGAATTCCCGATCTCTCTCCATCACTTATCGTTCTCTGATCCATCATGAAAATCCGTCAGGCTTTGCTCTCCGTCTCCGACAAAACCGGTGTTCTCGAATTTGCCCAAGCACTGGATGCCCAGGGCATTGCCCTACTGTCGACCGGCGGCACAGCCAAGCTGCTGCGCGACGCTGGCCTGAAGGTGACAGAAATCGGTGACTACACCGGTTTTCCGGAAATGCTGGATGGCCGCGTCAAGACGCTGCACCCCAAGGTACACGGCGGCATCCTTGCCCGCCGCGATCTGCCAGCACACATGGCGACGATTGAGCAGCACGGTATCCCGACGATTGACCTAGTTTGCGTGAACCTGTATCCATTCCGTGAAACGGTTGCCAAAGCCGGTGTCACGCTGGAAGACGCCATCGAGAATATCGACATCGGTGGTCCGGCCATGGTGCGTTCATCGGCCAAGAACTACAACGGCGTGGCGATCGTCACTGATCCCGCCGACTACACCCCGCTCATCGAAGAGATGAAGACCAACGGCGGCACGCTATCGCTGACCACGCGCTTCGGACTGGCCAAGAAGGCCTTCACGCATACCGCCCGCTACGACTCGGCCATCGCCAATTGGTTGACCGGCCTGGATGCTGGCGCCGAAGACAAACCGGCCGAGGCCGCACCGACGCCGTCGATTTTCCCGAGCCATCTGCAACTTGCATTTGATCGTGCCGAAACCCTGCGCTACGGCGAGAACCCTTTACAAAAAGCTGCGTTCTACCGTGACAGCACAGCGACTGCGGGTGCCATTGCCAATTACACACAGCATGGCGGCAAGGAGCTCTCCTACAACAACATCGCCGATGCCGATGCCGCCTGGGAATGCGTAAAAACCTTCCACGAACCGGCCTGTGTCATCGTCAAGCATGCCAACCCCTGCGGCGTTGCGGTCGATAGCAACCTGCTCCAGGCCTATGAAAAGGCGTTCCAGACTGACCCGACCTCGGCCTTCGGCGGCATCATCGCCTTTAACGGCAGCGTTGACGTCGATGTCATCGAAGCGATGAACGCCCGCAAGCACTTCGTCGAAGTGCTGATCGCCCCGGCCTTTACGCCGGCCGCTATGGCGCTGCTACAGGCCAAAGCCAATCTGCGCGTCCTCACCGTACCGCTCCCGACCGGTACCACGCCGGTCTACCATGCACTGGAACTCAAGCGCGTCGGTGGCGGACTGCTGGTTCAGACGCCGGACGCATTCAACGTGCAGGCCAGCGATCTCAAGGTGGTGACGAAGGTACAACCGACACCGTCACAAATTGCTGATCTACTGTTTGCCTATCGCGTTGCAAAATTTGTCAAATCCAATGCCATCGTCTTCTGCGGTAACGGCATGACCCTTGGCGTCGGTGCCGGTCAGATGTCGCGTGTAGACTCCACCCGTATCGCTGCCATCAAGGCCGCCAACGCCAAACTGTCGCTGGTCGGTTCCGTCGTGGCCTCCGATGCGTTCTTCCCATTCCGCGACGGCGTTGATGTACTGGCCGAAGCAGGCGCCAGGGCAGTCATCCAGCCGGGAGGTTCGATGCGTGACGAAGAGGTCATTGCTGCAGCCGACGAACACGGCTTGGCCATGGTCGTGACCGGTGCACGCCATTTCCGCCACTGATTGTCACCAACCATTCCGTCGTCATCGCCATGAATTGCTCTCGACTTCTTGCCGTCTTACTCGCCGCTGCGATCATCAGTACGCGGGTCCATGCGCAATCGCCCGCCGACACGGACGCTGCGCCAGCCGCCCCAGAGAGCGCGGCGCATACGGTAACTTCCGTGAACACCGCGACAGCGCCTCAGCATGTGGTGATCGCTGGCACGCCCGATACCGATAAAGCGGTTGACAGCAAATCCTGGTATAGCACCGCCTGGGATACCGCCGGCCAACATCTGTCCGATATCTGGCACAAGGGCGATTACGAGGTCTACGTGCCCTTCTGGACCTACCACCTCCCCTTTGCGTATTCCGCCGAGAAACGCGCGCAGTACACCGAGCACCCGTGGGGAGGCGGTGTCGGCAAGGGCTGGTACAACAACAGCGGCAACTGGGAAGGCATTTATATGATGGCCTACCAGGATTCGCACGGTAAACCCATGTACACGGCAGGCTATGGCTGGGTGCCGACCTGGCGCCCGCTGGACGACCAATTCAAGGTGGGCGTCGGCCTGACCGCGTTTATCTTCATGCGCTCTGACATCGGCAATTACGCCCCGATTCCCGCTGCGCTGCCTGTTGCCTCGGTCGGCTACGGCCCCCTGGACGTGCAGGTTGCCTATGTTCCTGGTGGCCAGGGGAACGGCAACGTACTGTTCTGGTGGGCGAAATTCGCCTTCCGTTAATACGCTGCACCGTTTCAATCAACGCGTTTCTGCTTCTTCAGTCATTCAACAACCCGTAGGTCGTTTATGAAAATTCTCGTTATCGGCTCCGGTGGTCGTGAGCACGCTCTGGCCTGGAAACTGGCGCAAGCCGCAGGCGTCACCAAAGTCTATGTCGCACCGGGTAACGCCGGCACAGCACGCGAACCCAAGCTGGAAAACGTGCCGATCACCGACCTCAACGCATTGGCCGACTTTGCCGCACAGAACGCCATCCACCTCACCGTGGTGGGCCCGGAAGCACCGCTGGCCGGTGGCATCGTCGATATTTTCCGTGAACGCGGTCTGAAGATTTTTGGTCCAACCAAGGCCGCCGCCCAACTGGAGAGCTCAAAAGATTTTGCCAAGCGCTTCATGGCTCGTCACAACATCCCGACAGCCGGCTTCGAAACATTCACAGACGCCGCAGCGGCGCATGATTACGTCAATCGTCGTGGCGCCCCCATCGTCATCAAGGCCGATGGCCTCGCCGCCGGCAAGGGCGTGGTCGTTGCCATGTCGCTGGATGAAGCCCACGCGGCCATTGACGACATGCTCTCCGGCAACAAACTCGGCAGTGCCGGTGCACGCGTCGTCATCGAAGACTTTCTTGATGGCGAAGAAGCCAGCTTTATCGTGCTGGTCGATGGCAAGAATGTCCTGCCTATGGCGACCAGCCAGGACCACAAACGGATTGGCGATGGCGACACGGGCCCCAACACGGGGGGCATGGGCGCCTATTCGCCCGCGCCGGTGGTCACCCCGGAAATCCACGCCAAAGTCATGCGCGACATCATTCTGCCGACCGTGCGCGGTATGGAAACCGACGGGATTCCATTCACCGGTTTCCTCTACGCCGGTCTGATGATCGGCAAGGACGGCTCAGTGAAGACGCTGGAATTCAATGCGCGCATGGGTGACCCGGAAACGCAGCCGATCATGATGCGTCTGAAATCGGACGCTGTAAAAATGTTTGAACACGCCATTGCCGGCACACTGGATCAGGCACAGACCGAGTGGGACCGCCGCGTCACGCTCGGTATCGTACTCGCTGCCGCCAACTATCCGGATACGCCGCGCAAAGGCGACATCATTCATGGCCTGCCGCCCGGCAATGCTGCAGGCGATGATGCCCATGTGTTCCATGCTGGCACGGCCGACGAGAACGGTAACGTAGTGACCAACGGTGGTCGCGTGCTCTGCGTCACGGCGCTCGGTGAAAATGTCGCCCAAGCACAGAAGCGTGCCTACGAAGCCGCCGCCAGCATTCAGTTCGATGGCATGCAGTACCGCAAGGACATCGGCTACCGTGCCATCAACCGCTAACCGGCGTCTGCGCATTCGTCATGTCCGAAATACCATCCGTGGCACCGCGTTCGGAAATCGTCGAACGCTATTTGCGTAACCTGCAGCAGCGTATCGTCGATACGCTGTCGGCGCTGGACGGACAAGCATTCCGCCAGGATTGCTGGACACGCGCGGCCGGTGGCGGCGGTATGTCCTGTCTGATCGAAGAAGGCAATCTGATCGAGCGGGGTGGCGTCAATTTTTCGCACGTCATGGGTGAACAACTACCGCCCTCGGCGTCTGCGCACCGCGCCGAGCTCGCCGGTCGCCCCTATGAAGCCATGGGCGTGTCGCTGGTCATGCACCCGCGCAACCCCTACTGCCCGACAGCGCATATGAACGTGCGTTACTTCGTGGCACATCCCCCCAAGGGGCAACCCGATGCTGCGCCGGTATTCTGGTTCGGCGGCGGCATGGATCTGACGCCGTATTACGGTTTTCGCGACGATGCCGTGCATTTCCACCAGACATGTCGTGATGCACTCGCGCCACATGGTGCCGACTACTACCCACGCTTCAAAGACTGGTGCGACCGCTACTTCTTCCTCAAGCACCGGAACGAAGCACGCGGTGTGGGCGGTGTGTTTTTTGACGATCTCAACGAACCGGGTTTTGATGCCAGCTTTGCGCTAACCCGCTCGGTGGGCGATGCCTTCGTCAACGCCTATACACCGATCCTGCAACGCCGTCGCGATACGCCCTGGAGCGAACGTGAACGTGATTTCCAAACCTATCGGCGCGGCCGCTATGTGGAGTTCAACCTGGTGTTCGACCGCGGCACATTGTTCGGCCTGCAATCGGGCGGGCGTACGGAATCCATCCTGATGTCGATGCCGCCTATCGTGAAATGGCGTTATGGCTGGCAACCCGAAGCCGGTTCGCCGGAAGCGGCGCTGTACACCGACTTTCTACCGCATCAGGACTGGCTGGCCTAATAGCCTAACAACGCTTCTGCGCGTCGATAAACGCACGCGCCTTCGCCGTCCATTCATCGGCCATCATGCGACTCAACATCGCGTCTGCCGCATCCAGCAGATCGACATCGCACTCCTTGTGTGGAATCTGCGTCAGGTACATCGAGAACCGTTGCGTATCGCTGCGGTAGTGACGCAGGTTACCCAGATGCGCCTGACGGCGGCAACTGGCAAGAAAGGTCGGGGACAACCCATCGCGCGGCCGTAGTTCCCGTACCTGTACCAGCACATCCTCCCAACGTTCGGTGCCGAGCAAGGCACGCAGCTCGGTACGCAACGAAGCGGTGCTGCGCGGCGGTCGAGTCTGACGGCGCGCCAAATCCAATACCTGCAGTGCCGGTTCGTACTGGCGACGCGCCACCAGCATCTCAGCCTCCTGTTGCAGGCGTGCCGCCACCAGCGTGGGGTCCTCTGTATCAACGCGCCCTAACCAGACAGCGGCGCGATCGCTATCATCCAACCCTTGCGCGGCACGAGCCGCCAGAAGGTTAGCGTACCCAGCGGCAAAACCCAGTTTGCGTGAACGTTCGGCCGCTTTGATAGCGGCTTCGTAGTGGCCTTCCAGCAGTAGGCGCAATGCCGACAGAAAAGCCTGCTCACCTTTGCGCTGGCGACGCAAAGCGCGGTAGCGCGCCAGGCGTGCCGGCAAATGAATCATGCCTTGCACCAGCTTGAGCAGAATGGCGCCCGAAACCAGCGTCACAATGATTGCCAGAACGAGGAAATTAAGCGACATCTCCACACGCCAATCTGATACGACGATCAGCGCGTAGCCATCATTGCGTGCCAGCAGGCCTGCCAATAGCGCCGCCAGGATGGCCAGCACTAATCCCCAGAGCACGGTCTTTCTCATTGGGGGGCTCCCTTACCGGTTTCCTGCGTTTTGAGCGATTCGTCGGTTTTGGGCTGCTCTGTTGCAGCAGGCGCTGGTGCTGACGCAGCAACCACGGGTTCACGGGTTAGCGCCGCGCGCGCTGCCGCCAGTGCCTGACGCGTGTGATCGAGGCTGACAGCCGAAGGATCAATATTGATCGTGAGCAGACGTTGCAAAGCGGCCAGATCCTCTCGAACCAAGGCATCTGCCCCATCGGTATATTTAACGATCCAGGCACGTGCCTGCGCCAAAGTCTGTTGATACACCGGCGTGTTGCGTTGGATGAGCGCATGGCGGGCATCAAGCAGCAACAGGCGTAAGCCCTGCTGCAGGAAAACCTTTTGCTCCGGGGCGATGAGCGCCGCCTCAGCATGATCCAAACGCTGTACGCGAATCATGCCGCGAATCGTCTGCCAGAGCTCATCTGCCAATTCTGTCGCAATCTGGCGCGACTGTTCGAGCAGCGTCGCTGCGGCGGGTGCCTCAACTTTCGGTGAGGCGGTCACACCTGTCTCTACCTTCAAGACGCGACGATCCTGAATCAATGGCAAACGGTCGATACTGGCGATGACGGCGTCAATACTTTCGATGGCCGCCCGCAGATCAACCGTCTGCTGCGATTTCAGCGTGGACAGATCCTGTCCCAAGGCCAGTCGCAACGCTTGCGCAGCGGCGTCCGTTTGGTTTGCCAGACTACGCTGCGCCTTTTCCAGTGTCACCATCAGTATTTTGGGGTCGCCAGTTCCGACCCAGATTTGCCAACCGGCATCAATCTGCTGCTCGACCCTGTCCAAACTTAACAGCGCACGCTCCTGCTGCAAGCTTTCCTGCATCTGGCGAATGTCGTCACGCAGGCGGTTCTGGTCGGCAACCGCCGCTTCCAGCGCAGCCAGACGGCCATCGACGGTGGCGATCTGCCCCGCTTCATTATCCAGCGTTTCCCAAAAACGCACGGCGGCGAGTTGCTGAACGCCCATACCAATGATGACCAGCAACAACAGCACAATCACCCAGCGCCCGATCGTGCGGGGCTTCCTTGAAGTGCGCTGTGGCTTTTGCGTGGAGGTCACGGTTTCAGTTTGCAGTTGCGGGGTCGGCGGCTGATCGCTCATGGCGTTTTATTCTCGTTCATGATGGTGGTATTGCACGTGTCATTATACGAGCGCAGACAATGCAAGAGGCCGTCATCTCCCCCATCGCTGATACATATGCTGGAAAAACCCAACGCGCGCGCGCAGTCAGCGATTTTCGGATGCGGCACCAGCAATGGCGTTTGACGCAAGCGCGTGGCAATAGTCGCCGTAGCCACCGCCATAACGCGCTGCAGGGATTCGCTACTGCTGATCAAAATCATATCGGCCAATGAATGACTGCCAGCCTGCAACCACTCGGCCAGACGCGACAGCGCTTCAGGATGCAGGCACCGCCGGTAAACCGCCACCTCATCGACGCGCGTAGCGCCACGCGCCCGCAGGGTTTGCGCCAGCAAGTCACGCCCACCGTCACCCCGGATCAAGGCAAAAGCGCGTCCACGACACTGGCTTTCTGCAAAGAAGGGCTCGGCCAGCAAGCCCTCGGAATCGAAACGGCTGGCCGGTACAATGACTTCCGAGACACCCCGCGCACGCAAAGCGCGGACGGTACCGGGCCCGACCGCCGCTGCCGCCAGCGTCTTAGGCCAGCCATCGGGCACCAAACCGGGCCAGGCACATTGCACAGCGTTGACACTGATAAAAAGGCAGGCGCGGTAGTCGCTCAGCTGATGGGCCATGTGTGCCAACCCAACGGGGTCCGCACAGGGTTCAATGGCCAGAAAGGGAATATGCGCGGCTTGGCCTCCCAGCGCGCAGATACCCGATAAAAGCTTGTCGGCCTGGCCTTCCGGACGTGTGACGAGAATGCGTTTACCGCGCAACGGCAAGGATTGTCCCGTCGGCGCTGCGCTCATCGCTTAATGAGGTACTTTGTTCAATGCGTCGATCAGCCGATCGGCTCCCTGTGCCAACAATTGCTCGGCCAGCGCCAGACCGAGTGCTTCGGCCTCACCCCAGGCGCCGCGGCACTCACCCGCCACGATCTGCGTACCATCCACAGACGCGACCAAACCCCGTAACCAGAACTGTTGACCGGGTTCTCCGACCGCAAAACCGGCGATCGGCAAATGACAACTGCCGCCCAGACGACGGGAAAATGCACGTTCGGCGCTAACGCATGCTGCAGTCTCGGCGTCCGCCAAACCATCGGCAATCTGTTGGTTATCCGGTTGCCCCGCGCAAATTTCAATCCCCAACGCGCCTTGGCCAGGCGCAGGCAGCATCTCAGCAGGGTCGATGCGGGCACGAATGCGATCCGCCAACCCTAAACGCACCAAACCTGCCGCCGCCAGAATAATGGCGTCGTATTCACCTGCGTCGAGTTTTTTAAGACGGGTATCCAAATTGCCACGCAGGGGCTTGATAACCAGATGCGGAAACTTCGCTCGCAACTGTGCTTCTCGCCGCAGGCTGGAAGTACCGACAATCGCACCAGCGGGCAGGTCAACCAGTGCGGCATAACGCGGGCTGACGAAGGCATCTCGCGGATCTTCACGCGCGCTGATGGCGGCCAGCACAAAGCCTTCCGGCATCTCCATCGGCACATCTTTCATGGAGTGGACAGCCAGATCGGCGCGCCCTTCCGCCATGGCAACTTCCAGCTCTTTGATGAAGAGCCCTTTCCCGCCAATCGCGGCCAGCGGTCGATCCAGAATCTGGTCACCACGCGTGGTCATGCCCAGAATCTGCACATCGCGATCGGGGTTTTGCGCCTGCAGGCGACTTTGTACGTGTTTCGCCTGCCACATGGCCAGGCGGGATTCTCGGGAAGCAATGACAAGGGGTTTCGACATAGCGGTCAGTCAACACAAAATCTATGGGCCTAGTGCCCGAATGAATGTAATCCTAGCATGCGGCATCCTTTATAATTCGGGGTTTACAGCCACTTTTGCGACTTGCCACCATGTCCGCCAACGAAAAGCCCCAAGCCACCACGCCCTACACTTGGGCAGGCCGTTTCGACGAACCGATGTCCGAACTCGTCAAACGCTATACCGCATCGGTCGATTTCGACCAGCGTTTATGGCAACAGGACATCCGCGGCTCGCTGGCACACGCCCGCATGCTGGCCAAACAGGCCATTATCAGCGCGCAGGATCTGGCCGATATCGAGCGGGGCATGGCGCAGATTCTCGGCGAATTGGAGCGCGGCGAATTCGTCTGGTCGCTCGACCTCGAAGATGTCCACCTCAACATCGAGCACCGTCTGACCAGCCTGGTGGGCGATGCTGGCAAGCGCCTGCATACTGGTCGCTCGCGTAACGATCAGGTCGCCACCGACATCCGCCTCTGGCTGCGCGACAGCATTGATGCCCTGATTGAACTTTTCAAGCGCCTGCAACTGGCGCTGGTGACGCTGGCCGAGCAACACGCCGCCACCCCGATGCCCGGATTCACCCATCTGCAAGTCGCTCAACCCGTGACATTCGGTCACCACCTGATGGCCTATGTAGAAATGCTGGCACGTGATGCCGAGCGTTTGACCGATCTGCGCCGCCGGGTGAACCGCCTGCCTCTGGGCAGTGCCGCGCTGGCCGGCACCACCTACCCGATCGACCGCCATTTCGTCGCCGAGCAACTGGGCTTCGAAGCGGTCTGCGAAAATTCGCTGGACGCCGTCTCCGACCGCGATTTCGCTATCGAGTTTTGCGCTGCCGCGTCGCTGGCCATGATTCACCTCTCCCGCTTCTCGGAAGAACTGGTGCTGTGGATGACGCCGCGCTTCGGTTTCGTGATGCTGGCCGACCGTTTCTGCACCGGCTCGTCGATCATGCCGCAGAAGAAGAACCCCGACGTGCCCGAACTGGCGCGTGGTAAAACCGGCCGGGTCATCGGCGATCTGAACACATTACTGGTGCTGATGAAAGGCCAACCGCTGGCCTATAACAAGGACAATCAGGAAGACAAGGAACCGTTGTTCGACGCTGTCGATACGCTGACCGATACGCTACGCATTTTTGTCGATCTGGTACCCGGTATTACCGTACGCCCTGAGCCAATGGCCAACGCCCTGCTTCAGGGTTATGCCACAGCGACCGATCTGGCCGACTATCTGGTGCGCAAGGGCCTGCCCTTCCGCGAAGCGCACGAAGTCGTTGGCTTAGCCGTGAAGGCCGCCGAACAGAAAGGCGTGGATCTGGCCGACCTGACGCTGGCCGAATTGCAAGCGTTTTCAAAGCTGATTGAATCCGACGTGGTTCATGCACTGACGGTGGATGGCTCGTTGTCCGCCCGCAATCATATTGGCGGCACGGCACCGACTCAGGTGAAGGCGGCAATTTCGCGCGCCAGAAAACGCCTGGCTTAGATCGACACACCGACCAGCGTGGCGGTCCCGAGGAGCAGGAACAACACCGCCGTCACGCGGTGCACCAGTTCAATGCGCACATGACGTAGTAGCGCGTTGCCAAAAAATACCAGTGGCACATTCGCGATCAGCATGCCAAGCGTCGTACCCATGACGACTGGCGGCAAGTCATTGAAACGGGCCGCCAGAATGGCAGTAGCCACTTGTGTTTTGTCGCCCATCTCCAGCAGGAAGAAAATGACCGCCGTCATGGCGAAAACACCGTAACGACGCAGCGTCTTTTCGGCGGCATTCTCTTCATCATCGTCCAGCTTATCCGGAATCAGCGTCCAGACCGCCATTGCAATGAAGGACAACCCGACGATCCAGCGCATCCAATCGGGTCCGATCCAGACAAAGACGGTTTCGCCCACTAACGCCGCCAGTGCATGATTCAATAACGTGGCGACAAAAATCCCCGCACTAATCGCCCATGGCGCGCGGTAACGCGCGGCCAGAACCAGCGATAACAACTGGGTCTTATCGCCGATTTCGGCCAGCGCCACAACGCCGGCCGAAACGAGAAAGGCTTCCATCAGTTCTTATAGGGATCCAGCAGCGTTTGCAATTCGCCCGCCTGGAACATTTCCATCATGATGTCGCTACCGCCGATGAATTCACCGTTCACGTAAAGCTGCGGAATGGTCGGCCAGTTGGCATAGACTTTCACACCCTCACGAATTTCCGGATTTTCCAGCACGTTGACGCTGAAGAATTTGCTGACGCCGCTCTCGCGTAGCAACTTGCAGGCGCGCTGTGAAAAACCACACTGCGGAAACTGCGGTGTGCCCTTCATGTACAGGACGACCGGATGGCCTTTCACCTGTTCGTCGATCTGAGTGAGAATCGGATTATTGTTATCGCTCATGGCACTTCTCCATGTTGTCGGGGAACCAAAGTGCTGCGAGTCTAGCCAAGGACTGACGGAGCGTCAAACAGTATCAGTCATGTTGGATGGCGAGCGCGTTCGATCACGCTATAGAGCACCATCCCGGCCAGTAAGGCTAACACATAGATCAGCCCGGCATGGAGGCCGGCGCCCAGCAACACCACCCCAGGGCCCGGACAAATGCCCGTCAGCCCCCAGCCAATACCGAACAGCACGGAGCCCACGATGAGACGCCCATTGATTGTACGGCTGGTCGGCAGGTTGAGCGGCTCGCCCAATAACGTATTGTGCTGGTGGCGCAGACGAGCAAAACCAAGCGCACCAACCACCAGTCCACCGCCCATCACCAAGGCCAGCGAGGGGTCCCATAGACCAGTCACATCAAGAAAACCGACCACCTTCGCCGGGTTGGCCATGCCCGACAGAATCAGGCCGAAGCCCAGGAGCAATCCGGCCAAACCAGCCGCCCCCCATTGCAAAAAGGTTTTCATGCGCCCCCCCCGATCAGGTGGCGAATCACATATACGGTAACCATGGCCGATACCATGAAGCTGCCGACAGCCACCAGTGAGCGCAACGAGAATCGCGACAGACCACAAATACCGTGACCACTGGTACAGCCGTTGGCATAGCGCGTTCCAAGTCCGACCAGCAAACCACCGATGACCAGCCCCACCGTCCCGGCTTGCTCCTGAATGGGTGGCAGCCCGGCAAACAGCCCCCAGAGGATGGGCGCACCGATCAGACCGAGCAAAAAAGCAATGCGCCAACCAAAGGCTTCGCGCTTGCGTTGTACAACCAAATCGACCAGATGACCGATGATCCCGCTGATACCGGCAATACGACCATTTGTCCAAGCCAGCCATATGGCAGCGCCGCCGATCATGAAACCGCCGATCAGCGCGGCGATGGCGGCGCTCAGCGTAAATGCCTGCCAATCGATGGTCATGCCGATCCACCCTTTTTGCTACGAGTCGGCGTCATTCGACCACGGAGTTCAGGACAGTAAAGCCGGTGCAGCGTCTCAAGAATCACCTGCACATGCGGATGCGACACGCTGTAATAAATGTATTTGCCGTCACGACGCGTCGAGACCAAGCCTTCATTGCGCAATACGCCCAATTGCTGCGACAAGGTCGGCTGGTGAATATCGAGCATCTCTTCCAGCTCACCGACCGAATATTCGCCCCCCAGCATCTGGCAGAGCAACAACAGACGATCCGGATTGCCGATTACCTTGAGCAAGGAAACAACCTCGCCTGTCTGCTGGCGCATCCATGCCAGATCCAGGGCGGGTACATTGGCGTCCGCCACCGCTTTCGGTTTAAGAGTGCTTGTTTTTTTTGTGAGTGCCATGTTGTTAATATACCATTAAATATATTCATTCGCTATGAAACTGATAAGATCACTGCCAAGCTATGCATACCACCATCAGCGCAGGCGCACGATGCGATAAAATGATGATATGAACAAACCGACTTGGCGCAAACCCAGCGGCGCGCCCGTCTCTTGCACGGAAAAAATCAAGGTTCTGAACGAGAACTACGTCGAATTGCGTACGCTTGCCCAGGAAACTCTAGATGATGCGGTGCTCATGGGCTGTAGCGAAACACAGATCCGCGAAATTCTGCACGCCATGCTGGATGATTTGCGCGCATCCTACGGTGAATTGAGCGACTAAACGCTCCGGTGGAGAGGGTTCAGACCTCTCCCAACAAAGCCTGTCGAGTTCGACCGTTCTCCAGACGTGCCAACCACCAGCGAAGCGCAGGGCCGGATTCACGTTGGCCAACGCGCCAAGCATAAGACAATTTGGCGGGCCGACGCGTCGGCATGCGGGTTTTTTCGACCAGTCGCCCATGCCCCAGTGCATGACGGATCAACGGTTCCGGTAGGTAACCACAGCCCATGCCACGCAATTGCGCATCAATCTTGAAGGCCATGGAGGGTACAGTCAGCACATCCTGACCGGGCAACAGGCCCACGGTCATCGGCGACATCTGGCGAGCGCTATCAGCCAAGGCAACCATGCGGTAGGGCCGGAGCATCTCATCAGTGATCGGCCCGTCGATCGACGCCAGTGGGTGCGATGGCGCAACGACAAACACAAAGGGCATTTCGCCCAGCGCAGCACTCTCAATACCCTCTGCCGAAACGGGCTGATCCGCCACGCCAATCGAAAGATCGGCACGACCGGTCACCAACGCCTCCCAGGTGCCAGACAGGGTTTCCCGTAGCAGACGAATTCGCGTCGGCGCTTTCTGTGCCAAAAAATCCGCTGTCAGATCAAGAATCGCCTGCTCGGTAACGATACTGTCCACGGCGACATTAAGTACGGCCTCCCAACCGGTCGCCACCCGTTTGATCCGCTGTGCGACGGAATCCAGCTCCGCCAGCAGCCGCTCACCTTCGCGCACCAGTTCAGCCCCGGCTTCGGTCAATTTTGCCTGGCGGGAACGCCGGTCAAAAAGCAGCACATCGAGTTGATCTTCCAACTGGCGAATACTGTAAGTGACGGCTGACGGCACTTTGCCCAATGCCCGTGCGGCGGCGGCGAAACTGCCTGCACGGGCGATCAACCGCACCATTTCCAGCAGTTCCGGCGTCAAGGGTGAAGCGTGGGGAAGGCTCGTCATAAAATCCCTCTTATATTCAAACTATTTGAATGATGCCATCAATTCGTTCGCTGTAATACGGCCACCCAACGCTTTAAAGTATGCACTACACATTCCGGGAAGCCCTGCACCATGCTGATTCATCGCTCTGCCAACGACCGAGGCTATGCCGATCACGGCTGGTTACGCTCGTTTCATAGTTTCTCCTTCGCTGATTATTTCGATCGCAACCATATGCATTTCGGCCCGTTGCGCGTCATCAACGAAGACTGGGTTGCCGCAGGCACCGGCTTCGGTATGCACCCGCACAAGGATATGGAAATCGTGACCTACATCCTGGAAGGCGAACTCACACACCAGGACAGCATGGGGCACCGCGAAGTCATTCGACCGAATGAGGTGCAGCGCATGTCGGCCGGGACAGGCGTCTTTCACAGCGAATTCAACCGGCACAACACGGAAACCTGTCACCTGTTGCAGATCTGGATCATGCCAGATCAGAAAGATCTCACCCCGGAATATGAACAGACGGCATTCGACCCGGCAGAAAAACGCGGCCAGCTGCGACTCGTGGCGGCACCCGATGGCGCCCAAGGTGCCGTGACGATCCATACCGACACCCGGCTTTATGCAGGGCTGTTCAATGGCAGCGAATCAGCCGCGCATACCCTGACACATAATCGTATGGCCTATGTCCATGTGGCCCGTGGCAACATCACCATCAATGGCAAAGCCCTCGTTGCGGGAGACGCCCTCATGCTGCGCGATGAAAACGCTGTGCTGCTGAGCGATGGCAGCAACGCCGAAGTCCTCGTCTTTGATCTACCTCGTCAATAATCTCACCCCTTCCACGGAGAACACCATGAGCAAAATCGCAGTCGTCTTTCATAGTGGCTACGGCCACACTGTCAAACAAGCAGAGGCTGTCGCCCAAGGCGCTGGTGCCGAACTGATCGCCATCGATGCTGAAGGCAACCTCACCGAGACACAATGGGCAACACTGGATGCTGCGGATGCCATCATTTTTGGCTCACCAACCTACATGGGTAACGTGAGCTGGCAGTTTAAAAAATTTGCCGACGCCACTTCCAAAGCATGGTTCTCCCAGAAGTGGAAAGACAAAGTTTTTGGCGGCTTCACTAACTCGGCCTCAATGAACGGTGACAAGCAAGTGACCCTGCAGTACTTTATGACACTCGCCATGCAGCAAAGCGGCATCTGGGTTGGCACAGGCCTCATGCCATCTAACAGCAAATCCGCTCAGCGTAACGATGTGAACTACGTCGCCTCGTTTTCCGGCGCCATGATGCAAACGCCTTCTGATGCGTCCGTGGATGAAGTCGTTCAAGGCGATCTGGAAACTGCGCGCCTCTATGGCGAGCGTATCGCCAAAATTACCCGTCAGTTCAAAAACTGATCGGCATGGTGCTGCCCACGCTTTTTGTCCCGCATGGCGCCCCGACTTTTGCCCTCCGGCCTAGGGCAGCCGGTGCGGCACTCGTGGCGCTCGCGCAACAGCTTGAACGTCCCAAAGCGATCATCATCGTCAGTCCGCACTGGGAAACGCGTGAACCCACCGTGGGCAGCGCTAACGATTTAGAAACCATCTACGACTTTGCCGGTTTCCCTAGCGAACTCTATACACTGATCTATCCGGCACACAGCGATGCGACACTGGCGCAACAGGTCACCGTCTGCCTGCAAACAGCGGGTTATCCGGCACGTATTGACCCGCATCGCGGTCTGGATCATGGCGCCTGGGTACCATTGCGGATGATGTTTCCTGCTGCGGAAATCCCGATTATCCCTCTGTCGATCAAGGCAAACGCGGACGCAGCTTATCACTATGCGCTGGGTCAGGCCTTGCAGCCATTGACCGAACAGGGGTTTCTCGTCATCGGCACCGGCAGCATCACGCATAACCTGCATGACTATATGCTCTGCGTGCACAACCATCTGCCGACGCCTGATTACGTGACCCGTTTTGCCGACTGGGTCAATGCGCGCCTGCAGGCACAACACCTCTCCGATCTGCTGGATTACCGCCAAGCTTCGCCTGACGCATTTCGCGCACACCCGACCGACGACCACTTTATGCCCTTTTTCGTTGCCTTGGGCGCTGCCGGAAAGGACATCAAAGCAAATCGCTTCTATGCGGGTGTTGACGATCTGGTGTTGGCCATGGATGGTTACCGCTTCGACCCTTTGGAACGGGCGGTACAATAACGCTTTGCACCGTCACAAGAGTACAACCATGTCCGCCATTCCCGCCTGCCCGCAATGCACCCTTGAAAACACCTACCCGGATGGCAACAACTATATCTGCGCCGATTGCGGTTTTGAATGGCCCATGGTGGCAGAGTCGGCCGAAGAAGATGGCCCGCGGATCGTCAAGGACGCCAACGGCAACGTGCTCAACGACGGTGATAGCGTCGTCCTGATCAAAGATCTGAAACTGAAGGGCTCATCGAGCACCATGAAGGTGGGCACCAAGATCAAGAGTATCCGCATCGTTGATGGCGACCACGAACTCGACTGCAAGTCGGATTTTGGCAACATCATGCTCAAGGCCTGCTTCGTCAAGAAAGCCTGATGCGACCCATCGGTCAGTGGTTCACACCATAACCCACCGGATCAGTTTTACCTGAGAACATGTGATACACGCGCAGGAAGTAGTACACCACCAGCGGGAACATGATGATCGCACCCCAGAACATGAACTGCAGTGATACCGCCGGTGCTGCAGCCTGTTCGATGGTCAGCGAGTACGGCATCATATAAGGCCAGAACGACAGGGCCAACGAACCAAAAGCCGAAGCCATGATCAGCATGCACCAGGCGAATGGCGCACGCTCATGCCGACAGTCATGACGGCTGGTACGGAAAGCGCCCAGCAAACCGGCAAAGCCCAATGCTGGCACAGTCCAGTACCAGAGCGGTGCACTCTCCCAGGCGTGACGCACCTGCAGATCAATACGCTGCGTTACCAAGAAGGCACCCAGTATAAAAATGCAGAATGCGATCGACAGGCCACGCAGTTGGGTGCGGGCCCGTCGGGCAACGACGCCTTCGGTCTTCAGGATCAGCCAACCGGCACCCAGCATGCCGTAACCGAGCACAAGCCCCACGCCGCACAGTATCGGAAATGGTGCCAACCAATCCCAACCGTTGCCCACATAGGTTGTCCCGTCAATCGGTAAACCAACAATCAGCGTGCCGATAGCGGCGCCCTGGACAATGGTGGCTACGGCTGAACCGGCGACAAAGCCCCACTCCCAGAACCCGCGCGCTTTTAACGCCTGCTCCCGGTACTCAAAGGCAACGCCGCGAAAAATCAGACCGATCAACAAGAGCACGACGGGCAGATAGAAGGCCGACAGAAAGACCGCATAGATGGCCGGGAAGGCGCCAAACAGGCAGGCACCAACGATAATCAACCAGGTTTCGTTACCATCCCAGAACGGGGCAATGGCACCAATGATGGTGTTGCGCTCGTCGTCGCTCCGGGCCGTTGCAAAGAGCATGGCGACGCCAAAATCATAGCCATCGACAATGATGTAGACGAGAATAGAAAACGCAATCAGACAGGCCCAGAAATAGGGCAACCAGGGGCTCATGGATTCCAGTGTCATAGGACCTCCTTGCCATTCAGAGCGACATCTGACGGCCCTTGCTTGAACAGGTTCCACAGATAGCGGATACCGAAGCTATAGACGAGCAGATAAACGAACACATACAGCAACAGACTGGTCAACGCATGATTAAACGTCAACGATGGCGTGACGGCGTCTGATGTCCGTAACAGCCCCGTAACCACCCAGGGCTGGCGACCAACTTCAGCGGTATACCAACCCGCCATGACGGCGATCCAGCCGATCGGGAAGGAAATCGCCGTCAGACGCAGAAACCAGCGAGAACGTTCAATGCTGTGGCGATGGTTACGCCAGCTACCGTACCAACCGATAAACAACATCAGCAGCGACAATCCCACCATCAGGCGGAAACCGTAAAACGGTACCAGGAAAGGGGCGCGCTCATCGGCGGGAATATCCTTGATGCCACGCTGATACGAATCCGGGTTGCCCGAATCAACCATGCTGCCCAGCACAGGAATACTGATTTCAAAACGGTTTTTCTGGGCCAGATTGTCCGGCCAGGCCACGACGACCAGCGGCGCACGCGTGCCGCTGTCCCAGCGGCCCTCCACGGCAGCAAACTTGGCTGGTTGATAGTCGCGGATGATTTCGCCTGCGAGGTGACCCAAGCCCATCTGAATCGGTGTAAACACCGCCATCAGACCCATGCCCCAGACCAGCATCGCCTTCGCCGTCGTTTGATGGATCTCTTTGAGCAGGTACCAGGCACCCGTTGCCGAAACGACGGTGGCGGTGGTCAGATAGGCCGCCAGCAACATGTGCAGCCAGCGCGTCAGGAACACATGCCCACCGATAATTTCACGCCAGTCGGTGGGCACAATGCGACCCGTCGCATCAATGGCATGCCCCACCGGCACCTGCATCCAGCTATTGTTGGCCAGAATCCAGAAGGAAGACAATGTCGTACCCAGCGCCACCAGAATGCATGATGTCAGGAACATCGTCGGCGACACGCGCTTACGGCCAAATAGAACCACGCCGAGGAAACTCGCTTCAAGAATGAAGGCCGTAAAAGACTCATAACCGAGCAACGGGCCCTGAATCGGGCCGGTTTTCTCACTCAACACACTCCAGTTCGTACCGAACTGAAAAGCCATGACAATGCCCGACACCACGCCCATCCCGAAAGAGACCGCGAAAATTTTTACCCAGAAGTCAAAGAGGGTGCGATATACGGGGTTGCCCGTCGCTTGGTGACGCCACTCCAGAACAGCCAGCCAGGCGGCCAAACCGATCGTGAAGGACGGGAAAATAATGTGGAAAGTCACCACAAACGCGAACTGTATCCGCGACAAATCCAATGCTGATAGATCCAAGGCATCTCTCCATACTCTGCGCAGCCATGCGCTGTAACGCACACGTATAATCAAGCTGTTGCATACTACACGAGCATGCCATGCAAAGCCTTCACATTCCTACAAACTGTTCATAGCCATACTGGCGCCATCATGAGCCCCTTGCCTGAAACCTCCACCTTATTGAGCTTCTGGTCACCGACCTCGTTGGCGGGAAACGTGACCTTGCTGTTGCATCTGATTGGCTCCATGCTGCTCGGTATGCTGGTCGGTTATGAACGTTCGTACCATGGTCGAGCGGCGGGCATGCGTACGTTCTCTTTGGTCTGTATGGCATCGACCGGCATTGTAGCTATCTTCGGTATGCCTGAGATCTGGTTTGGTGGCCAACAGCTGACGACCATTACCGCAGACGGGCCTTCGCGCGTCATTCAAGGCATCGTTACCGGTATCGGTTTTCTTGGCGCCGGCGTCATCATCCACGAAGGGCGAACCGTATCCGGCCTTTCTACCGCAGCTTCTATCTGGACAGCGGCAGCGATCGGCATTCTGGTCGGCCTCGGTTTCTACGTTGCGGGCATCGCCCTGGCGTTCCTGTGCGCATTCAGCATGAGTATCGTTTTACGGCTTGAACGCTGGCTGCCAAGACACAAGCGCTATTATTTCGAGTTGTTCTATACCGCCCAGGCACACCCGGATACCATCGAACTGGGTAGTCTGGCGTTGTCCTTCGGCTTGGATTTACGTCAGGACACCGTTGGTCTACGAATCACCAAAAGCCATCAGATTTGCACATTCATGGCCACGTCCGGTCCGAAAAACCACGTGGATCTGAATGGGCTGGTCAGGATATTACAGGCAACGAATGGCCTGGAGCGCTTCTCCATCGCGCCGGAACGGAACTAAGGCCCGCGATGGATCACCCAAACACGATCGAGCTCATTGCCACCATCCTGTTCGCGCTGGCGCTCCTGCACACCTTTCTCGTCAGCCGGGTCGAACATCTGGCGAGCCGTTATCCCAGTCATGCCGGACTGTTCCACCTGTTCGGCGAGGTCGAGGTGGTCTTCGGCCTGTGGTCTGCCCTGCTGATCCTTGCGATCACGCTGATTGATTCATCACAGACCGCTGTTCGCTACCTGGAGAGCCGTAACTACACCGAACCCCTGCTGGTCTTCGTGCTCATGGTGATTGCCGCCAGCCGACCCCTCATTGAGGCTGCCGGCGCGCTCAACGATCAGATTGCCCGCTTGCTGCCGTTGCACCCGGTCACCGCGCGATTTCTCGTGGTCATGTCGTGCATGCCGCTGCTCGGTTCGCTCATCACCGAACCTGCCGCGATGACCGTCGCCGCGTTACTTTTGCGCGAACAGTTTCTACGCCACGATCTGCCGGTTGGATTTAAGTATGCCGTCATCGCGACACTCTTCGTCAACATCTCGATCGGCGGGGCCCTGACGCCTTTCGCGGCACCGCCGGTACTGATGGTCGCAAGCAAATGGCGCTGGGACATCAGCTTCATGATCAGCCATATCGGCTGGCGCGCCATCATTGCAGTGGCGTTTAATGCCATCGTCCTCACCATCATCGGGCGCCGCTGGTTGCAGCAACTCCCCCTGGACACCCAAATCGCCGATCAATCCATACGCGGCCAGGCCATTCCACTCGGCGTGACGTTGATTCACATGGTTTTTCTAACCCTGGCCATCGTATTTCATCACTATCCCGTCGTCTTTCTCGGGCTGTTTTTATTCTTCCTCGGTTATACAAGCGCTTACCCCATGTATCAAACACGCCTGATGCTGCGCGAAGCCTTGCTTGTCGCTTTCTTCCTGGCCAGTCTGGTCGTCCTCGGCGGCATGCAGGCATGGTGGCTCCAAGATCTGCTGACCGGGCTGGATCCCGCGCTGCTGTTCTTCTCGGCGGCGGTACTGACCGCCATTACCGATAACGCCGCCATCACCTATCTGGGCAGCTTGGTCGAGGGGACCGACGATGCCTTTCATTACGCACTGGTCACCGGCGCGCTCGCAGGCGGTGGCCTGACCGTGATCGCCAACGCACCGAACCCCGCTGGTTATTCACTGCTCAAATCCTGTTTCCCAGAAAATAGTATTGCTGCAGGCAAACTCCTGCTCATGGCGCTGGCGCCAACGGCCGTTGCCGTCGCGGCATTCTGGTTCATTCCCTGATGCACACCATGCAGTTTCCCGCACTCATCAAAGAAATCGGCCGCGGCGCCAAAGGTGCCCGCGATCTTTCGATGGCCGATGCCGAAGCCTTGTTGGCCGCCATGCTGCACGGCGAGGTGCCCGATCTGGAACTCGGCGCAATGCTGATCGCTCTGCGCATCAAAGGCGAATCTGATGACGAACTGCTCGGCTTCTGCCGTGCTATGCAGGACACGACACGATGCGTTGTGGCCCCTACCGCACAACCGCTGGTTGTGCTACCCACCTACAACGGCACCCGTCGCCAACCTAACCTGTTGCCACTCTTGGCGCTCATGCTGCGTGACGCTGGGCTGCCGGTGTTGATTCACGGGCGGCATGATTTCGACAACCGGGAAAACCCCTTCCCGCTGTTTGAAGCCTGCGGTATCAGTAAGGCGGCATCCCTCAATGCGGTGAACCAACAACTGGTACACGATGGCATCGCCCTCGCGGATATTGAATACCTTAATCCTGAACTCAATCGCCTGCTGGCGCTCCGTGGGCGGCTTGGTGTGCGTAATCCGGCACACACATTGTGCAAACTGCTCGACCCCTGCCCCGGTCACAGTGTGCGGGTCGTGAATGTAACCCATCCCGAATATCTGATCCGCATGGGCACACTGTTACAGGCACAGCACAGCACTGCCCTGCTCATGCGCGGTACCGAAGGCGAGCCCTTCGCCAACCCGAAACGGCGCCCGGAGTTGTTAGGTTTTCACGCGGGCCAAGCGATCACCCTATTCACGGCCGAGGGCGGCGGCACGCCACCCATACCCGGCTGGCCAGAGACCGCGAACTTTGCAGACAATGTGGCGTTGATCCAAGGACTCCACGCCGCGCCAGACACCATCCCGCAACCGCTTGTCGATCAGGTCGCGGCACTGAAGGCGCTGGCAGCCAAGCAATAACACTCAACCTGTGTCAGATAAATCGCTCAAATCGTTCAAGTCACGATGTGCAGCACGTCCCAGGCGGTCTTGCACCGCCTGCCATTCGGGACTTTGTGGTAGCGCCTGCACCAGAATGCGGGCATAACCCGCAGCATCCAGTTCACGCAGCACACGATAAAAATCATGCGCATAGGCGACGGGATTGTTCGCCAGCACGACCACGTTTGACTGGGGTTGCAGACCGGCATCATCGTGCACGATAGCGGCAACACGGTCTGCCCTCGACAGGATTTGTTCAATCGCCATGGCACTCAATACCAGCAGCGGTGTCAGCGGTGCATAGTGCGAAGCCAACGATCCAGACACGCGTG
The DNA here is from genome assembly GCA_048859965.1 of Fluviibacter sp. Lineage (GTDB taxonomy): Bacteria > Pseudomonadota > Gammaproteobacteria > Burkholderiales > Rhodocyclaceae > Fluviibacter. The sequence goes on from JBLIZO010000003.1 coordinate 38,413, forward strand.
GCGCATCTTCTGCGGCTGCAGCCCGCGCTCGCACGGGCTGTCCCAACACCAGACTCAGTTGTTCTGCCGTGATGGCTCCGGGTCGCAGAATGATGGGTTCACCGCGCGACAGATCAACGATCGTGGATTCGATCCCCACCTGACAATCGCCACCATCCAGAATCAGCGGTACTGCATCACCCAATTCGTCAGCAACATGCGGTGCTGACGTCGGGCTGATGCGGCCAAAGCGATTAGCCGAAGGTGCGGCAAGACCGCCCCCCGGTTTACCGGATTGTCTTTTTGATTCCGCAAAGGCACGTAGCAAGGCCAGCGCCACCGGGTGCCCCGGCACACGCAGCCCCACAGTGTCTTGACCACCGGTCACCACATCGGGCACATGCGCTGCCTTTTTAAGAATCATCGTCAGTGGCCCGGGCCAGAAGGCTTCAGCCAGTGTCCACGCGGCGTCAGGAATCTCGCGCGCATAATGGGCCAGCAGATCATCGGCCCCCAGATGCACGATGAGGGGGTGGTCCGCCGGTCGGCCTTTGGCCGCGAATATTTTTTCTACGGCAGTCGCATTATCCGCATCGGCGGCCAAGCCATAAACGGTCTCGGTCGGCAGGCCGATCAATGACCCCGCATTGAGCAACGCCACGGCACGATCAATCGCCTCGGCAGATTGACCCGGCACAACGTCAGGCATCGGGCAAACCCAAAATCTGCCGCGCTTTCAGCGCACGCTCATAAACCTGCTGAGCATCCGCGCCGACCACGGTGAAATGGCCCATTTTGCGCCCCGCCCGCGGCGAATGCTTGCCATACAAGTGCAGACACAAACCGGGAATCGCCAGCAACGCTGCCCAATCGGGTTCACGCTGCTGGCCGTCAGCAAACCACAGGTCACCCAACAGGTTCACCATCACAGCCGCCGAGTGTGCATGTGAATCCCCCAAGGGTAATCCGCACAGCGCTCTGACCTGCTGCTGGAATTGATTCGTCGCACAGGCATCAATCGTATAGTGACCACTGTTGTGCGGGCGTGGCGCCATTTCGTTCACCACCAGTTGCCCGCGCGTGACAAAAAACTCTACGCCTAATGTGCCGACATAACCCAGGCAACCGGCTAGTTTTTCAGCGACTTCGCAGGCTGTGTCCGCCAGACATTGAGAGTTTTGGCCAACTCGCCAGGCGGGCACCACGCTGACATCGAGAATGCCATGACGGTGACGGTTCTCGGCCGACGGAAAGGCTCTGACACGACCGTCCTGCCCCCGCGCCAACACAACGGAGATTTCATAATCCAGCGATAATTTCGCTTCGAGGATGCAACGGACGCTGCCTAATTCGGCCCAGGCAGCCTCAGCGGCAGCGCGGTCATCAACGACCGCCTGACCTTTGCCGTCATAGCCCAAACGTGCCGCTTTCAGAACGCCGGGAAACAGATGTGCAGGCGCCGCATGCAGATCATCCAGTGAATTGATTTCGGCAAAGGGACCGTGCGGCAAACCATGCGTCTTGAGAAAGGTTTTTTCGGCGATGCGGTCCTGGCAGATGGACACAGCTGCCGCGGATGGATGGACCGGGACTTGTTCCGCCAGAATCGCCAGCGTTTCGGCCGGCACATTTTCAAACTCGGTGGTGACGGCAGCACAACCCGCCGCGAGCTCTGCCAGCGCAGCTGCATCATCATAAGCAGCACACAGGTGGCGATCAGCAATCAGACCGGCAGGGCTGTTCTGATCCGGATCAAGCACCCAGACCTGATACCCCAGCTCATGGGCAGCCATAACGAAATAGCGGCCGAGTTGGCCGCCACCGAGCATACCCAGCACCGCTGGCGCTGGAATAAACGTGTTCTTCATCAGACTTCCGGCAATTTCATGGCCAACACTTTGGCCGATTGCTGCTGGCGAAACTGTTGTAAACGTTCTTTTAACGCCGCATCGTGGTTAGCCAACATGGCGACGGCAAAGAGCGCCGCATTGGCAGCCCCCGCTTCGCCAATGGCGAATGTCGCAACCGGAATCCCCTTGGGCATCTGCACGATGGAATGCAACGAGTCGACGCCCGATAACGCTTTGGACTGAACCGGTACACCCAATACAGGCAAGGTGGTCTTGGCGGCCAACATGCCCGGCAAATGTGCGGCGCCACCGGCACCAGCGATGATGGCCTGCAGACCGCGCGCACCTGCCGTTTCGGCGTATTCAAACAACAGATCCGGCGTACGGTGTGCCGACACCACACGGGCCTCGAATGGAATTTCGAATTCCTTAAGCATGACGGCCGCCGCCTGCATGGTCGGCCAATCGGAATCGGACCCCATGACGATACCCACTACTGGCAATTGCTGATCGGTAGTCATTAGACGCTTCCTTCTGCGAAACGTTCGGCCGAAGTCAGCGTATTCGCCAGCAACATGGCAATGGTCATTGGACCAACCCCGCCCGGTACCGGCGTAATGGCGCCAGCAATCGGTTTGACGGCTTCAAAATCAACATCACCGCACAAACCACCACCGGCTTCCGGTGGTAGACGGTTAATGCCCACATCAATGACCAGCGCGCCCGGCTTCACCATATCGGCGGTGACGAACTTGGGCTTACCAATGGCAGCCACCAGAATATCGGCGCGCTGCGTATGCGCCGCCAGATCCTTCGTGCGCGAATGACACACGGTTACCGTGCACCCGGCGTGCAGTAACAACATCGCCATGGGCTTACCAACGATATTTGAACGTCCGATCACGACGGCTTCCTTGCCGCTCAGATCGACGCCAGTCTCGGCAAGCAGCTTCATCACACCATAAGGTGTGCATGGGATAAAGCGTGGATCACCCTGCATGAGCGCGCCCACGTTGGCCGCGTGGAACCCGTCAACATCCTTTTCAGGACGAATGGCGGCCAGCACTTCGGCCTCATCAAACTGGGACGGCAACGGCAACTGCACCAGAATGCCATGTACGGCAGGGTCTTTGTTCAACTCGTCAATTTTGTCGAACACCAGTTTCGGCGCCACATCGGCCGGAAACGGAAAATCGAATGAGACCATGCCGGCTTCATGGCAGGCTTTGATCTTATTGCGCACATAAACCTGCGACGCCGGGTTTTCACCAACCAGAATCACAGCCAAGCCCGGGCGGACACCATGCAGCGCCAGTTCATCGGCGCGCACCTTGAATTCGGCGCGCAGACGTTTGGACAACGCGGCGCCATCGAGAATTTGAGCAGTCATAAGGTGCTATTTTACTGCAAACCGCCAGCCCGTCACGGATATTCCCTGCGCTGCCACCTCATGGGCGATCGCTTCGGCATCCGAACCGAACAGGGTGATTTCCGGGCAACGGGCGGCGAAATTACGGATTCGCAGCAACGGCAACGGACTACTCCAGGCAAGCAGTAATCCGTTTCCCTCGGCGAGCAACGAATCCGGTTGCCAACCGATACGGATCCACCCCCGGCGCTCCCGGGTACGTCGGAATTCCTGATTGAGCGGAGACGTTTCTACCGCACGCGTCAGCGCAACCTCGCGGGCACGCAGCCAGTCCGAGTCATCCACCCGTCGAGCGTTACCCTGATTCAAGGACACCCCCCGGTGAATTTCTGCATGATGCTCAGCAATACTTTCCCCCAGCACCACCACCGGCGCCATGAATTCGGCAGAAAAGGCTGTCGCGACGAGCAACCATGCATCGGCTACCGCCGCCGGTGCGTCATTCAGCTCCAGAACCGGGACACCGGCATGACGGCATTCGGCACGCCAAACATGCGCGTTGGGAAACCCGGCTTCCCATAGGATCAAACACGGTTGATCGACATGCTGGCGGCTGAGAGATTGTGCGAGGTCAGGAACAGTTGGCTGCATGTGGCGATCATGCCACGACCGCACCTGAATATCTTGTACGAGTGCTTGACGCGCTCTGCGCCGGGCATTAGTATTTTCACATAACAAGACGTTATTTCATATTGCAAAACGCAAGAAGAGGCATCGACACCACTATTCGTGTTGTGCGGCGCGGAACACACCCATCGCACATCCCGCTATAGTCGGTTCGGGTTGTCATTAACGCTGGTCATCACAGATGCGCATTTCGCGCCTGTATCAGGAGGAGGCAGCATGTCGGCAGCAAACGAAAAGAATCTCGTACCAGGTCAGAGCAATGATCCGGATCCGCAGGAAACCCGCGAATGGCAAGACGCTCTGACCGGTGTCATCACCAACGAAGGTGACGAGCGTGCGCATTTCCTGATTGAAACACTGATCGGCCAGGCGCGTGGCCAGGGTGTGGACATCCCCTACTCGGCGAACACGGAATACGTGAATACCATCCCCGCCGCCCAGCAACCGAAGTATCCAGGCAACCCGGATATGGAGATCAAGATTCACTCCTATATCCGCTGGAACGCCATGGCCATGGTCGTACGCGCCAACAAACACACCAATGTCGGCGGCCACATCGCATCATTTGCTTCGGCAGCTACGCTTTACGATGTGGGTTTTTCCCATTTCTGGCGGGCACCGTCCGCCGACCATGATGGCGACCTGATTTTCTTCCAGGGTCATTCGGTGCCTGGCGTCTATGCCCGTGCATTCATGCTCGGCAGATTCACGGAAGAACAACTCGATCACTTCCGTCAGGAAACTACCGGGAAAGGCATTTCCTCCTACCCGCACCCGTGGCTGATGCCTGATTTCTGGCAGTTCCCCACGGTATCAATGGGCCTCGGCCCGATCCAGGCTATTTATCAAGCACGCTTTATGAAGTACCTGGCCAGTCGCGGCCTGATTGATGCTGACAAGGCGTCCCAGCGCAAAGTCTGGGCCTTCCTCGGCGATGGCGAAACCGACGAAGTTGAATCGCTGGGCGCCATCGGCATGGCCGGCCGTGAAAAACTCGACAATCTGATCTTCGTCATCAACTGTAACCTGCAGCGTCTGGATGGCCCGGTGCGTGGTAACGGCAAGATCATTCAGGAACTGGAATCGGAATTCCGCGGCGCCGGCTGGAACGTCATCAAGTTGGTCTGGGGCACACATTGGGATACGCTCTTTCAGCGTGACGCGAAGGGTATTCTCAAACAGCGCATGATGGATCTGTGCGATGGCGAATATCAGACCTTCAAGTCAAAAGATGGCGCTTATGTGCGTGAAAACTTCTTCAACACACCGGAACTGAAAGCACTGGTCGCCGACTGGACCGACGACGAGATCTGGCAACTGAATCGCGGTGGTCATGACATCTTCAAGATTTTCGCTGCCTACGATCGCGCCGTAAAGCATAAGGGGCAACCGACGCTGATTCTGGCCAAGACCATCAAAGGCTTCGGCATGGGCAAGGCCGGCGAAGCGATGAACACCTCGCACCAACAGAAGAAAATGGACAAGGAACAGATCGCCCGTTTCCGTGACCGTTTTTCGCTACCGGTCAAAGATGAAGAAATCGACGCATTGCCGTATCTGAAATTTGCCGAGGACTCTCCCGAATACAAGTACATGCTTGATCGCCGCATGGCGCTGGGTGGATTTCTGCCGCAACGCCGCCGTAAAGCGGCGCCTTTGCCGGTACCGACACTGGAAAGCTTTGATGCCCTACTCAAGGCTTCCGGTGAAGGCCGCGAGCTCTCGACCACGATGGCGATCGTGCGCATCATGAACATGCTGCTGAAAGACAAACAGGTCGGCAAGAATGTCGTGCCAATCGTGCCCGATGAATCACGCACCTTTGGTATGGAAGGAATGTTCCGCGCCGTCGGTATCTGGAACCAGGAAGGGCAAAATTACGTGCCGGAAGACCATGACCAGCTCATGTTCTACAAGGAATCGAAGACTGGCCAGGTACTGCAGGAAGGTATCAATGAAGCGGGTGCGATGAGCGACTGGATCGCCGCTGCCACCGCCTACTCCGTGCACGGCGTGCAAACGATTCCGTTCTACATCTGCTACTCCATGTTTGGTCTGCAACGCACGCTCGACCTGTGCTGGGCTGCGGGTGACCAACGTGCCCGTGGTTTCCTGATCGGCGGCACCGCTGGGCGGACAACGCTAAACGGTGAAGGCCTGCAGCATGAAGATGGCCACAGCCTGTTGCTTGCCAACCTGATTCCAAATTGCATTTCCTATGATCCGACGTTCCAATACGAAGTTGCCGTCATCACGCAGGATGGCTTGCGTCGCATGCATCAGGATCAGGAAGACGTTTTCTACTACCTGACAGTGATGAACGAAAACTACGAACACCCGGAAATGCCGGCAGGTGCTGCACCCGACATTATCAAGGGCATGTACCTGTTTAAGAAGGGTAACAGCACGAACGGTCCACGCGTTCAACTGCTGGGTTCAGGCACCATCTTCCGCGAAGTCATTGCGGCAGCGGATTTGCTGCGTAATGACTGGGGCGTCGAATCCGATCTTTGGGGCTGCCCGAGTTTCAATGAATTGGCACGCGATGGCGAAGATGTTGCCCGCTGGAACATGCTGCATCCAACCGACCCACAACGCGTGTCGCATGTTGCATCAAAGCTGGCCAGCACCACAGGACCGGTTGTCGCGGCAACGGACTACATCAAGCTGTATGCCGAGCAGATTCGCCCGTTCATTAAAAATACCTTCATCGCCCTGGGTACCAATGGCTTCGGCCGCTCGGATACCCGTGAGCATCTACGCAACTTCTTTGAAGTGGATCGTCACTGGGTCACCGTGGCCGCCCTCAAGGCGCTGGCGGATGATGGTGTGATTGGCCGCGACAAGGTTGCCGCCGCCATCAACAAGTACCAGCTGGATCCGAATAAACCTAACCCAATGACGGTCTGAGGGGAACACGAACATGAGTCAACTGATCGATATCAAAGTCCCCGACATCGGCGATTTCAGCGAAGTTCCCGTCATTGAGGTGTTTGTTAAACCCGGCGACGTCATCAAGGTGGACGATGCACTCGTTACCCTGGA
>JBLIZO010000004.1:0-22827 GCA_048859965.1 Fluviibacter sp.
ATCGACGGCGTAGCTATGCAGAAAAACACCGCCTGGCGCCTGTGTGCCAAAAGCCGCAGGCAACCACCCGCCCGCACCATAAATCACTTCCGGCGGAATGATCCCCTGATGCAGCAACGTCTGCGGGCCATAGACATCGGCCAGTATCCGGTTAAGCAAGCGGGCACGCTGCGCCAGACCATAGGACAGCGTCGCCCATTCTTCCTGTGGTAACACCAGCGGTAATTCATCCAGCGCCCAGGGACGATCCCGTCCCTGGGGGTCGGCATAGATGGTGTAGGTAATGCCTTCATCGCGGATATGCTGCTGCGCACTGGCCAGACGCGATTCAATATCGGCCGTGTCCAGACTGCCCAGCAAATCCAGCACCGGCGACCAATGCGCCCGCACCGCGCCGTCCGCGCCACAGAGTTCGTCAAAACGTGCCGCCGACGCCACCCGCCGGGCATAGCCGGCTAGCAGCGGGGATGGCGCTGTCGAAGATTGCGGTTCGGCGGCCATGAATCAGGTGCGATATTGGGCGAGTAACGACACGGTCAGGTCAGGCGAAGATCCAGCGTGAATGGGAAATCCGGGTTGAGATGGTGCTGATCGACCCGAACTTCGCCCGGAGTATGACCGATCCGGAAGAAGCGTGCCAGACGGCGCGCTTCCGCCTCGTAGGCATTGACCGGGAAGGCATCGTAATTCCGGCCACCGGGGTGTGCGACATGGTACTGACAGCCGCCCAGCGAACGATGCATCCAGGTATCCACCAGATCAAAGGTCAAGGGGGCATGCACGCCGATGGTGGGGTGCAGGCAATTCGGCGGTTGCCAGGCGCGATAGCGCACGCCCGCGACAAATTCACCCTGCACGCCCGTTGGATGTAGCGGCACCACTTCGCCATTACAGGTGACCACATGACGCCCCTCGACGTAGCCATTGACCTTGATCTGGATGCGCTCCAGCGATGAATCGACATAGCGTACCGTGCCGCCTTGCATGCCTTCTTCACCCATGACGTGCCAGGGCTCAAGCGCCATACGCAGACTCATCCGGACATTCCCGACATCCATTTCGCCGATATGCGGGAAACGGAACTCGAAATGCGGCGCAAACCACTCTGCCTTGAAGGCATACCCGGATTGATTCAGCTCCTCAATGACATCGCGAAGATCTTCCCGGATAAAATGCGGCAGCATGAAACGATCGTGCAGACTCGTACCCCAGCGGATGAGGCTGGATGGCTGATACGGCGTCTGCCAGAAACGGGCAATGAGTGCACGCATCAGCAACTGCTGTGCCAGGCTCATGCGGGCGTGCGGCGGCATCTCGAAGGCACGCATCTCCAGCAACCCCAGCCGGCCTGTGGCGCTATCGGGCGAATACAGCTTATCGATGCAGAACTCGGCGCGATGCGTATTACCGGTAACATCCACCAGCAGGTTGCGTAATACGCGGTCAATCATCCACGGCGGCACACTATTGAACAGGCTGTTCTGACGGCGCAGCTCTTCAAAAGCGACCTCCAGTTCGCGTACCGACTCATGGCGCGCTTCGTCCACTCGTGGCGCTTGACTCGTCGGTCCGATAAACAAACCGGAAAACAAGTAGGACAACGCCGGGTGGTTGTGCCAGTAGGCCACCATACTCGCCAACAAATCGGGCCGACGCAGGAAAGGCGAATCATTGGGCGTCGCGCCACCCAGCACGAAGTGGTTTCCCCCTCCGGTACCGGTATGACGGCCGTCGAGCATGAACTTCTCCGTCGACAGACGCGTCTGATGCGCCGCGTCATAAAGAAAGTTCGTGTGATGCGTCAGCTCTGCCCAACTGCTGGCCGGTTGAACGTTGACCTCGATGACACCAGGGTCAGGCGTTACCCGCAGCACCGTCAGGCGCCGATCGCGCGGTGGCTCGTAACCTTCAATAATGACCGGCAACCCCATCGATTCTGCCGTGGCTTCGACTGCGGCCAACACCTCCAGATAATCTTCCAGGCACAAGGTCGGCGGCATGAAGATATACAGTTTGCCTTGGCGCGATTCGGCACACATCGCGGTGCGCGTAATCCAGGCGGCCGACTCGAACATCGACGGCCTTTTCAAGGCTGCAACCGGATCACTGCGCAGGTTGTGGCGATCCTGACCAAAATTCTGGGCAGCAACACGCTGCGGTGCGACACCGACACGGATACAGAGTTGTTGATGCGTTGGCAACGGTGGCTGCTCTGCCGTTGGGTCCGGTTGGTTCACATAGGGAAAATCACTCTGACTGCACCAGGGTTGCGAATCGAGTGGCAGACGATACCCCAACGGCGAGTCACCCGGAATCAGATAACAGCGTTCATCGCGCAAAAACCACGGGCCGCTCTGCCAACGATCAGAGCCATCGCTGCGTGTAATTGGCAGCACATAGCCGATGGTTTTATCGAGCCCCTGCATATAGACCTTGCGTAACCGTTCACGCTCCAACTCATCATCCAGGCGCGAATCGAAAGGGTCCACATTCTCAGGCAAGCGACGCTCTCGCCACAGGTAGTACCAGACATCTTCAAATGCCGGGAATACCCATTTGGACGCAACGCCCAGGCGCTCGGCCACGCCTTGTAAAAAGACTGCGGCATCCTCGGCTGTCACACCATAATCCGTCGATTCATCGGCAACGAGGTTTGGATTCAACCAAAGCGGCTCGCCATCCTTACGCCAGAAAATATTGAGCGACCAACGCGGCAATTGCTCTCCGGGATACCATTTACCCTGCCCATAATGGCGTAGTCCATCAGGCGCATATTCGGCACGAAGTTTATCCAGCAATGACGCACCGAGTATGCGCTTGGTCGGCCCCATGGCCTCTGTATTCCACTCAGCACCATCCCGGTCATCGACCGAGACAAAGGTCGGTTCACCGCCTTGGGTGAGGCGCACATCCAGACGCTGCAAGTCAGCATCGACCTGCTCACCCATGGCGTCAATCTCGAACCACGACGTTTCCGTGTAGGGCTTCGTCACGCGCGGGGCTTCCCAGATGCGGGTGACCTGCATGCTGTGCTCAAACTCACATTCGCATGCATCGATACCACCCGTCACCGGCGCCGCAGAGCCCGGATCCGGCGAACAGGCTACCGGAATATGGCCTTCGCCGGCGAGCAAGCCCGAGGTCGGATCAAAACCAATCCAACCGGCACCCGGCAGATACACCTCACACCAGGCATGCAGATCGGTGAAATCGACCTCCGTGCCGGATGGGCCATCGAGCGATTTGATGTCCGGCGCCAACTGAATGAGATAGCCGGAGACAAAGCGCGCCGCCAAGCCTAAATGGCGCAACACCTGCACCAATAACCAGGCGGAATCACGGCATGAACCCGAGCGCTTGGTCAGCGTTTCCTCCGGCGTTTGCACACCCGGCTCCATACGGATGGTGTAGCTGATGTCCTGTTGCAATCGCTGATTCAAACCCACCAGAAAGTCGATAGTGCGCACTTTTTCATGCGGAATGGTCGCCAGATACGCGCTGAACTTTGGTGTCGGTCGCAGACAGGCACGATAGGGCTGCAGCTCATGCGCCAGCTCAGCCGGATACGAAAACGGGAACGTCTCGGCTTCGGGTTCCAGAAAGAAATCGAAGGGGTTGTGCACGGCCATCTCGGCCACGAAATCCACTTCAATGCGGAACTCGCTGGTCTTTTCCGGGAAGACCATGCGTGCCAGATAATTGGCCTGCGGGTCCTGCTGCCAGTTGATGAAGTGCTCACCCGGCACGACACGCATCGAGTAACTCAGAATTCGGGTGCGTGTATGCGCACATGGCCTCAGCCGGATGATCTGTGGCCCCAGATTGATGGGGCGATCATAGCGGTAATGGGTAACGTGATTTAAGGCAACATGGATTGACACAGCGCAGCTCCGGAGCAGTCATTGGGACATGCTCATTCACGCAAAAGCTGTGCCAATCCCTCTTACTGCTGACCCGCCAGCGTTTGAATCGTATGCGTCGGGCGCGTTTCGGCCGTATTACCCACGCGTAGCGATACCAGTCTGGCCTCTTCAGCACTGGTTTCCGTCCAGACCGGATTGGGCAACGCGCTGAAGACTTCTTTCAGCTTCTCGCCCCAGGTGTTGTGAATCTGATCGAAATAACCGTTCGTTGCATCGATATGACTGAAGTGTGTCACCTCCAGCGAATCGGTTTTGTAAACCAGCATATCCAGTGGCAACCCTACCGACAAATTCGAGCGCAAGGTCGAGTCCATGGAAACCAGCGCACATTTGGCGGCATCACCCAGCGACGTTTCCGGTCGAATCACACGATCCAGTATCGGTTTGCCATATTTGGATTCACCGATCTGGAGATACGGTTTCTCATCGGCGCACTCGATGAAGTTACCGGCCGAATACACCTCGAAGATTCGGCAACGCTCCTGGCCGATCTGGCCGCCGACGATCAGACTGCAGTTGAAATCGATTCCGAACTGTTGCAGCGCCTTGGCGTCACGATGATGCACGAAGCGCACAGCGTCACCCACACATTGCACGACTTCGTACATGGAATTAGCCGCCAGCAGTCCTTTCTCAGACTCCATGGTTTCGGCGATATGCTGACGTACCGCCTGGGTAATCGCCAGATTTCCCGCCGACATCATGACGATCACACGATCACCCGGTCGCTCGACCAGGCTCATCTTGCGAAACGTGCTGATCTGGTCAATGCCGGCATTGGTACGGGCATCAGACAGGAAAACAAGACCGGCGTTCAGCCGGAGTGCAACACAATAAGTCATAGGCGTTTTGAATGACGTTAGAGAACCAGAAAATCCTGGCGAATTCTAACGCCCAAATCATCGATATCGGCGAGTAATTGGGTCAACCAGTCGTGCAGCCCACTCTCGGCAATCTCATCGAGCGTCAGGTAACGCAGATTGGCCGCCAGCTTTCCGGCACGGCGCCGGGTTTCCTCCGAGTTACCATTGCCCACCAATTGCAGATTGGCAACCACTTCGTTCATGCACGACGCAATCGAGCGCGGCATATCCGGGTTGAGAATCAGCAACTCCGCGACGCGTGCGCCGCTGATCGTGTCACGATAGACCTTGCGATAGGCTTCGAATGCCGACAGCGAGCGCAACACGGCTTCCCAATGATAAAACTCACGCACCGCATATTCCGGGTCATCCGGATCCAGGATACCGGATTGGGCATCCTGAGTTTCAATTTCATGAAAGCGGACATCAATCATTCTGGCCGTGCTATCGGCGCGTTCCAGGAAGGTGCCCAGACGGATGAAACGGAAGGCCTCGTCTTTGATCATCGTGCCGATGGTAATGCCGCGCGAGAGATGCGAGCGCAGCTGCACCCATTCAAAAAACTTGCCCGGGTCGGACAACGGCAGGCCATCGTCGCAGAGCTTGAGAAACTCCAGCCAGGTGGCATTGGTTGTTTCCCACAACCCGGTCGTGATCTGGCCACGCACGGCCCGCGCGTTTTCACGCGCATTGTGCAAACTGCACCAGATTGATGATGGATTTTCTTCATCAAGCACCATGAAACGAATCACCGACTCCGGGTTCACGTCGCCAAATTTTTTCTGATACACCGGCAAAAGCTCTGCCAGCCCCAGCATACCAGCGAGGCTGGCGGCCGCCTCACGCTGCTGGCCGGGCAACAACGACTGCTGTAAACCAATATCGATCAGCCGGGCCGTATTCTCAGCGCGCTCGGTATAACGCGCCATCCAGTACAAACTATCTGCGGTGCGGGAAAGCATGGGACTCCCTCGGGTTTACTTCATCAGTGATGGTTCGGTTCAATCGGGTGTCTAGCGCTCAATCAGCGGCCACCCAGGTATCCTTGGTACCGCCGCCCTGCGACGAGTTCACAACCAGCGAACCCTCCTTGAGGGCGACGCGGGTCAGCCCCCCCGGCACCATGCGCACACCACTCGGTGAGCTCAGTACGAAAGGACGCAGGTCAATATGACGCGGGGCGATGCCAGACTCCACCATCGTCGGGCAGGTGGACAGCGACAACGTTGGCTGCGCGATATAGGCATCGGGCTGCGCGATCAGCTTGGCGCGGAAGTCGGCAATTTCGGCACGCGATGCGGCTGGACCAATGAGCATGCCGTAGCCACCCGCGCCATGCACCTCTTTGACGACCAGCTTTTCGAGGTTATCGAGCACATACTTCAGAGAGTCGCTATCCGAACAGATATGCGTCGGTACGTTGTGCAGAATCGGCTCCTGCCCCAGATAGAAACGAATCATCTCCGGCACATATGGATAGATCGACTTGTCGTCAGCCACACCCGTACCAATCGCATTGGCCAACGTCACGCGACCAGCCCGATAGGCGCGCATCAGGCCTGGCACCCCCAGCATGGAATCTTTATTGAAGACCTCCGGGTCAAGAAAGTCGTCATCGATGCGGCGATAGATTACATCGACACGCTTCTTGCCATGCGTGGTGTGCATGTAAACCGTATCGTCTTCGACCATCAGGTCTTTGCCTTCGACAAGCTCTACGCCCATCTGCTGCGCCAGGAAGGCATGTTCAAAATAAGCCGAGTTATAGAGGCCCGGTGTCATAACAACGACCATCGGATCTTCCAGCGAATCCGGCGCCCCCTGCCGCAGGGTCTCGAGGAGCAGATCGGGATAATGGGCCACCGGCGCAACCCGGTGTGCCCCAAACAGATCCGGGAAGAGCCGCATCATCATCTTGCGGTTTTCCAACATGTAGGAAACACCGGATGGCACACGCAGATTGTCTTCCAGCACATACCATTCGTTCTCACCGACGCAGACAAGATCAATACCGGCAATCATGGCGTAGATGCCGGACGGCACGTTCAGATCCAGCATTTCCTTACGAAACTGCGCGTTACCAAGAACGCGGTTGGCCGGTACGATACCGGCTCGCAGGATGTCACCACGGCCGTAGACGTCTTTCAGAAAGAGATTCAACGCCTGCACACGTTGCGTCAGCCCCTTCTCCAGTCGTGCCCAATGGGCAGCGGGGATGATGCGCGGCACCAGATCAAACGGAATCAACCGCTCGGTACCCACATCATCGCCATAAACCGAGAAAGTAATGCCGACCTGACGGAAGAGATGATCCGCTTCGGCTTTTTTACCTTCCAGAAACCCCGAGGCTCGCGCTGATTTCCACGCGTCAAAGCCTTGATAATGCGGGCGCACCTTGCCGTTTTCGAGCAGCATTTCGTCAAACATGATCTTCCTCTCCAACCCTTCATGGATCGATATCCCTCAGATCAATACAAGAACCATGCCAATATGACGATGCGCCATCGCCACCCTGGCTGCGGCCAAATCAGGCACGGGGCCGTGCAGTGAGCCACTCATTTGCACCTTGCTGGTGCACATGTTGATGTTGCGCCCCGGTATGGTGCTGCACCAACAGACCGCCAGATGCTAGGATGGCAAAAAAACCTCTTCTGCGGGTACCGTGTATTCGATATTGCCCTGGATCCTGAATGGCAGCCTAATCGCGCTGGCAGCGTTCATCCACTATGAAACGCTCTACAGCCTGGCCAGCCATCTGCCGCGATTAACCCGCGTTTCACCGCGCTACCGAGTCCTGCTTGGGGTGTTTGCCATTCTGCTCGCACATGCTGGCGAGATCTGGGTCTTTGCGTTGGGCTATTTCGCCATGATCAACCTGGGCATGGGCAGCCTGTTCGGCATGACCACACCCGATCTCTTGAGCGACTGCGTCTATCTATCATGGATTGCCTTCACGACGGTAGGCTTTGGGGATGTCGCCGCCACAGGGTCGCTGCGCTTCCTCCCCGGACTAGAGGCACTGACCGGGCTGGTGCTCATCACCTGGTCCGCGTCGTTTCTGTTCATCGAGATGCAGAAATTCTGGCCGATGGCGCGTCACGTCGAACATAAACCGGATTCACGCGACCACTGACGGTACAAAAAGGGCTCCGGGGCAGATGCTAGAATGCGGGGCTGCGCCACTTTCGGCTTTCACTGTGCTGCACCTAATGCGCACCAGACCGCCCTTACGAGCCTCTCTGCATGGATACTGTTCTACTGTTCAAAGCGCTGATTCTTGGCATTGTCGAGGGTCTGACCGAGTTTCTGCCTATTTCGTCCACGGGCCACCTGATTCTGGTTGGCGACCTGCTGGATTTCAATGATGAGGCCGGCAAGGTCTTCGAAATCGTCATTCAATTCGGCGCTATTCTCGCCGTGGTCTGGGAATACCGGCGCAGACTTTGGGAAACCGTTGCCTCCTGCACCACCAGTCGGCGTTCACAACGCTTTCTGCTCAATGTCGGTATCGCCTTTCTGCCGCTGGCCGGCCTCGGGTTTCTGTTCCACAAAACCATCAAGGCCCATCTGTTCAACCCGATTTCGGTTGCCGCCGCCTTCATCATCGGCGGCCTGATTATCTTCTGGGCGGAAAAACGTACCCACCGCGTACGCGTACCCTCAGTCGATGACATGTCACCCAAAGATGCCCTGTTGCTGGGTTGTATCCAGGCGTTGGCACTGATTCCGGGCACCTCTCGTTCTGGCGCCACCATTATTGGCGGCTTGCTCATGGGCCTTTCGCGCCGGGCAGCGACGGAATTCTCGTTCTTCCTGGCGATTCCGACGCTGGGTGTCGCAACGATCTATCAGGTCTACAAGGAATGGGCGACCATTCAGAACACCGACCTGGGCATGTGGGCCGTCGGATTCACCGCCGCCTTTGTCTCCGCCTTTCTGTGTATTCGCTGGCTGCTGCGCTATATCACCACGCATAACTTCATCATCTTTGCCTGGTACCGCATTGTCTTTGGCCTTGTCGTCCTATTGACCGCCTATACGGGTCTGGTCAGTTGGTCTGCCCACTAAAGCAGGCGCCCGCTCATGAGCGACTATGTCCTCTTCGAGGAAAGCGGCAGCTTTCGCGCCGCCACCATTCAGGCCGATCAGAACACCAGCCTGCAAGTCGAGCTGCCTGGCGGTAAACGCCAGAAACTGAAAACGGCACAAGTGCTGTTGCGCTTCAAAGACCCCGCACCGGCACAACTCCTGCCGATGGCTGAACCACTGGCGGCGGAAATGGATCCGGCTTTTCTCTGGGAATGCGCCCCAGACACCGAATTCGCTGTATCGGATCTGGCGACTGATTACTACGGGCATGCCCCCTCAGCAATTGAAAGCACCGCATTGTTGCTGGCCATGCATAACACGCCACTCTATTTTCATCGCCGTGGCAAAGGCGTCTTCCGCCGGGCACCGCCCGACATCCTGAAAGCAGCACTGGCCGGACAGGAAAAGAAACGCCTCCAGGCCGAAGCCATCGAACGGATGGCCGCCGAACTCGTCGCCGGCAAGCTGCCACCCGAGCTCGTCGACCAGATCGAAGCACTCCTCGTGCAACCGGATCGAAACCGCCTGGAAGTCAAAGCCTTCGAGGTTGCCTGCGCCGAGACCAAAGAAACGCCCGCGGCATTGCTTCTGCGTTGTGGCGCCTTTCCCGATGCATATCACTGGCACTACCGGCGTTTTGTCGCCGAACGCTTCCCGAAAGGCACCGGCTTCCCCGAACTGCCCGAGCCCGCAAAATTTGGTGATCTGCCGTTGGCCGATGTCAACGCCGTCTCGATTGACGACGCGAGCACGACCGAGATTGACGATGCACTGTCCGTCACTCGTCTGCCGGGCATCGGCTGGCGTTTCGGTATTCACATCGCTGCCCCCGGCCTCGGCATTCTGCCCGGCTCTGCGCACGACGCGGTTGCACGCGCGCGCCTGTCAACGGTCTATATGCCCGGCCACAAGATCACCATGCTGCCGGATGATCTGGTTAACCGGTTTACGCTGGCAGCGGGCAACGCGTGCCCCGCACTTTCACTGTATGTCACCACCGACGAACAGTTCGACATCCTGAGCCACGACTCCCGCGTCGAGCGGGTACCGATTGCCGCCAACCTGCGCCTGCACGAAATCGAGCCACACATGACGGTTGACGCACTGAACCGTGGTGACGCGCCGCTCTGTGCCCACGGCGACACCTTGCTGACGCTGTGGCGCTTCGCGGTTGCCTGCGCGGGCCGTCGCGGCAAACCGGCAACGCAGGCCGGTCTACACGATTACCATTATGCAATTAACGGCCCGCTGCACGACAAAGCCACGGGCGAGATTCTTGATCCGGCAGCCTGCACCATCCACATCGAAGCCCGCAAACGCGGCAGCCCGGTCGACATGCTCGTCGCCGAACTCATGATTCTGGCTAACGCGACCTGGGGACAACTGCTGGCTGATCACGCCACACCTGGCCTGTATCGTGGCCAGATCGCCGGCAAGGTGCGCATGACCACCTCGGCACTGCCGCACGAAGGCCTGGGTGTGGCTTGCTACGCCTGGAGCACTTCTCCGCTGCGTCGCTATGCCGACCTGATCAATCAATGGCAGCTGCTCGCCGTCCTCTCTGGCAAACAGCCGCCATTCGCCCCGCGTTCGGCCGAGCTATTCGCCGCTATGCGGGATTTCGATCTGACCTATTCGGGCTATGCCGACTTCCAGCGCCGCATGGAGCGCTACTGGTGCCTGCGCTGGCTACAGCAGACGGAGACCACCCAATACACAGGCACACTGATGCGCAATGCGCCCAATGTGCGCATCGATGGCCTGCCGCTTGTCGTCACCGTGCCCTCCGCGCCCGAACTCGCGCCCGGCAGCCGCATCCGTCTATCGCTCAACC
The DNA here is from genome assembly GCA_048859965.1 of Fluviibacter sp. Taxonomy (GTDB): domain Bacteria; phylum Pseudomonadota; class Gammaproteobacteria; order Burkholderiales; family Rhodocyclaceae; genus Fluviibacter. The sequence continues at coordinate 10,710 of JBLIZO010000004.1, forward strand.
ACCCCGACCTTCTGGAGTTAAGCGTGCAGAGCCGTTTCGAAGCAGTCCTCAGCGAAGAGGGGGCTGCACGCGACGAGGATCTCGAATTGCTGGACGAGGTTCCGGTCGAAGAAGCACTGGCCGAGGCGGAAGAGAACGAAGCTGGCAGCACGGCCACAGCCGCCGATCCGGGTACAGTCACTCCTGCTGCCTGATTCAGATCTGCTGCACCGGAGTCTGCCTCCGGTTGCCGGCTCGGACTACAATAACGCCATGCCCGTGGCGCCGCCTACCCTCCCGCCGACATCTCAACCGCATACCGATCCCGAACACTGGGAAATCAAGCCGTTGGGGTGGCGGTCACTGTTCACTGATCGTCTGCTGTGGCTGGCGATCGGTATCTCCTTTGTCGCGCACCTCGTCATCCTGGCCCCGCACTACGGGATCAAACTGCCGCAACACGGCAGCAAGTCAGTCACGGTTTCGTTCCGTATGGCCAGCCAGCCTATGGCACATCCGGCAGCAAATCAGACGCCACCCGCCAAAACAGAACGCCGCCCGGCAAAACCACCCGCGCACCAGATACAACGCACTCCAAGCCAGGTGAGCACGCAACGGCCAGCCACCGTGTCGGCAAACCCGACGCCAGCGGCGTCAGCAACCGCTGGCCAAAGCGCCCCGGCAACAGGTAACCGTCGTGTCACACTCACACCCGGGATGAAGGATTACCGCTATAGTCAGTACCTTGAAGACTGGCGACGTAAAGTAGAGCGTGTCGGCGCCATGAACTACCCTGAAGAAGCGCGCGGCAAATTCTTCGGTTCACTGGTACTTTCGGTCGCATTACGGCCGGACGGCAGTGTTGACCGCATCGTCATCGTTCGCTCCTCCGGCAACCCGATACTCGACGAAGCCGCCAAACGCATCGTGACCTTCGCCGCACCCTTTGCACCGTTCCCGCCGGATATCCGGCAGGAAACCGACTACCTGGACATCACCCGCACCTGGAACTTCACCCGGGGCAATGCACTGGAAACCCGATGAACCGCCTGCACACTATGGATCGTTACGCCGTTCTGGGTCACCCGATCAGCCACTCACTTTCACCGGTGATTCATACTGCTTTTGCGACACAAACCGCCCAGCATCTGCGCTATGAGGCGCTCGATGTTGCACCCGAAGCACTGACGGATCTGCTGCAACACCTGCCCGGCAAAGGCTATCGCGGGGTCAATATCACCGTACCGCACAAAGAGGCCGTCTGGGCATACGTGCAGCAACACGGTCACCTCAGCGAGCGAGCCCAGCTGGCCGGTGCGGTCAACACACTGGCCTGGCGTGACAGCGGCCTGCTCGGCGACAACACCGATGGTCAAGGGTTACTCAATGATCTGCAGCAACGGCACGGCCTGAATCTGGCCGATAAACGCATTCTGTTGCTCGGTGCCGGCGGGGCAACACGCGGGGTTGTGTTGCCGCTGCTGGCAGCACAACCGGCGGCGTTGCTCATCGCCAATCGCACACCCAGCAAGGCCGAAAACCTGGCCGCGCTATTCGCAGACAAGGCCCTCCATACGCAGCTACAGGGTTGTGGCCTGGCTGCCTTGGCCCGCATCGTTCATGACGGTGGCGCCTTCGATCTGGTCATCAATGCCACCAGCGCAAGCCTGGGCGGCGCATCCGTACCCCTGCCGGCAGCGGCGCTCACGAACGACGGCTTTGCCTACGACATGATGTACGGCAAAGCGCTAACCCCTTTCCTGGCCGCACAACAGGCCGCCGGAATCCGGAATCTGGCTGATGGTTTGGGCATGCTGGTCGAACAGGCAGCGGTCGCTTTCACACTCTGGCGCGGCATCACGCCGGAAACCGCGCCGGTGTATCACGCATTGCGTGAGCGCCTGGCGCGTCATTGAAGCCAGCCGACGCATCATGAGCCAACGCAAAGCCCGCTGGTGGTTACGCATCCCGCTCATGCTGATCGGCCTGTTTCTGCTCGTGCAGATCTGGTTTTTTGCCTGGGTCATGGTCTGGCGCTTCAGCGAACCGGGCCCCACGCAATTCATGAAGATTCGCCTGGCTGAGTTGCAAAAGAAGAACCCCCATGCCCGCTTACAACAATACTGGGTTCCTTATGGTCAGATCTCGGGCAACCTGAAACGCGCACTGATCGCCGCCGAAGACAGCAAATTCATGCAGCACACAGGCTTTGACTTCGATGGCATTCAGAAAGCTCTGGAAAAGAATGAAAAGCGTGGGCGCATCGCAGCAGGTGGCTCAACGATTACCCAGCAACTCGCCAAGAATCTGTTTCTCTGGCCGGAAAAGAGCCTGATCCGCAAAGGCCAGGAAGCGCTCATTACCTTGATGATCGAAGCCACCTGGAACAAGCGGCGAATTCTCGAGGTTTACATGAACGAAATCGAGTGGGGTACGGGCATCTTTGGGGCAGAAGCCGCCGCGCGCCACTATTTCGGCGTGTCAGCCGCCAATCTGAACGAATATCAGGCGGCCATGCTCGCTTCGATGGTGCCTAGCCCGCAGTACTACGACCGTAAAGGCGAGACCGAGGGCCTGCTTCGGCAAACTGATGTCATTCTGGAACGCATGAACCAGGTCGCCATTCCTCCGAACCGCTAAGGTTTCAGAAGCCACTCAGTTCCAGAAGTCAGCCATCGACTGCGCATCAGCGAGGCCACGTTCACGACCATACGCCATCAGCGGTTTGATCCACGCGGGATCAAGAATGTTGTTAACGTGGGTGATCCCTGGCGCCAAACCGCAAACCACGAGTTTGGTTTTCGTGCCGGCCGCTTCCAGCGCCTTCACCTCTGCCTGCAGCGTATTGGGCATGCCGGAGGTGCGCAGCCCGATCCTGACGGCGTTGGCACTACCGTCAGTCAGCGAGACCACCAACGCCCGCTTCACGCCCGCGACCACATCGGCGTGCGTGCTGGTCTGGCAGATGCCGCCATCCATACAGAAACGGTTCTTGAGCCAGGTAGGGCCCGTTGCCCCTGGCAAGGATGCGCTGGCGGCACATGCCACATCGACGGGAATATTCGCCGATTGGCTCACCACCAGACGCTCGCCCGTATAACAATCATTCGCGGTTGTGTGCAAACGCGCACTCGGCCAGGCCGTTTGGCCGACCAGGTGCTTGAGGGCTTCGTAATACTGCCCCTGGCCATCCGGGTTGCGCGCTGCCATGGCGGCACGGCCAATACCCTGAATCGTGGCCACGGATGCATCGGTCGCCTCAACGGCGCGCTGTCGGGCACGAAGCTGGCTGGCATTCGGAGCCGTCGGCGGCAGCAGCATGGCAAACACCTTGGGAAGTTCGGAGAAAATATCCAGCTCCGAATCCAGATACCATAGCCGACCGCTGGTCAGCATGGTTGCGGCGACCGACCCTGCCGAGGTGCCGACCACGAGATCGGCCGTATTGAGGTCCACGCCGGCGTGCTTCAAGGCATGAAAGTAACCCACCATCCAGGCCAACAGATAAACGCCGCCACCCCCCAGCACCAGGCCGCGCTCCTTGCCCTGACCCGGTTGCGGCTGATATGGAATCGGGTGTGCCAGGCCGTCATTTTCAAAGGTTTCAGCAACGGTCGATCGTGCAGGCTTGGCCTGCGCCGGAAGACTGACACCGCTCACCGCCGCCGCAGCCAAAGCAAGGCTCCCCGTCAGTAAATGGCGACGACTGATTGTCGGCACAGGGCTCTCCGGATGGGATACGGTCGTGGATTCAGACATGAGCAGCCCCTTGGCGGCGAATGGGTGTGCCGGGAATTCTAATTCAAAAAAGGCGCTTTAATCGAAATAGCTGCGCGCCTCTTCAAAGCGCGTAGCGAACCAACCCTGGTCCAGCCGGTCGATACGTACCTTGCCACGACTGTTCGGCGCATGCACAAAGCGCTGGTCACCGATGTAGATGCCGACATGCGAATAGCTGGCGCCCTGCGTGTTGAAAAAGACCAGATCGCCAGGGCGAATCGCCGCTGGTGCAATCTGCTTGCCGCGCTTGGCCATATCGCGGGCACTGCCCTTCAGCGGGTAATCCGCACCCTGTTTGTAGAGCCAACTCACCATACCGCTGCAATCCACCCCGGCCTCAGGATTTTTGCCGCCGAATTTATAACCGGTATCAATCAGGTTCATGGCCATGATCATGACTTCTTGGCCCTGCGGGCCCGGCGGCAGATTGTCTGCGCCGAAATAGGTGATATTTTTCTTACCACCCGTACCCGCACAGCCCGCCAGCAGCAGCGCCAACAGCAGGGCGAGCCCGACGATCCAGCGGGCAGAGAAAAATCCTTGTTGCGGTGAGGGTCGCGATCGCGCATGGAACATCATATGATTCAAGTGTGGCGCAGATCCGTCTGTCTATCAAGAGCCAGGCGTCTGCACCGTTGCTACAACTATTTTCTTCGGAACCGCGCAATGCCTCTCAGCCAAATCAAAGATCGCCGCTTGCTGCAAACCGGCACCTACATCAACGGTCAATGGGTCCAGACCGGTTCAACCTTTCCGGTGACCGACCCCGGTACCGGTCAAATCATCGCCGAAGTCTGCGATAGTGGCGCTGCCGAGACCTTGCGTGCCATTGATGCGGCCGCAACAGCTTTTACCTCATGGCGCACCCAAACCGCGCGCAGCCGCTCGAACAGCCTGCGCCGCTGGTTCGAATTGATTCAGGAAAACCGCGATGATCTGGCGACACTGATCACCGCCGAAGGCGGCAAACCTTATGCCGAATCACTCGGCGAAGTCGCCTACGCAGCCGCCTTTGTCGAATGGTTCGCCGAGGAAGCCCGTCGTGTGAATGGCGAAATCGTGCCGCCAAACACCGTTGACAAGCGTCTGCTCGTCACGCGTGAGCCTGTCGGCGTCTGTGCCGCCATCACGCCCTGGAACTTTCCGGCCGCCATGATCACGCGCAAAGTCGCACCGGCCATTGCCGTGGGCTGCACGGTCGTGGTTAAACCCGCCGAGCAGACCCCGTTGACGGCCCTGGCGCTGGCAGTTCTGGCTGAGCGTGCCGGTATCCCACCCGGCGTTTTCAATGTGATCACGGGCAATGCAAATGCAGCCCCGACGATCGGCAGCACACTGACGGCCGATGCTCGCGTACGTAAGCTGTCGTTCACGGGCTCCACGCAGGTCGGTCGTCTGCTTATGGCGCAATCCGCCCCAAACTTGAAGCGCCTGTCGATGGAGCTCGGCGGTAACGCACCGTTTATCGTATTCGAAGATGCCGATCTGGATGCCGCCATTGACGGCGCTATTGCTTCCAAGTACCGCAATAGCGGCCAGACCTGCGTCTGCGCCAACCGTTTCCTTGTGCATGCCGACGTGATCGATACCTTTGCCGACAAACTGGCCGCCAAAGTGCGCCAACTCCCCGTGGGCTACGGCTTCGAGGCGGATGTACAAATCGGGCCGCTGATTGATGCTGCTGGATTAGACAAGGTAACGGCGCTGGTCGCCGATGCCGTCGCCCAAGGTGCGACCGTCCTGTGCGGTGGCGCTGCGGACCCACGCGGCGGCCTCTACTTTCAACCGACGGTCATCAAAGGTGTCCAGGAAAACATGCGCATGATGCGCGAGGAGATTTTTGGTCCTGTCGCACCGTTGTTTTCTTTTACGAATGAAGATGAGGCCGTGCGCATGGCCAACGCTACCGAGTTCGGGCTAGCGGCTTATTTTTATACACGCGACACGGGGCGTGTCTTCCGGGTATCAGAAGCACTGGAATACGGCATGGTCGGTGTTAACACAGGGCTGATGTCGAGTGAGGTCGCACCATTCGGCGGCATCAAACAATCGGGCTTCGGACGTGAAGGCTCCATCCACGGCGTGGATGAGTACCTCTCGTACAAATACGTCTGCCTCGGACTTTAGAGCAACACGATGTCGTACTGCTCCGGCCCGTAACCCGACTCGCCTTGCAGCGAGATCGGCTTGCCGATAAAGTCAGAAGCCATCGCCAGCGCTTGCTCCTCCTCTTCGAGGAACAAGTCCACTACTTTCTGACTGGCAATGACGCGATACTCTCGCGCGACAAACTGACGCGATTCACGCACGAGTTCGCGCAGAATTTCATAGCAAATGGTTCGCGCCGTTTTCACCTGGCCGCGACCATCACACGTCGGACACGTCTCGCACAGCACGCGCGCCAGTGATTCGCGTGTACGTTTACGCGTCATTTCCACCAACCCCAGGGCAGTGAAGCCGTTGACGGTCATACGCATGTGATCGCGGCTCAAACATTTTTGCAGCTCGGCCAGCACCGCTTCCTGATGCGCCGATTGATCCATATCAATGAAATCGAGGATGATGATGCCACCCAGATTACGCAATCGTAGCTGCCGCGCAATGGCCTGCGCCGCTTCCAGATTCGTCTTGAAGACCGTCTCATCGAAATTGCGGACGCCGACAAAGCCGCCGGTGTTCACATCGACCGTGGTCATGGCTTCGGTCTGCTCGATGATCAGATAGCCACCGGATTTGAGATCGACACGGCGCGCCAATGCACGCTGTATCTCTTCTTCCACGCCATACAGATCAAACAGCGTACGATCTTCGTTGTAATGTTCCAGAAGCCCGGTGATCCCCGGCACATAAACGCGGGAGAAATCCTGCAACTTCTGAAAAGTTTCGCGTGAATCAACCAGAATCCGCTCGGTTTCCGGATTGGCGAAATCGCGGAGCACGCGCTGCGCCAATGAGAGATCCTGATAAATCAGCGAAGGCACTGGCGCCGCCGTAATCTGTTCCTTGATATCGGCCCAGTGTTTACGCAGGTAGGTGATGTCATCCTGCAGCGCAGCGTCATCTGCCGTTTCGGCAATGGTGCGCAGAATAAAGCCGCCCGCCTCGTCAGGCGGCACCAGGCGCGTCAACCGCTCGCGCAATACCTCACGTTCCGTTTCATCAATACGTTGCGAGATGCCAATGTGCTTTTCCTGCGGCAGATAGACCAGCATTCGTCCCGCAATCGATACCTGAGTCGCCAAGCGCGCACCCTTGGTACCGATTGGATCCTTGATAACCTGCACGAGCAGGGTCTGCCCTTCGTTCAGAACATTTTCAATGGGTTGCGTTTCACGATTGGCCGGCTCACCGATACGGGCTTGCCAGATATCGGCGACATGCAGAAAGGCCGTTCGCTCCAGGCCAATATCGACGAAGGCTGATTGCATCCCCGGCAGAATACGCACGACTTTACCGAGGTAAATATTGCCGACCAGCCCACGCGTCGTGTGGCGCTCGACATGAAGCTCCTGAACAATTCCCTGTTCAAGAATAGCGACCCGCGTCTCTTGCGGGGTGAAATTGATGAGGATACTTTCGGCCATAGGTAGAATACGCGCTAATTCTCGCCATTCTACTATGACCAAAAACACTGAACTCCTCGCCCCTGCCGGATCGCTCACCATGATGCGCACGGCCTTCAGCTTCGGCGCCGATGCGGTATATGCCGGCCAGCCGCGTTACAGCCTGCGCGTGCGCAATAACGAATTCAGCACGCTCGATGCGCTCCAGGAAGGCATCGACGAGGCTCATGCGCGGCAGAAAGCCTTTTATGTGGTCAGCAATATCTCGCCGCATAACGCCAAGCTCAAAACCTATCTGGACGACATGGCGCCCGTCGTCGCCCTCCGGCCAGATGCCCTCATCATGGCCGACCCCGGCCTGATCGACATGGTGCGAGAGCGTTTTCCGGACATCCCCGTACACCTGTCGGTACAGGCCAACACCGTTAACTGGGCCAGCGTACGCTTCTGGGGCAAGATGGGCATTAAGCGCGTCATTCTTTCGCGCGAACTCTCTCTGGACGAAGTCGCTGAAATTCGTCAGCAGTGCCCGGATATGGAGCTCGAAGTCTTCGTTCATGGGGCGCTGTGCATTGCCTATTCCGGCCGCTGCCTGCTCTCCGGCTATTTCAATCACCGCGATCCGAACCAGGGTACCTGCACCAACTCCTGCCGCTGGGATTACAAGCTCAAGCCCGACAGCGAGGCCGAGACCACGCCCGGCATGACCGGCAGCAATTTCCCGCCGATGGTGGTGGAGGAATCCACACGCGTCGGCGAGCAGATGCCGATTGAGGAAGACGAACATGGCACCTACATTCTCAATTCGCGCGATCTGCGCGCCATCGAGCATGTCGAGCGTTTGATTGAAATCGGCGTCGATTCGCTCAAGATCGAGGGACGCACCAAATCAGCGTATTACGTCGCGCGCACCTGCCAAACCTACCGGCGCGCCATCAACGACGCCGTGGCCGGTCGCAGCTTCAACCCGCAACTCCTGGGTGAACTGGAAGGCCTGGCCAACCGCGGTTACACCGATGGTTTTTACCAGCGCCACCACGACTCGGATACACAGAATTATCTGCGCGGCTACTCAGAGTCCGGGCGCAGCCAGTATGCGGGCGATGTGGTCTGGGACACTGAACACCAGGCCGTGCGGATTGATGTACGCAACCGCTTTTCAGTGGGTGACTGGGTCGAGGTCATTCACCCGACCGGAAACCGGATCGTTCAGGTCACCGCCATGGTCAACGCGGAAGGCGCCCCGGTCGATGTCGGTCGTGGCATCGGTCATGCGGTCTTCATGCAGGGTGACGGTGGCTGGTCGGCACAGGACGATGGCGCCTATCTGGCCCGACTCATTGAAACACCGACTCCGGAAATGATCGCCGCAACGGCATCCGCTACAGGGTCCGCATAATTCTTCGTTCGTACGACCGTCAGAAATTGAAACCCAGCGGTTCCAGCAGCAAGGCTGTTTCATGCACCGGTAGCCCCATGATGCCGGTATAACTGCCCTGCATGTCGGCGACAAAGGTACCGGCATGCCCCTGGATGCCATACGCGCCCGCTTTATCAAAAGGTTCGCCGCTGGCGATATAACGTTCGATGGCATTGACCATCAGCGGCATAAACTGCACCCGGCTGATCGACAGCATCTGACGAATCTGGTCGCCATCAATAACGACCACCGCTGTCAGCACCTCATGCGTTTGACCGGACAGTGCGCCGAGTATGTCACGGGCTTCCGCCGCATCGGCCGGCTTGCCGAGAATGCGGTCTCCCAGCGCGACGGTCGTATCCGCCGACAGCAACGGTCGCACGCTCAGACCCCGATCTTTCAGATAGGCATGCGCATGCAGCGCCTTATCCAGCGCAACGCGACGCACATAGTCACGCGGCGCTTCACCGGGTAGCACCGATTCATCCACTTCATACTGCGCGCCCGCATGATCGGTGAAAGCAAGCACCTCGAAGGGCACGCCCATGCTCGTCAGCAGTTCAGCGCGACGCGGGCTCCTGGAGGCCAGCCAGATTGTCTGCATTACTCGCGATGATAAGGATGGCCGGATAACACGGTGACCGCGCGATACAACTGTTCGGCGAGCAGCACACGGGCCAGGGCATGCGGCAACGTCATCGAAGACAGCCGGATCATTTCGTGCGCTGTCGCTTTCAACGCGGGGGCAATACCATCGGCGCCACCAATCACCAGTGCTACATCCTGCGCTTCCGTCTGCCAATATTCCAGGCGCTTCGCCAGGGCCACTGTCGTCAGGTCTGCCCCGCGCTCGTCAAGCATGACCCGGCGCGCGCCTGCAGGTACCGCCGCTTCGATGCGGACCGCTTCGGCCTCCATGATCTGCGGCGCGGTTCGGTTACCGGTGCGCGGCTCCGCCTTGATCTCGTGCAGCAGGATCGGCTGCGCACGCGGGAATCGTTTCAGATAATCCGAACAGGCGGTCTCGGCCCAACCCGGCAGCCGCTGACCGACACTGATCAGATGCAATTTCATACTGCAGTTTTTTTACTGCGCGGCGCCGCCTTTTTAGCCGCCGGTTTTTTTGCGGCGGGCTTTCTGGAGGCTGGCTTCTTGGCAAGCGCTTTCTTTGCGGCTGGCTTCTTGTCGGTTTTGGTTTTGTCCAACGCCTTCTCTGCCGCATTCTTTGCCGCCTTGGCAACCGCCTTTTCTGCGGCAACGCCCGCAGGCTTACCTTTGCCCCACAAACCTTCCAGGTCGAAATGCGCACGCACGGTGGGTTGCATGATATGCACCACGACCGGGCCCAGATCAACCAGTACCCATTCGCCGGTATCTTCGCCTTCGGTCGACAGCACTTCGCCGCCGGCCTCACGCACCTTATCAGCCACGTTACGCGCCAGTGCACGCACCTGGCGGTTGGATTCGCCGCTGGCCAGCACAATGCGCTCGAACATCTGAGATACCTTGGTTGTATTCACAATGATGATGTCGCGCCCTTTGATGTCTTCGAGCGCATCGACGGCAATGGTTTCCAGTTTTTTGATCGAGAGATCTTTGTGAGCTTTAGACATGCGGCTTCCTATGAAAAATCGCCGTCAATGGGCGGCAAGGGAATAGAGATGATGGCTGTGAATGTAATTTTCAACGGCGGCGCTCACTTGGCCCGTGACGGGCTCGCCTCGGGCGACCCTCTGGCGGATAGCGGTCGCAGACACCGGACAAGGCGCTATGGTAAACGAAACGATGCGTCCGGCGGGGCTTTGGCGCAATGTCGATACGTCGGGCGTCTGGTGCGCCTGCCAGAGCGCCGCCAGCGCTGCGGGCATCGCCGCAGGCTGCAGACTCGTGCCCGGCCGATTGGCGACAGCGATATGCGCGAAATCGAGCAGCTCCTGCCAGCGATGCCAGCCGGGGAGTCCCAGCAAGGCATCGGCGCCCACAATCAGCACCAGCGCACTCTCGGGCGCCGTCGTCCGCAACCGCTCCAGCGTACGAATCGTCCATGAGAACCCGGTTTGCCGAATCTCTGCATCATCGACGACGCAACGGGGCTCACCATCAAATGCCAGATGCACCATGGCCAGGCGGGCCGCTGCTGTCGCTTCGGGTTGATGACGGTGCGGTGGTTGTCCCGCTGGGATACAACGCAGCACATCCAGATTCAGCGACTGAATGGCCGCACGGGCCAGTTGCAGGTGCCCGACATGAACCGGATCGAAGGTGCCGCCGAGAATGCCCATCAGTGGCCGGACCATCGTCAGACAGCGCCCCCCGAGTCCGCAGGCACATCGCGCGGCGGTTCGGACAATACCGCGCCGTAACTGCTATAAAACCCCGAGACCACCGTCGGTGCAATGATCGCCAGCATGGGCACCATAACCAGCGCGGTGACCAAAGCCTCATCAATGCCGAGCAGCGTCAGCAACATCATTGCCAGCGAAGGCAGCAGCACACCATAGGCCATGATGGCACCGAGAAACCCCAATAATCCGCGCCACGCACGCCAGGAACCGACCAGACTGAAAAAGAGCGCCTTACCCAGCCCGAAACCGCGCCAGGCAATCAGCAGCGGCGCATAAGCGAAGGCCAGCATGATAGGCAGGTAAGCCAGCAATGCCAACAACAGCCCGCTCAACGACAACTGCTCTGGGGGCGGCATTGCCATATCGGGTTCGCCCAGAGCACCGCGCGCCAGATACTGCAACAGCACGCCGCCGTCACCCACAGCGGTCAACGCCAGCGCACCGATGGTCAGCAGAAAATGCAGGACGCCCAGACCCATCAGAGGCTGCAGGCGCGCACCGAAGCCCGCGAAGAGCACCGTAAAGGGTGGCGTGGTTTCCTGATCCAAGGCACGACACCCCGCCAGAACGCCGATCAGCAGCACCGGCGCCAGCGCCGCCACGAACAGGTCGCCGAGTACCGGGATCAGGCCCAACAGACCCAACAGCGTCCAGTAGGCCATCACCCAGAACGCCATCAATACCGGATTACGGCGATAACGGGCGAAACCTTGATGAAACCATTGCCAGCCGTCACGCAAGGCGATCGCGGTTGGCGACTGCGGCAACGCTGACGGCTCAGGCATCCACGCGCTCTGGCTGCGCCGGGCTCTCATGCCGCGGCATGTCAAACAGATCCCGATAGGCCGCATAGGTCGCACCGGCCATGATGGGAACAACCACCAACAGCGCCAACCCCAGCGTCAGGCTGGTCAGGAACAGCATCAGCGACACCAGGAAAAAAGCGACGATAAAGGCCGGCAGGCTGCGCCAACTGGCGACGAAGGAATGCTTCATGGCCTGCATGGCGGGAATATCATGGAACACGGCCA
>JBLIZO010000005.1:0-3800 GCA_048859965.1 Fluviibacter sp.
GCGATGGATATGGCACTGGAAGTCTCGGATGCCGCACTCGACCGCATTTCGGAATCCGGCTTCGACCCGGTCTTCGGGGCGCGGCCGCTCAAGCGGGCGATCCAGTCGGAAATTGAAAATCCGCTGGCGACGCATATCCTGGAAGGCGATTTTGGGCCGAAGGACACGATCAAAGTCGATTGCGTCAAAAACAAGATGGTCTTCAAGAAGTAAGGAGACCCGTTCAGGAGAGGGCGGCTGAAAGGCCGCCTTTTTCATTGGTAGAATCGGACATGGCTACAGAAATATATGTCAGTACCGATGTCGAAGCAGATGGCCCCATTCCGGGGCCGCATTCCATGTTGTCTTTTGCTTCGGCGGCCTATACGCCCGATAAGCAACTGATCGGCACCTTCAGCGCCAATCTGGAGCTGTTACCCGATGCCAAGGGGCACCCGCTCACCATGAAGTGGTGGAAGACCGAGCCCGAAGCCTGGGCGGCCTGTCGTACCGAGCTACGCGACCCCGCCGAGGCGATGAAAGCCTATGTCAAATGGGTGAAGAAGCTGCCGGGCAAGGCGGTGTTTGTGGCGTACCCGGCGGGTTTCGATTTCACCTTCATGTTCTGGTACATGATGAAGTTTACGGGTGAATCACCGTTTTCCTGGTCGGCGCTGGATATGAAAACCTTTGCCATGGCGCTGTCGGGGTTGCCGTACCGTAGCTGCATCCGGCACAAGTTACCCAAGGACTGGTTTGATGACTTGCCGCATACGCATGTGGCGCTCGATGATGCGCTGGAGCAGGGCGCCCTGTTCTGTAATATGTTGAGCCTCTGGCAGCAGCACCGGCAGGCGCTGGGTTTGCCCAATGCGGTCATGCCGATGATTGAATCGGGTGTGGGTATCGACGAGGGGAGTGTGCCGGGCAGCTCGCCGCGGATTGCTTTATAATCCTGTTCAGTTGACCTTAAGCCACCTTGATTGGAGCGCCGCCATGGCCCGCGTTGAAGCTGATTACGTTTCGGATCACACCAAGTTCATCAACGAAGAGATGAAGCAGAACCCGCAGTGGCGTGCTGACCAGCAGAAAGGCCGCGCGATCTGGTGGGATAAGCCCCAGGATGTCGTGCAAAACGAAGCCTTCGCCCAGGCCAAGGTGAAGCAGAAGAGCTATCCTTACGACGTGTTGTTCGATTGATCGATTCAGAAATTCCCGAAAGCGCCCGGTTTCAATGCCGGGCGTTTTTTATGCGATTCTTGAAAAAAGACAGCGAAAACGCGTTAACTTTATGGCGGTTGCTTCGTTATAAGGCGCATGATGAAGAAAATTTCGTCCTTGTTTCTTTCCCTGCTGGCGGGATTCGGCGTTTCGCTTGGTGGTCAGGCGTCGGCGCAGGATACCGGTTTTGACCGCGAGTTTTCGAAATTCGACAAGGATTTTGAACGACTGAACAGTTGGAAGACCGAAACCCCGGCCAGCAAGAAACTCAAACGGGCTCCGGCATCTGTTGCGGTCCCTCCGGCGCCACCGGGCGTGGCCGGCAGTACCGTGCCGCTCAACGATGATGTGCCGGATGCGGTCAATAAACCCGCAGGTGGCGAGCATCCCGCGGCCGATGATGCCGTGCCGGCCCGATCAGACAAGACATCCCTGAACAACGGGTTGCCGAAGGGTGCCAAAGTCGAAAAGCTCAGCCGGGCCGACCGGTTGGGTAACCAGATCTCCGATCCGGTTATGCGCAAGAAAGTGCAGGATCTCTACAAACGCTCCGATGTGGTGGTGCAGCAATACGTTCTGCCGACCAACTAAGCCAATTATTCTCTGTGTCATTTGAACCCTGACCTGAAAGGTCCGTCATGAAAAAGTCTTTCCTCATTCTTTCTGCGGTGTTTCTTGGCCTGACCGCCTGCAGCAGCACCCCGAAAAACCCCGTTGACGCCACGCCGGGCCGCACCGCCGATGTGGAGTTTCTTGAAGCGAATGGTCCGCTGACGCTGACTTTTGACGAGAAGGGTAACTGGTTGTCGATCAGGTCCTCAGCGACAGCGCCGCTTGTCAACAACGCCCCCGAAGGCGTCGAGATCGCTTTCAAGACGGCCACCATGCGCGCCAAGCGTAATTTGGCCGAATTCATGTCAAACGATGTGAAATCGACCAAGTCGGTGCAGACCATCTCCAAGTCGTACCTGAAGAACATCGCCCAGGTCGACAGCAGCAACGAGTCGAATACTTCGGGCGACGACGAGGACGCCGCCAGCAACAGCCAGGCGACCAAGGAGAGCCGCCAGAAAGCCAATACCATTGCTCAGACGGTGCGTGAGCGTATCGACGATAATGCGCAGGCGATTCTGAAGGGCGTACAGGTGACCGAGCGTAAGGTGTCTAAAGAGCAGCAGCATGTCTCTGTCACCATCGTTGTGACGCAGCAGAGCATCAAGGGTGCCGAGCAGGTGCGCAAAGCAATGGGTGGGTTTTAAGCTTAACAGGCATCGGCCCGATTGCTGACGATCATGCGCTTTAAGGCCGCGCGGTGCTTTCTGTTGATCGGGAGTGCCGCGTGTCTGGTCGCCTGCGCTTCGACCGCCAAGGTTGCCGAGCAGCAGACCGTGCTTGCCGAAGGCACGGGAACGACCTGCCAGGAGGCATTGGCGCAGGCCAAGGTGGTTGCCAGTGATAAGGCCGTCGGTTCTTTCATCAATAGCCAGAAGTCGTTGGTTGCTGACAAGGTTTTTTCAGAGAGCCTGAACGAATACAGTGGCGGCGTCGTGCGCAGCTACACGATTCTGGAGAGCAAGGGTGATTCGCCGTGCCAGGTGAAGATCAAGGCCGATGTGTATCTTGATAAGAAGAACATTGCACTCAATCCTAATACGCGTTCACTGAATCTGGGCGAAGTCGGTCGTTTCATTGAAAAGCAGGATGAGGCGCGGGCGACGCTTGCCGCGCTGATTCAGCGGCCGCAGATGTTCAGTGCGCGCATGGATCGTCTTTATGTGAGCACCGACAGCAAGCAGAATGCGCAAATCGTGTTGCAAGTGTCCGACGTGTCGCCCAGTGAGAAATGGGCTTCGGATCTGGAGTCGTTTCTCAAGGTTCAGGGCGAGCGGGTGGACTTTGAGCGTGCCAAGTGGTCGGATATCGGTAAGTCTGTTCTGTCGTTGATCGTTGCGCCGGTCACGGTGCCGTTGGGGTTGGCGCCGTCACCGTTTCGTAATCCGCAGGCACGGGGCACCGAGCTCGTCAACGGCGAGGGGTTGATCTGTTTCAGAAATGATCCCCAGTATGAAGCGCTGCGCTGCTATCAGACCTGGCTGGCGGGCGATGTGATCCGTCTGTTGCGCAGCACGCAGCTCCTGCTGGTCGAGCGGTCCAGCGATAATGTCACGAGTACGCGACAAATTCAGAAGGGCGCTTACCAGATGATTGCCTTTCGTGCGTCGGATTACACCTACAAAAGCAAAACCATGGGTGGCAAGCGGGATTTCTATATCGTAGAGCCGACCGGGGTACCGTTCCGAGAATATCTCACGGTTAGCCGTCAGGCACTCAGCGAAGAAAACGAGTTTTCGATCAGCGTGGCGTTCGGAACCCTGCCACAGGCCGTGCCTTTCAAGCCGACGGCGCCCATGCAGCCAAGCTGGCAAAACGCGCCGGGTCGGAGCCCGGCGCGGCCAATGATCTAAGGCCTTAATGCGTGAGTGGTTTTACCACGCGCTTGATGGAGGTGTCTTCCGGGTTGGCCAGAATCTTGAAGCCCAGCGAAGTCATCAGATTGAGCATCTTGGTGTTGTCTGACAGTACCTCGCCAACCACGGCCG
>JBLIZO010000006.1:0-8959 GCA_048859965.1 Fluviibacter sp.
TGTCGGGCCAGGATACGGTACTGGTGAATCATCTCTTCTTCAACGTTGGCGTAGCGCAGTTGGCCTTCAAAAGGCACGTCGAAGACATGCAGCAACACAATTTCGGCATCCGGAGCGATGCGTCGTGCCTGCTGGATGGCACCCAGCGAAGATGGTGAAAAATCCACCGGTACCAGAACCCGGCGGTAGGCTTCGTGCGCTTGCTGCCTGACAACCAGCATGGGGCGCGTTGTCGTACTCAACATACGCGACGCCGTCGTGCCCAGCGTGAAGTGACGAATGCCGCTTTCGCCTTTGGCGCCGCAGACGAGTAAATCCGTTGCTCTGGCATCAGCCTCTTTCGCCAGCGTCGGTAGCAGGGCGCCGGCAACGACATGGACGCCAGCCGTCACGTCAAAACGTTGTTGGATCGATATTGCAAGATCCAGCAGGTTTTTTTGTGCGGCGTTCAGGATATGCGCTTCCATATCGGCGGGCGCGATGCCCATGAGCTGGCGTAAACGTTCCAGCGGCCCCAGGTTGGCCACATGCAGTAAGTCAAGACAGGCGCCCGTTTCGCGGCAGATCAGAGCCGCCCGCTCTACGGCGTGGCGCGCATGTGCCGACAGGTCGGTGGCACTCAGAATATGCTGGAATGGTTTCATGCGGTGTTTCTCCGTGGGGCCCATGCGACTACAGTTGATAAGCCGCCATGTAACGATACAGCGTGGATCGATGGATGCCTAGGCGGCGCGCAGCAGTGGCGACCTTGTAGTGGGATTGTTCGAGTGCCAGCTTGATACGCGCCGGCGAGAGCTCGCCTGTCGCACCCGGCGTCGCTGGTTTGTGCTGGGGCTGGGTCTCTGGCATCACCGGAATACTCGTCATCCGGTATTCCGAAGGTAGATCATCCAGCCCGATCTGTTGTCCAGGTTCCGCTAAAGCCACCAGCGTTTTGACCAGATGCGCGAGTTGGCGGAAGTTACCGGGCCAGTCGTAATGAGCCAGCGCCTGGCGTGCCTCATCGGCAAGGGCGAGATTGCGCCGGGTTGCCCCCGCCTCCTGCCAGATCGCATCGACAAACGCGGTTTTATCGGCACGGTGGCGCAGCGGTGACAGGTCAATTTGGTGAAAGTGGAGCCGGTAATACAGATCGGCCCGGAAGGTGCCGGCACTCACCATGGCAGCCAGATCGCGGTGCGTGGCGGAAAGCACCACAAAGTTGACGGAGCGCGATTTGCCGCCGCCCAGCGGTTGCACGGCGCGATCTTGCAACACGCGTAGCAGGCGGGTTTGCAGCATCAATGACATGTCGCCGATTTCGTCGAGAAACAGAATGCCGCCATCGGCTTCGAACACGCGACCGACCGCGCCGCTCTTGCGTGCGCCGGTAAAAGCGCCTTCGGCATAGCCGAACAGCTCGGACTCGATCAGACCTTCAGGGAGTGCGGCGCAGTTGATAGCGACAAAAGGTTTGCTCTTGCGCTGGCTGTGCTCGTGGATGAGGCGCGCCATGACTTCTTTGCCGGTGCCGGTTTCGCCCTGGATGATCACAGAGAGCTCGGCATCGACAGCACGTACGGCCTGATCGAGTTGCTGGCGGGTGAGCGCATCCAGCCAGGCCGAGGAGACCGAAGACAATGAGGCATGGGGCACGATGGCGGGTGCCGGCGAGATGCTGGGGAGAGGCGCGCTCGGGGGGGTATCCTGCGGCAGGGTCATGGATTTTTCGAGGACGCCCCGATAGATCATGCCCTGGTGCGTCATGAACAGCGATTCATCATCACCGGGCCTGGGCAGCGGGGTCTTGAAAATCTGCGGCCAGCGTTCGCCGATCAATGACCAGGTGGCGCCCAGCCAGCGTACGGCTTCGCGGTTAGCGCCGACGATGATTTCGCCGTCAAGCAGCAGCACGCCTTCGCGAAAACTGCCGAGATGATTGGCTTTTTCGTGAAAGCGCAGCCGGGTCAGTTGTCCTGGCGACTGCATCAGCCAGCGATGCTCCACCTCTCGGATGGCGCGGCTCAGTGCGCCTTGCGCATAGCCACGCGGCAGGCGCGCGTCGCCCGAAATGTCGATGACGCCGGCAATACGTCCCTGGTGATCCAGAATGGGTGCTGCCGTACAGCACAGCCCCGCATGTTGCCGATGAAAGTGTTCACTCCCCCAGACTTCGACCAGTGTGTTTTCGGCGATCGCGGTGCCGATGGCGTTGGTGCCGCGTTCGGATTCACTCCACACCACGCCGGATTTCAGCGCCACTTGACCGGCCTTGTTCAGAAAGCTGCCTGTGCCGCGGGCATCGAGAATCATGCCGTTGGCGTTGGCGAGCAGAACCACGGAATCGGTACCCTGAAACATCTCGCCGAGAAAATCCAGCTCGGGTTCAACGATCGGCAGCAGTTCGCCCGAAGCCTCGCGCAGAATCTTGAGTTCGTTTTCCGATAATGGTTCCGCATACGGAATCTGATCTTCGATGACGCCCAGATCGGTACAGCGATGCCACGAACGCAGAATGGTGTCCGGCAGATTGTTGGCGGCAGGTTGTCGCATGGCGTTGACTCTCAGCTAAAAGTGTCGCATTTAAGGGGTTTGAGCGACAAAGTGTCGCAGGGTTTGCGACAAAGTGCTCCTGTCAACGGGTAAAAAATTTTGATGGATCATGAGGTTGCCATGTTGCGCGGCAACGCGAATAAAAGAATGCTTTTGCGCGACGCATCTTGCGCTGATGTGCGATGCATCAATCGTAGCGAAAAGCATTTTTGGCACAGCTCCTGCAATAAGCAGGTTAACCACCGCAATCCGGTGCAAACCTCACGATCAGGAGACACTATGAGCATCACCATCAACAATATCACCGTCGATAACCCGTTCAAGCAGCGTTACGCCAACTACATCAATGGTCAGTGGACCGCACCCGTGGATGGTCAGTATTTCGAGAACACCACGCCAATCACCGGCAAGGTGCTGTGCGAGGTGCCACGTTCCAACGAGAAAGACATCAATCTGGCGCTGGATGCGGCACATGCCGCCAAGGCCGCCTGGGGTAAGACCTCGCAGGCTGATCGCGCCAATATTCTGAACAAGATTGCGGATCGCATGGAGGCGAATCTGAAGCTGATCGCCACCGCCGAAACACTGGATAACGGCAAGCCGATTCGTGAGACGATGGCGGCGGATATTCCGCTGGCGATTGATCACTTCCGCTACTTTGCCGGTTGCGTGCGCGCCGAAGAGGGCGGTATCAGCGAGATTGATCACGACACTTACGCCTATCACTACAAGGAGCCGCTGGGCGTCGTTGGTCAGATCATTCCGTGGAACTTCCCGATTCTTATGGCCGTATGGAAGCTGGCACCGGCACTGGGTGCAGGTAACTGTGTGGTCATGAAACCGGCCGAGCAAACGCCAGCCTCAATTCTGGTATTGCTGGAGCTGATCGGCGATCTGCTGCCGCCGGGCGTGCTCAACGTGGTCAATGGCTTTGGCCTGGAAGCAGGCAAACCGCTGGCCTCCAGCCCGCGCATCGCCAAGATCGCCTTCACCGGTGAAACCACCACGGGTCGCCTCATCATGCAGTACGCCAGCCAAAACCTGATTCCGGTGACGCTGGAACTCGGTGGCAAGAGCCCGAACATTTTCTTTGAAGATGTCATGGATGCCGATGACAGCTATTTTGACAAGGTGCTCGAAGGCTTCACCCTGTTCGCGCTGAATCAGGGTGAAGTGTGTACCTGCCCGTCGCGGGTACTGGTTCAGGAATCGATCTATGAGCAATTCATGGCGCGCGTGCTCAAGCGCGTGGCCGCGATCAAGCAGGGGAATCCGTTTGACCCCAATACCATGATCGGTGCACAGGCTTCCAATGAGCAGCTTGAAAAAATCAACTCATACCTCAAGCTCGGTAAAGAAGAGGGCGCGCAGTGCCTGATCGGCGGCGCGCAGGCCAATCTTGACGGTGATCTGGCCGGCGGTTATTACATCCAGCCGACGGTGTTCAAGGGGCACAACAAGATGCGCATTTTCCAGGAGGAAATCTTCGGGCCGGTGGTCTCGGTCACGACCTTCAAGGACGAGGCTGAAGCCATCGAGATCGCCAACGACACACTCTATGGTCTGGGCGCAGGGGTTTGGACACGTAATGGCAATCGCGCCTTCCGTGTTGGCCGTGCCATTCAGGCAGGGCGGGTATGGACGAACTGCTATCACGCCTACCCCGCACATGCGGCCTTCGGCGGTTACAAGCAGTCCGGTATTGGCCGTGAAAACCACAAGATGATGCTGGATCACTACCAACAAACGAAGAACCTGCTGGTCAGCTACAGCGAGTCGCCCCTCGGTTTCTTCTAATGCCACAAGATAGAACGCCAGCCTCTCCCAAGGTGTCGCGGGTTTCCGCGACACCGGCGGCATTGGCATTGATTGATCAGTTGAAAGCACAACATGGCGCATTGCTGTTTCATCAGTCCGGTGGCTGTTGCGATGGCAGTGCGCCCATGTGTTTTCCTGCCAGGGAGTTCATGCTCGGTGATGTAGACATCAAATTGGGCGACATCGGCGGTGTCCCCTTCTATATGAGCGAATCCCAGTTTGCCTACTGGGCACACACGCATCTCATCATTGATGCGATACCGGGGAGTGGTGGCATGTTTTCGTTGGAGCGCCCGACCGGTCTGCGTTTTCTCACGCGCTCCCGGTTGTTTACCGACGCGGAACTGGCGGCACTGCACGAAGCCTAAGCGGCTAATGGCGATAAATCGGTGTAATCTCAAATCTGATCCATTCGGAGACGAGGTTCGTCATGACGGTTCAGGTTGCGCAGATTCAACAGGCAGACCACCCACCCGGTACGCGTTTTCTGGTCTATGCGCCAGCGCAGATGCCGATGGTGGTTCGTGCGATGGCGGCGCAAGCGGCGCCTTTGCTTGCCGGTCAAGGCAAAGTGGCGGTCATCGGCGTACTTCGCCGGGGCGCACCGTTGGCAGACATGCTGGCGCGTGTCTTGCAGGACGAATTTAAATTGTCTGTGCCATTGCGTCTGGATCTCAAGGTTAAGCGCTATGCCGATGACCTCACGCTGCTGCATCCGGAAACCCAATTGACCGAGTCGGCCGGGCAGGCAGAGCTTGACCTGAAGGGTTACACGCTGCTGGTCGTGGACGACGTGTTGTACACCGGCAGTTCGCTGCTGCGTGTGATCGATTGGCTTAATGCCCGATCACCGAAGGCGATTCATACCGCCGTACTGGTTGATCGCCATATGGCTCAGTTACCGATTCGTGCCGATGCCGTGGGGGTGCACCTGCAGGTGGCGCCGACCGATGTGGTCGAATGCCATGTGCCCCCTTATGAGCCGCTTTTTCAGATTGAGTTGCTGAGGCTGGACCATGCTGTTTGAGAATCGCGCTGATGCCGGACGTCAGTTGGCCAGGGCGCTGGGCGCTTATGGCGACAGCCATCCGGTCGTGCTGGCGATACCGCGTGGTGCCTTGCCGCTGGCGAAAGTGGTTGCAGATGCGCTGGGTGGTGATATCGATGTGGTGTTAGTGCGTAAACTCGGCGCACCTTACAACCCGGAGTTTGCCGTTGGCTCAATTGGGGAGTCCGGCAACGTGATTGTTACCGACTATGCTGCGCGCGCGGGAGCCGACAGTCATTATCTTCAAGAAGAGGCCGAACGACAGTTAGCGACGATTCGACGCCGACGAGCGCAGGTCGATCAGGTGCATAGGTCGGTCAGTGTGGCGGGGCGGACCGCCATAGTCGTCGATGATGGTCTGGCAACGGGGTCGACCATGTCGGCTGCCTTGCAGGAGATACGCCGTCTCAACCCGGCCAGGCTGATTTGCGCGGTGCCGGTGGCCTCGCCTGATGCAGTGGCGCGCGTTCGCCCGTTATGCGACGCACTGGTCTGCCTGGCCATTGAAAACGATTTTAGCGGGGTGGGGCAGTTCTATCGCGATTTCCGCCAGGTCGAAGACGACGAAGCACTGGCCATACTGGCGGCCGGTACCTGCGCATCGGGTTGATTTTTGCCAGCATCGGGCCCTTGCGGTAAGATGCCACAAGATATTTGTGGTTTTCACGGGAGAAACGCATGCGCAAGTCGATGCAAGCAGGTTTTACGCTGATTGAACTGATGGTGGTCATCGCTATTGTCGGTATTCTGGCCGCAGTCGCGCTGCCGGCGTATCAGAACTACACGATTCGCGCCCGGGTATCGGAAGGTCTGTTGGCCGCTTCCGCCTGTAAAGTGTCCGTTACCGAAGCCGTGCAGAGCGGCAATGCAACGATCCCGAATAATCTGTGTTCAGGCAGCACGCAGTACGTCGAGAGCGTGGTTTCGGGTGGCGATGCGGGTAACGCAACGGTTACCGTGACGCTGCGAGGTATCGACAAAAACGTCGATGGCAAGACCATTGTTTACACGGGTGCGATTGCCAATGCCACAATTTCGGCTTGGACCTGCACCTCGGCGCTGGAGCAGCGCTTCCTGCCGTCAGGTTGTACCGGCAAATAATTTATGCATGGCGCAAGGCGTAGCCGCGAGCGGCCTTGCTCTCATCCAGCGGCGTCAGGCTGATGGCTGATGCCAGTTGTGCCGCCAGCGTCGTCAGTGCGCTGGCGTCGCCGGATTTCAGTTCCAGCTCCAGTTCGCAGATCGGCTGACGCACTGTGCGCCCCTGACGGGTTGCCTCAATGACGCCGCGATCCAGCGCGATTTCGACATCGCTCCCAGCCTGCCGGATGCGCCAGCTCAGACGCTCAAAATCGGTGGTAAATACCGGCACCAGTCGGTCGGCGATGTGGGCTAACGCGTCCGCCAATACGGCATCATCGACCAGCGCACGGAACTCAAAGGCGCCGGGTTGGCTGGGCGCCTCCCATTCACGGCGCCGGCTCAAGCCAGCCACGCTGTGCCCGGCGGTTTTGACGGTAAGCAGGGTTTGTTCGCCAATTCGTCGTTCGCGCACGGCTACCTGCTGCCGGGTCAGCGCCAGGTCATCGGTGTCGAAATAGGTATTGCTGAGATGCTGCTGCTTCGGCACGGTCATCAGCAGCGGGTGGCGCAGCAGGGTGCTCACGGCCATCGGCGACAGGCTCAGTTTCAGTTCGGTTTCTGTACTCATGGCATGAAAAAACCCGCAGGCAGCAGCGCCGGCGGGTTGTGAGATCGTTGGCTGGTGCGGCTCAGGTCTTCAGGTCGCCGGAAATATAACCGGCAAGCTGCTGGATGGTGGCTTCCTGGTCGGAAATGATCGACTTGACCACGTCACCGATCGAGACCAAACCGACGACTTTCCCGCCGTCCATGACGGGCAGGTGGCGAATGTGCCGATCCGTCATGATGCTCATGCAGTCGGTAATCGTTTGTTCTGGCGTAATGGTGATCAGGTTGCTGGTCATCAGTTCGCGGATCACGGTATCGCGCGAATTACGGCCACGAAGAATCACCTTGCGCGCGTAGTCGCGTTCCGTAAAAATCCCCTTGAGCTCGTCGCCGTCGTGCACCAGCACCGAACTGATGTCTTCGCGGGCCATGAGTTCGAGTGCTTCCAGCACCGAAGCGTCCGGGCGAATCGAATAAATGCCGGAAGATTTGCGATCCAGCAACTGGCGTACGGTGAGCGGCATGCCTGTCTCCTGATTTATTGGTCTGAATCAGACCCGTTTTTATGGTGTGAGAGTAGTAAGATATGCTGCCTTGCCGCTTCTGGCAAGAGGCTGTGCCAATTGCTGATCTCAGATATGTCCGACACCCGCTCTTTCGCTGCCCCTGCCGATCTGATGACGCGCCTTGACTCGGTGCTGCGCGGGCTTGTCCTGACGGGGCGGACGCTGGCGGCAGGGCAGGTCAGTCTGGTGGGTGCCGGGCCCGGTGATCCCGAGCTCCTGACCTTGCGGGCCGTGCGCCGCATCATCGAGGCCGATGTCGTCCTCTATGACAATCTGGTTGGGCCCGACATTCTGGCACTGATTTCACCGCAAACGGAAACGCACTACGTGGGCAAAAAAGCCGCCAAACACGCGCTGCCGCAGATCGAGGTCAATGCGTGGCTGGTACGCCTGGCGCAAGTCGGCAAACGCGTCGTGCGCCTTAAAGGGGGCGATCCCTTTATTTTCGGCCGCGGTGGTGAGGAAATGGAAACGCTGTTGGCCGCGGGTGTGCCGGTAGAAATTGTGCCGGGTATCACGGCCGCAACGGGGTGCGCGGCCTTCGCCGGGATCCCGCTGACGCATCGCGATTGGGCGCAGTCGGTGACCTTTGCGACCGGGCATCTGAAAAGCGGGCTGCTGGATCTGGATTGGACAGGGCTGTCCCGCCCCCAGCAGACAGTGGTGTTCTATATGGGGATCAGCGCCGCTGCCGGTATCGCCGAGGCGCTCATGGCGCATGGTCGTTCACCGCAAACACCGGTAGCGGTCATTTACCACGGTACGCGGCCGGACCAGAAAGTTCTGGTCGCCACACTGGAAACGCTGCTGCAAAAGATGAACGCCGAAGGGTTGAAGCCTCCGGCGTTATTGATTGTGGGTGAGGTCGTCCGGCTCTATCGAGCCGATTGCGGGCCGACCTGATCTGCGGAACGGGTTTCAGGCAGCCTGAGCCGGAATGCCATTACCGATGCGGGCAATACGGTTGTCTGCATCGGCATATACGAGCTGCGGGGCGTAGCTGGCAAGCTCCACTTCATTGTAGACGGCAAAGGTGGCGATGATGAGCAGATCGCCGGGCGCGGCACGGCGCGCAGCGGAGCCATTGACCGAGATAATGCCCGATCCGCGTGCACCACGAATCGCATAGGTCGTAAAGCGCTCGCCATTGTTGATATTCCAGATATCGATCTGCTCGTACTCGCGAATGTTCGCGGCATCGAGGAGATCTTCATCGATGGCACAAGAGCCCTCATAGTGCAATTCCGCATGCGTGGTGGTCACGCGGTGCAGCTTCGACTTGAGCATGGTTCTTTGCATGGAT
>JBLIZO010000007.1:0-5455 GCA_048859965.1 Fluviibacter sp.
AGGCCGGCCTGACCGTGATGGAAGTCAACGACGCCGTGAAGGCCGCTGACGTGGTCATGATCCTGTTGCCCGACGAGCAGATCGCCGAGGTCTATAAGAACAACGTCGAGCCCAACATCAAGCAAGGCGCTTCGCTGGCCTTCGCCCACGGCTTTAACGTGCATTACAACCAGGTCGTGCCACGCACCGATGTGGACGTGATCATGGTCGCCCCGAAAGGCCCGGGTCACACCGTACGTTCGGAATACCTCAAGGGTGGCGGTGTGCCGTCGCTGATCGCCATTTACCAGGACACAACCGGTAAGGCGCGCGACGTCGCCCTGTCGTATGCGGCTGCCAACGGCGGTACCAAGGGTGGCGTGATCGAAACCTCGTTCCGTGAAGAAACCGAAACCGATCTGTTCGGCGAGCAGGCTGTGCTGTGTGGCGGTGCTGTCGAGCTGGTCAAGATGGGCTTCGAAACCCTGACCGAAGCTGGCTATGCACCGGAAATGGCTTACTTCGAGTGTCTGCATGAACTGAAGCTGATCGTTGACCTGATGTACGAAGGCGGCATCGCCAACATGAACTACTCGATCTCGAACAACGCCGAGTACGGTGAGTATGTGACCGGTCAGCGTGTGATCGCCGAGCAGGCGCGTGAAGGCATGCGCGAGTGCCTGCGCAATATCCAGAACGGTGAGTACGCCAAGCGTTTCATCCTGGAAGGCCGCACCAACTATCCGGAAATGACCGCCCGTCGTCGTCTGAACGCCGCACACCCGATCGAAGTGGTCGGTACGCAACTGCGCGCCATGATGCCGTGGATCGCGAAGAACAAACTCGTCGACCAAAGCAAAAATTAATTAACCACTAACGTAAGAAACCGTCGTGAGCCAGCGTAGAGCGAGGCGTGCGGCGCGCAGCGACCGAAGACATATCGAACTGATAGGCGAGGGAGCGAGCACCGCACAACAACGCTATGCGTTGGTGCAGCAGGTTTCAATGGAGTACTCATGAACTATCCGCATCCTATTCTGGCTAAAGAAGGCTGGCCCTTTATTGGTCTGGCCGTGGGTGCGGCTGTTCTGGCCTCTGTCCTGGATAGTGCATTGGCCTGGCTGCTCTGGCCAATCGCACTTTTCGTTGTTCAGTTTTTCCGGGATCCGCCGCGCGTTGTTGCCGGTGGCCCCAGCAGTGTCGTGTCTTCAGCCGACGGTCGCGTGATCGTCGTTGCTGAAACTGATGATCCCTGGCTCAATCGTCGTGCACTCAAAGTCAGCGTGTTCATGAACGTGTTCAACGTCCACTCCAACCGTATTCCCATCGCCAGCGAAGTCGTCGGCAAGTGGTATGTGGCCGGCAGTTTCCTGAATGCTGCGCTGGATAAAGCCTCCGAACATAACGAGCGCTGTGCCCTGCATCTGCGTACAGCGGGAGGGCAGGACATCACCTGCGTGCAGATCGCCGGCCTGGTGGCGCGCCGTATCCTCAATTACGCCGACATCGGTAATCGTTACAACGCTGGCGAGCGTTACGGCTTCATCCGCTTTGGCTCGCGCGTCGATTTCTACTTGCCGCTGAATGCCAAGGTCAAAGTCAGCATCGGCGATAAGGTGTATGCTTCATCCACGGTCATTGCCGAACTGGATCAAGCCGCCTGATGCTGAACGAAAAGAAACCGCGTAAATCCCTCTTCAACCCGGACGTCAAACGTCGGGGGATCTACATATTGCCCAATCTGTTTACGACGGGCGCGTTGTTCGCCGGTTTCTATGCGATTGTGCAGGCCATGAATGGCGCTTTCGAACAGGCAGCTGTTGCGGTCTTTGTGGCCATGGTGCTTGATGGTTTGGATGGCCGCGTCGCCCGCATGACAAAAACCCAGAGCGCCTTCGGCGCTGAATATGATTCGTTGTCCGACATGGTGTCGTTTGGTGCCGCGCCGGCACTGATCGTTTACGAATGGGCGCTGCGCGGCATGGGCAAATTTGGCTGGATGGCCGCTTTCCTCTACTGTGCCGGCGCGGCGTTGCGTCTGGCGCGTTTCAACACCACGCTTGAAGTCGTCGATAAGCGTTATTTTCAGGGTTTGCCCAGCCCGGCAGCGGCGGCTTTGGTTGCTGGTTTCATCTGGGTTATGGGCGACCTCGGTATTGCCGGGCCGGATGTTGCCTGGCTGGCCGCGCCGCTGACCATCTTTGCAGGGGTCACCATGGTGACCAGCGTTAAGTTCTATTCATTCAAAGACATCAACCTGCGCCGGAGTGTGCCGTTCGTCGTGGTGGCGGCCTTTGCCCTGGCGCTGGCGTTGATTTCCAGTTATCCGCCTGGTTGGTTGTTCGGCTTCTTCCTGGTGTATGCGCTGTCGGGTTATGTGATGGCCGTCTTGCCGAAGCGCAAACCGGGTAAACCGTTGCGGGTACAACGCCTGCAAACGCCGCCGGAACAATAAACGATGCGGGCGCCTTCATTCCGGGAGGCGGGTTTTACCCTGATTGAGTTATTGATCGTCATGGTCATTGTGGCGGTGCTGGCTGCGGTTGCGTATCCGGCTTATACCAGACATATAACACGCAGCCATCGGGCCGATGCCCGTGCCGAATTACTCCGGATGCAGATGGCTGTCGAAAAGCAACGGCTCACCACGCTTGGCGCCAAGCCGGCTTTGCCGGCCAACTGGGCGAGTGCGCCGCCGGTAGGGACGTATTATCAGCTCAGTCTGCAACCGGGGAGCGATCAGAGTTACACCCTGACAGCGCGTGCTTTGCCTGAAGGTGGTCAGAGCGATGACCGGCAGGGCGATGTGTCTTGCGCGACGCTGAGCGTGCGTGTACAGGGACTGGAAGCGCAGCATGAGCCAGCGGCTTGCTGGCAGTAAGCGGTTAAGGCCACATCGTAACGAAGCAGGTATTTCCCTGCTCGAAACGTTGATCGCCATGGCGCTGGGGCTGCTGGTACTGGCGGGGGTCTTGCAACTGACCAATCAACTGGTGGCAGGTAATACGGCCATGATCCAGGTGACGCGTCTCGAACAGGATACGCGTACCGTCATAGACATCATCGTCCAGGATTTACGCCGTGCGGGGCATTTTCCAGAGGCGGGTAGTGAGCTGGGCGATATGCACCGCTTTCTCCAGAACCAACCAACGGCGCCATTGATTGACGGTGAAGCGATGCGAACCGGTAAGGCGGGGGCGTCGATTGCCTACGCTTACCGGGAGACTGATGGCAAATTGATTCAGGCCCGCTTTGCGCATGATGCCAAAGCGGGCACCGTGCAAATGCATACGGGTTCGGCGTCAGCGCCGGAAACCATTACCGATCCAGCATTCATGGTGGTGGCCGCATTATCCTTTCAGCCTACCCTTGCTGTCGCAAATGCCGGAAGCATGAGCGTTGAACAGACCACCGTCGAGGTTCGCATCGTCACCCGACTGAAGTCCGACCCCACCGTCGAGCGTCAATTGGTCGATCAGGTCGTCTTGCGTAATCCGCTGCTGCGCAATTCGGCACAACCATGATGCATCGGCATTCGACAGGCAGCGAACGTGGCATGGGTGTACTGCCCGTCGCATTGATCCTGTTGGCAGGCGCCTCGTTGGTGTTGCTGTTTTCGCAGAAGAATCTGCTCGTGGATTTACGTATCACACAGAATGGCTACGCCAGCCGAGTCGCCTATGCGGCGGCCGATTCCGGCTTGGCCGTGGTGTTGGCAAAGCTCAATGATCCCGAGCAACGCAAAACCGTCCTGGCAGAAACCAAAGGGACTGGTGCCTATGATGCACTGGTTCAACAGGTCATCACGCAGACGCTTGGCGAGGGTGTCGATGCGCGGATCAAGCTCAAGGCCAGCGGCTTGGGCAGCCCGGATATCCGGCTGCACCTGCAAAGCACCGGCTGCGTCAGCGACTGCAACAAGGGGCGGGCAACCGTATCGCAAACCGTAGCGATGCGTGGTGGTATCCACCGGATTCCCTATGCCTTGCTCAGTGCGCGGGGCAACATTGATGTGGCCGGCCCGGTCACCCTCAGTAATCAAACCGCCGCCGTGCGCGGCATGCTCCTGCATGCCGGCGGTACGGTTAGCCATGATGCCGCTGTGCAACGGATCAGTCTGCCCGGCCGCAACCCGGATCTGGCCGAGCAGGCGGGCGATAAAACGTATGCTGCCGCATCGACAGATGCTTTTTTCAGGCAGTGGTTTGGTGCGGATAAAACATTTGTCCGGCAACAGGCCGTGCAGATCCGTTGTCAGGGTGAGTGTTCAGGCAGTATTGCGTCGGCGGGCAGCCGTGTTTTCTGGTTAGACGGCGATGCGCGGTTGAGTAGCGGTAATCTCGGCAGCGCTGCGGCACCAGTCATTATCATCGCATCTGGCGCTGTGCAGATTGCCGGCTCGGTACGCATCACCGGCATCGTTTATAGCATGGCGCCCGCCACCCAGGTGCAGTTGGGCATGGGTGCGCTCGATGGCGCGCTGATTGCCGAGCAGCGTCTGCAAGTCAGTCAGGGCGGGCAACTCAACTACAACCCCTTGGTGCTGCAGCGGGCGCAGAGCATGCTGGGGCGCTTCGTGCCGGTACCCGGCAGCTGGAGCGATGGCGAATGAAGTGCACTGATCAACGATCCGCCGGCTTCAGCCTCATTGAAGTGCTGATTGCCCTGGTCGTATTGGGCGTCGGGCTGATGGGTCTGGCGCGCCTGCAACTGCATCTGTTGGCCAGCACGGCGGATAGCGCTGCCTATGATCACGCCGTGCGGCTGGCCAATGCGCAACTCGAGTCGTTGCGTTTTACCCGGTTGACGGGTGGCGTGCCGGTATCGGGTGCGGATGAACAGTCGGTCCAGGGGCTCGTATTCAGCCGGCGCTGGACAGTCAACTGTACCTCCGGCGACTTGTGCCAGATCGCTGCGCAGGTGCGCTGGCGTGAACCACGGGCCATCGCCGGTGCGGATACACAGGAAATCAGCCTTAATGCGTACATCGCACTGCCTTCAGGTGCCGCGCAAGGCTGGCTGGTGCAATCCGGCCCACCCGGACGTGAAATTTTGCCCTGATTTTTGTTATAATCCTACGCTTGGAGCCGATGTAGCTCAGTTGGTAGAGCAGCGCATTCGTAATAAAATTTTCTGCCTACACCAATCAAGCTTTAAGCAATAAAAACAATGCGTTAAATCAATTTATGTAGCATGCCAAAAACTATGCTACAAATTTTAGGTTTTGAGCGTAAACTTTTGCTTGATGCGAAAGCCTAAAACGACTACCCATATTAAAAGCCGCAGCGTTGTGCCCATTGCCAGCACGATGGAGCACATTAAAGGCTATCCGGATAAGCTCGTCATCTTCAAAGTGCCAGCTTCCAAATTTTGGTGGGTGCGCTATTACGACGGGAAGCCGATCAAGCGCAGCACAAAGACTGAGATTAGGCAGGAAGCGATCAAGTTTGCTAAAGAGTTTTACGAGACTGTCCTC
>JBLIZO010000008.1:0-11710 GCA_048859965.1 Fluviibacter sp.
AGGCGACGTTGGCCACTTCCTTGCCCATGGTCGATGGGGTCGCCGGCTGGCCGTGTGTGCGGCACATCATCGGGACTTCTGCATGCGCATGCGCCATCTCAGTGAGTTTGGCGATGACTTTATCCAGCACCGGCAGCATGACCTGCTCACGCGCGCCCTGACACATCAGCGCGTGCGACAGGTTGTTGATGTCTTCGGAGGTGCAGGCAAAGTGAATGAACTCACTGACCTTGGTGACTTCGGCATTGCCTTTGGTCTTGTCCTTGATCCAGTATTCCAGCGCCTTAACGTCGTGGTTGGTGGTGGCTTCAATACCCTTCACTTCGGCGGCATCGCTCTCGGTGAAGTTGTTGACCAGCGCGTCCAGCTCGGCGATCGTCGCCGGCGAGAAGGCCGGGATTTCGGCGAAGTGCGGCTCGGCGGCCAGCGCCTTGAGCCACTCGATCTCGACGCGCAGACGGGCTCGGATCAGGCCGTATTCAGAGAAATGCGGACGCAGCGGGTCAACTTTGGCGGCATAACGACCATCAAGCGGCGAAAGAGCGGTCAAAGCACCGAGACCATTGGACATCTGTAACTCCTGAATACGGAAAAATCGAAATCGTAATTTTACCATCCGGCGCAGGCATATCTGGGAAAGGCTGCCCATTCCGTGTAGGGTTTGGTTTTATTGCCTCAAGCCTCCGGAGAACCCCATGAAACTGCTCGGTACGCCAACCAGCCCGTATGTGCGCAAAGTGCGCCTGATGCTGCTGGAAAAGAACATTCCGCATGAATACCTGATCGACCCGCCGCGCGAACCCGGCAGCCTGGTGGTACGGGTCAACCCGCTGGGCCGTATCCCGGCCCTGATTCTGGACGACGAGACCTGCGTGTTCGATTCACCGGTGATCGCCGAATACGTGGATACGCTCAACGATGACCCGATCCTGATTCCGCGCGACAGCGCGCTGGCCCGGATGCGCGTGAAACGCTGGGAGGCCCTGGCCGACGGCATCATGGATTCGGCCATTGCCGTGCGCAACGAGTGCATCCGGCCGGAAAACAAGCAGGAGCCGGGCAATATCACGCTGCACAACGCCGCGATCAGCCGCGCCTTGGGCTTTGCCGAAAGCACACTGGGGGCTCAGGCCTGGGTCAACGGCGAGCAACTATCGCTGGGTGATCTCGCCCTGTTCAGCACGCTGGTGTATCTGGATCTGCGCCAGCCGGAGCGCGACTGGCGTTCGGCGCACGCTACGCTCGCCGCCTGGTTCGGCCGCCTGGCTGAACGGCCCAGCGCAAAAATTTCGTTAGCAGAACAGTAATCAGTCGGCCAGCGACTGCAGATCCAACCCAGCCGCATCAGGTCGGCCCGCCATACGGGCCGATTCGATGATACCGCCGCCCAGACAGACGCGGCTTTCGTACAGCACCAGCGACTGGCCGGGCGTAACCGCCCACTGCGGGGCGGCAAAGCGAATGACCGCGCGGTCAGTATCGATTTGCTCGATTTCGCAGGCGGCGTCCGGCATGCGGTACCGCGTTTTGGCGGTATAGACCCAATGCGTATGCGGCAACTCGCCGCTGATCCAGTTCATGTCGGTGATGGTGACTTCATTCACATACAACGCCGGATGGTCGTGGCCGGACACCACATAGAGCACATTGGCGGCCATGTCTTTACGCGCCACGTACCAGGCGTCGTGCTCACCGACGTGCTTGTCGTTACCTTTAACGCCACCGATATGTAGCCCCTTGCGCTGGCCGAGCGTGTGAAAAGCGAGACCTTGATGTGACCCCAGTAATTTGCCGGAATCCAGGTCGCGAATCTCGCCCGGGTTTTGCGGCACGTAGCGCTGCAGAAAGTCATTGAACGGGCGCTCGCCGATAAAGCAGATACCGGTCGAGTCTTTTTTGCCGGCCACCGGCAGCCCGGCGGCTTCGGCCTTGGCGCGCACTTCAGGTTTGAGCCAGTTGGCCAACGGAAACAGCGCCGGTTTGAGTTGCGACTGATTCAAGCGATACAGAAAGTAACTCTGATCCTTGTTGCCATCCTCGGCCTTGAGTAGCTGGCGCTTGCCGTCGAAATCCTGCACGCCGGCGTAGTGGCCAGTGGCAATGTAGTCCGCCCCCAGGCTGACGGCGTGGTCGAGAAATGCGGCAAATTTGATTTCCGAATTGCACAGCACATCCGGGTTGGGCGTACGACCGGCGTTGTATTCATGCAGAAAGGTTGAAAACACGCGGTCCCGGTATTCCTTGGCGAAGTTCACGACTTCGACGTCAATGCCGAGTATGTCTGTCACGCTCATGACGTCAATGAGATCCTGGCGCGTGCTGCAGTACTCGTCGGTGTCGTCGTCTTCCCAGTTCTTCATGAACAGGCCAATGACGCGATAGCCCTGCTCTTTAAGCAGCAGTGCAGCGACCGACGAATCGACGCCGCCGGAGAGGCCAACGACGACGGTTTTAACAGGTGAAGACGACATCAGAGCATTCCTCAGGGGCGCGCCACGGCCGTATTGGCCGTTATATGGTGCTGCGTTTCCAGACTATAAAAACGATACGACGCCCATTCTCTCACGGGCGAGACCGGCGGCACCTGCACGGGTTCAACGTCCCACGGGTCCACCGTATAAATCTGCCGGTCATCATCGGCATCCACATCGGTCTCAACCAATGTGGCAC
The DNA here is from genome assembly GCA_048859965.1 of Fluviibacter sp. Taxonomy (GTDB): domain Bacteria; phylum Pseudomonadota; class Gammaproteobacteria; order Burkholderiales; family Rhodocyclaceae; genus Fluviibacter. The sequence goes on from JBLIZO010000008.1 coordinate 2,671, forward strand.
TGTAGTGAGATCCCAGAATCAGCGTCCGGTGGGCATAGGGGCCCACGACATGCCAGCGCAACAGCTTCCGGTGTTGCAGATACGACAGAATATTTTTCGTGGTGGTCGAGTGATCGATGCAGTCCATCCGGCCATTGACCGTGATGTCCTCGTCGTTCCCCGGTTCGTCGGCCGCAATCGGCGTCTGCTCCGCCGCTTTCAGATAAAACCGGTGCACGACCTCGGCCACGGCAGCCCGCTCGGCTTCAGGAGTTTTGGCCTGGCGCAGGGGCTGAAGTGCCTTGCGCAGCCAGGGCTCCGAAAAACTGACCGGCTGTTGCGCCAGGCAGCCCCAGTTGTAGCAAACGACGATCAGGGCATCGGCGCTGACAACAGCGGCCATCAGGCTCAACATTACAGCCACCAGGCCCTGTCGAAACCGGCGTGCCGATGTGCGCATCAGTCGTAGTGACGGATAACGTCGAGCGGAAAACGACGCCCTGCCAACCAGTCTTCCACACATTGCAGCACCAGCGGGCTGCGATGCCGGTCACGCGTAGCGCGCAATTCTTCCAGCGTCATCCAGTGAGCAGCGACAATGCCCTCATCCAGCGGTCGCCCGCTTTCAATCTGGTCGAGGCGGCAATCGAAGGCAAAACGCAGATAAGTGATGTCACCTGCCGGTACCGGCCACTGGTAGACACCTACCAATGCCTGCGGTGTGACATGACATGCGGTTTCTTCCAGCGCTTCACGCGCACAGGCGGCGATGAGCGACTCACCCTCGTCCAGATGCCCGGCTGGTTGGTTCAAGCGTAAGCCGCCGGCAGTCTCTTCCTCGACGACCAGAAAACGGCCATCCCGTTCGACCAGCGCGGCAACGGTGGCACTGGGTTTCCAGCGGTGTTTTTGGCGATTCATGGCACGCATTTTACCGCACTGCAGCGCCGGTTCCCGCCTGATTTTTGCGCGGAAATCAGCTAGAATCATGGACTACGCACGGCGCAAACAGCCGGGTTTTACCCGCCTGCGTTGACGCCGACCCACCGCGACGTTTCACCAAAGGATTTACATCATGTCGATGTCTGACCGCGACGGTTTTATCTGGATGGATGGCAAGCTCATCCCCTGGCGCGATGCCAACACCCATATTCTGACCCACTCTTTGCACTACGGTATGAGTGTGTTCGAGGGCGTTCGCGCTTATGACACCGGCCGCGGCACGGCGATCTTCCGGCTGCAGGACCACACCAGTCGCCTGTTCAATTCGGCGCATATCTTCCAGATGGACGTACCTTACGACGAAGAGACGATCAACGAAGCACACAAGGAAGTCGTGCGCGCCAACAAACTGGACAGCGCTTACATCCGTCCGCTGGTGTATTACGGGTCGGAAAAAATGGGCGTGTCGCCGAAAGGCGCCAAGGTTCATGTCGCCATCGGTGCCTGGGCCTGGGGTGCCTATCTGGGCGAAGACGGCCTGAAGAAGGGCATCCGCGTCAAAACGTCGTCGTACACCCGCCATCATGTCAACGTGTCGATGGTGCGCGCCAAGGCGAGCGGTCACTACGTCAACTCAATTCTGGCCAACAACGAAGCCACCGCCGACGGTTACGACGAAGCGCTGCTGCTCGATACCGAAGGCTATGTCTCGGAAGGCGCCGGCGAAAACCTGTTCATCGTCAAGAACAGTAAAGTGTATACGCCGGAACTCTCGTCATGCCTGGAAGGCATTACCCGTGACAGCGTGGTCACGCTGGCCCGTGGGCTGGGCATTTCGGTTGAAGAAAAACGCATCACCCGCGATGAAGTCTATTGCGCCGACGAAGCCTTCTTCACCGGCACAGCCGCTGAAGTCACGCCGATCCGCGAGCTCGACAATCGCAAGATCGGTATCGGCAGCCGCGGCCCGGTGACCGAGCGTATTCAGTCGGCCTACTTCGATGCAGTGAATGGCCGGGACCCCAAGCACGAAGATTGGCTGAGCTTTATCTGATCCCTGACGGATTGGCCGCTGACCATTTACTTTCCGAGGACCGCACCATGAACGCACCGCTCGAAAAAACCCTGTCGGAAACCGCGCTGACTGTCACGGCGGCTGATCTACCGCTGCACTGCCCGCCGCAAGGCGTGCAACTGTGGTCAGGCCACCCGCGTGTCTTTCTGGATGTCCTGAAAACCGGCGAAGTGAAATGCCCGTACTGTGGGACGCAGTACACCTTCTCCGGCGAAAAACCGCACGCACATTGACTGAGGACTACCGCAGGTTGGCTGCCGCACCGATGAATGCAGTCTCCCTGCTGGTCGCGCCTGCCTGGGTCGGCGATGCTGTCATGAGCGAGCCACTGGTGCGGCGCATCGCCGCACAGGATCAACGCGCCGTTGATGTGCTCGCTCCGCCCTGGGTTGCCCCGGTATTTGAACGAATGCCCGGCGTCGGGACCGTTATTCCAGCCCCTTTTGCCCACGGCAAACTGGATCTGGGTGCACGCTGGCAGATTGGTCGTCTCCTGAAGGCGCACGGCTACCGCAATGCCTATGTGCTGCCGAACTCTCTGAAGTCGGTGCTCCCCGTCGCATTCGCAGGTATCCCGAACCGCATCGGTTTCACCGGCGAATGCCGCTATGGTTTATTGAACCAACGCCATAGGCTCGACAAACAGGCATTGCCGCGCATGGTCGATCGATTTCTGGCGCTGGCGCCCGGCACAGAAGTGCCAACCCACGCCGCCGACACCATGCCGGTGCTGCGTGTGGCGCCGAATGCCTTTGCCGCACTCTGCCACCGGCTCGACCTGACCCGTGGCGCTCGACTGGCCGTGCTCTGTCCGGGCGCAGAATACGGCCCGGCCAAGCGATGGCCGGCCGTGCATTTCGCCACGCTGGCACGGATGCTTGCCGAACAGGGCTGGACAGTCTGGGTGATCGGCTCGGCCAAAGATGGCGCCATCGGCGCCGAGATCGCGCGACGCAGCGACAACGCCGCACTCAACCTCTGCGGCCACACGCAACTGGCCGATGCGATTGATCTGCTCAGCGGTGCCGATGTGGTAGTCACCAACGACTCCGGTCTCATGCATGTGGCCGCCGCGCTGAACCGGCCGCTGGTCGCGCTGTACGGTTCCTCGTCACCCGAATTCACACCACCGCTGGCGACGCAGGTCACGATTCTGCAGCACCCGGTAGCCTGTAGTCCGTGCTTTGCGCGCACCTGTCGTTACGGCCACATGGATTGCCTCACGCAACTCGAGCCGCAACGGGTTATTGACGCCGTGACGGCGTGCACACCTTCCGACCACTGATGTACCCACGCTCAGGACACCCACGATGAGTCTGCCTCCGCCCACCGCGCCGGTTCCGAATTGCTCGACGCCCGATGAGGCCGAACAGGCGTTTTATCAGAGTGTCGCTCAGGCCAACCTTGATGCTGTGATGGCGATCTGGGCCGACGAAGACGAGATCGTCTGCATTGATCCGGATGGGCGACGGGCCGTGGGCCATGCGGCCATCCGCCAGGGCTGGCAAGGGATCTTCGCGGGCTGCCACCATCTGGAAATTGAAGTCACCAATATCATCCGCTGGCAAAGCGGTCTGCTCGCCGTTCATCTGGTGCAGGAAAACGTCACCGTTTTCAGCGTGCCGGCGGCATTGACCGATACCGAACACCCGAATGCGCTGGCCAAACGTAATGGCACGGCAACCGCCATGAATGTCTATGTACGCGGTGCCAATGGCTGGCGACTGGTCTGTCATCAGGCCACCGCGCAACTGGCCTCGATTCAAACGCAAATCGCAGCAGCGACCGCTCATACGCTGCACTAAACCATGGCAGTGTCACCAACCCCCTATCGACCGCCCTTCTGGCAGTTCAACGGCCATCTGCAAACGCTGTGGCCGGTCTGGAAAACACTGCGTTTGCCGCCGGTTGCGTGGCCACGTCAACGCTGGAACACGCCCGACGGCGACTTCATCGATGTGGACTGTATTCACCAGGGGGCCAGCGATGCACCGGTGGTGATTCTGTTTCACGGGCTGGAAGGCAATTCGCAATCGCACTACGCGCGTACCATGGCGCACGCACTGGCCGTGGTGGGCTGGACAGGCTATGTGCCGCACTTCCGCGGTTGCAGCGGCGAACTGAATCAGTTGCCTCGCGCCTACCACTCCGGTGATTCGGCGGAAATCGACTGGATCCTGCGCCGTTTCCACACCCAGCACCCCGGCCAGTTAATCTGCGCAGCCGGTGTCTCACTGGGCGGCAACGCGTTGATGAAATGGCTCGGTGAACAAGGCAGCGCCGCTAGCACGGTGATTGACGCGGCAGCGGCTGTCTCACCGCCGATGGATGTGGGGGCCTGTGGCGCCTGGCTCGACCAGGGCACCAATCGAAAGGTCTATACGCAGCACTTTCTGCGCACGATGAAGGCGCAGAGCGAAGCACGCCTTGCCCGTTTTCCCGATTTGTTCGATGCCGCGCGCATGCGTGCCGCGACCACCCTGCGTGAATTCGACGATACCGTGACCGCACCGCTGCACGGCTTTGCGGGGGTCGATGATTACTGGCGACGCGCTTCAGCATTACCACTGCTTGGCGGCGTTGAGCTGCCGACCCTGCTCCTGATGCCGCGCAACGACCCGTTTCTGGTCGATGCCTGTTACCCGGATCCACAGCAGTGCCCGACCCGTCTCACCCTGGAAACGCCCGCCGCTGGGGGCCACGTGGGTTTCAGCGCCGATCGTGGCGGCCAAGGTGATGGCTGGTTGCCGACCCGTATAATTCGTTTTTTTGCACAATCGCTCGAGTTGCCGCTATCGGCACCCGAATCCTGCTGACTTTTACCGACGAACCTCTCCATGTCCTCTGTCGCCAAATTCACGATCCCTGCCCTGCCCGCGTCGATTTTCAAAGCCTATGACATTCGCGGTATCGTCGATGACACGCTCACCCCGGACGTGGTGCGTGCCGTTGGTGTGGGCCTCGGCACCCTGGCCCATGAGAAAGGCGTCAAGGCGATTGCCGTCGGTCGTGATGGTCGCCTCTCCGGCCCCAGCCTCTCCCTCGCGCTGCAGGAGGGCATTATCGCCGCCGGTGTGGACGCCATTGATGTCGGCTGTGTGCCGACACCCGTCACCTATTTTGCCGGCTTCCAGCTCGAAACCTACTCCTGCGTCTCCGTCACGGGTAGCCATAACCCGCCGGACTACAACGGTCTCAAAATGGTGATCGCCGGTGACACCCTGTCGGGTGACGCCATTCAGGCGCTCAAGCAACGCATCGAAGCCGGTGATCTGCACTGGGCGATGCAACCAGGCCAGATGCGCACGGCCGACGTGAAGGCCGACTATCTGGACCGCATCGTCGGTGACGTCAAGCTCGCCCGACCGATGACGATTGCCGTGGATTGCGGCAACGGCGTCGCTGGTGAACTGGCGCCCGAACTGTTCCGCCGCATGGGCTGCAAGGTGATCCCCATGTACTGCGAGATCGACGGTACTTTCCCGAACCACCATCCAGACCCCTCCAAACCGGAGAACCTCAAGGATCTGGTCGCCGAACTCAACAAGACCGAAGCTGAAATCGGCCTGGCCTTCGATGGCGATGGTGATCGTCTTGGCGTCGTGACCAAAGACGGCGAAGTCATTTTCCCGGATCGCCAGATGATGCTGTTTGCACAGGACGTGCTCTCGCGTTGCCCGGGCGCGCCGATTATTTTCGATGTGAAGTGTTCACGCCTGCTGGGCGATGCCATTCGTGCCGCCGGTGGTCAGCCGCTGATGTGGAAAACAGGCCACGCCCTGATCAAAGCCAAGCTCAAGGAAACCGGCGCCCCGCTGGCCGGCGAAATGAGCGGCCATGTCTTCTTCAAGGAGCGCTGGTTCGGTTTTGATGATGGCCTCTACACCGGCGCCCGTCTGCTGGAGATCCTGTCGCGCGCACCGGATGCCAACCCGGTATTGAAAAACCTGCCCAACAGCCAGAGCACGCCGGAACTTAACATCAGCATGAACGAAGGCGAACCGCACGCATTGATGGCCGAATTGGCGATTGCACCGGATTTCCCCGGTGCGCGCGATGTCATCACGATTGACGGACTGCGCGTGGAATACGCCGACGGTTTTGGCCTGGCCCGCCCGTCGAACACCACGCCGGTGGTGGTGCTGCGTTTTGAGGCCGACACCCCCGAGGCGCTGACGCGTATTCAGGGCGAGTTCCGCCGCGTACTGACCCAGGCCCGGCCGGATCTGGCGCTGCCGTTCTAATCGCTCAACATAGGGCGACGATCGGTCGCCAGAATTTGCCGCCATTCAGCCAGCTTGTCTTCAAAGGAGCGGCTGGCATGCGCCGGGCTCGTGGAAGGCAGACGCACAAACTGTAAATCAGGGCGGTCAGCCAGCGTCGGCAGAACAACGCGTGCAAACACCTGTGCCGCGTGCGCCCCGTTAAAGTAAACGGCACGCATCTTCGGATGCGCCGCAAAGAATGCCGAAAAATCATTCACGCGCTGCGTTTCACGGCGAATCGCTGAGTCCAAACTGCCGGAACGCTCACAGGACTGCAAGACATCCCACAGCGCGACACCGGCCGCCGTAAGATAGGCCGTGCGCTGGGCATAGGATGTATTTGCCGGATCAAAGCCCAGCAGCCGTCCCATGATCGGCCAGAAGCGGTTTTGCGGATGCGCGTAATACTGGCCCGCGTTAAGCGATGCAACGCCAGGCATGCTCCCCAGAATCAGCACACGCGCATCGGCTGACGCGACCGGGGCAAAGCTCCGCACGCGCTCAGCCATGGCTGCTCACTCAGCGGCCAGCCACCCAGGCACTAACCGAGGCCAGCGCATTGGCAAGATTGGCCGGTTGCGTACCGCCCGCCTGCGCCATATCCGGACGGCCACCGCCCTTGCCGCCGACTTGCGAAGCGACATGGTTGACCAGCTCGCCGGCCTTGAATCGGCCGACCAGATCCGGCGTGACACCGGCGATCAGCGATACCTTATCGCCCTCGGCAACGCCAAGCACGATGACGCCCGACTTCAATTGCGTCTTTAACTGGTCCAGCGTCTCGCGCAACCCGGCACCACTGACGCCCTCGAGTTTTACTGCCAGCACGGCGACGCCGTTGACCTGTTCGGCCTTGCTGACCAGATCACCGCCTTGCGCAGCAGCCAGTTTGGATTGCAGGCGGTTGATTTCTTTCTCTTGCGCCTTTTGACCTTCGATGAGGGCATTCACACGCGTCGGCAGTTCGGCCGGCTTGCACTTCACCAGACCCGCCACCTCATTGAGCGCCTGACGACGGAACTGGACGGCTGCCAGTGCGTAATCACCGGTCAGCGCTTCGACCCGGCGAACACCGGCCGCAACGCCCGATTCGGACAGAATCGTAAACAGCCCGATGTCGCCGGTACGCGACACGTGGGTGCCACCGCACAGCTCACGCGAGGTGCCGATATCCAGCACGCGGACCTTGTCGCCATACTTCTCGCCGAACAGCATCATGGCGCCTAACTTCTGCGCATCTTCGATGGCCATCTCACGGGCATCCGTCGGCAGGTTGCGCATGATTTCGCGGTTGACGATGTCTTCGACGGCGCAAATCTGCTCCAGCGTCATCGGCGCATTGTGCGCGAAGTCAAAGCGCGTTTTCTCCGGATCAACCAGCGACCCCTTCTGCTGTACATGGTCGCCGAGCACTTCACGCAACGCCTTGTGCATCAAGTGCGTGGCCGAGTGATTGCGCACGATCCGCTCGCGGTCAAGCACGTTGACGCACGCATCCACGGTGTTGCCCACGCTCAACGAGCCCTGGCGCAAAGTGCCGTAATGACCGAATACCTGTGCCTGGATCTTCTGCGTATCCTCAACGAGGAATTCGCCATGCACCGAGGTCAGTACCCCGTTATCGCCCACCTGACCGCCGGATTCGGCATAGAACGGTGTCTTGTCGAGCACAACGACACCGGTTTCGCCCGCGGCAAGGCTGTTTACAGCGGCACCGTCCTTATAGAGCGCAATGATGGTCGATTCAGTGGCCAACAGCGCGTAACCTTCAAACGTGGTGGCCGGGCCATCGTAGGACAACGCGGCAGTCATCTGGAACTTACCGGCGGCACGCGCCTGCTCGCGCTGGCGCGTCATGGCGGCATCAAAACCCGCTTCATCAACATTGAGGTCACGTTCACGACAGACATCCGCCGTCAGATCCAGCGGGAAACCATAGGTGTCATGCAGTTTGAACGCGGTCTCGCCATCCAGAACACCACCCTTCGGCAGACTGGTCAGCGCACCATCCAGAATATCCATACCGTGCGCAATGGTCTCGAAGAAACGCTCTTCTTCCAGGCGCAAAATGTCAGTCACACGCTGTTCGGCACGGGCCAGTTCCGGATAGGCTTCACCCATTTCGCCGACCAGTGCAGCGACCAACGTGTTGAAAAATGGCGTGCGGGCACCGAGCTTGTAACCGTGCCGGATGGCACGACGCACGATACGGCGCAACACATAACCCCGGCCTTCATTGCCCGGAATGACACCATCCACGATCAGGAAGGCGCAGGCACGAATATGATCGGCAATCACTTTGAGCGAGGCGGCATCGATGGTTGCTTCACCGCCTGCCACATGCACGGCTTTCTGAGCGGCCGCGATCAGATTCTGGAAAAGATCGATCTCGTAGTTGCTATGCACATGTTGAAGCACAGCAGCGATGCGCTCCAGGCCCATACCGGTATCGACGCAAGGGCGCGGCAGCGGATGCAGCACGCCGTTCTCATCGCGGTTGTACTGCATGAACACGAGGTTCCAGATCTCGATGTAACGGTCACCGTCTTCTTCCGGCGACCCCGGTGGGCCACCCCAGATGTCCGGACCGTGGTCGTAGAAAATTTCGGTACACGGACCGCACGGACCGGTATCGGCCATCTGCCAGAAATTATCCGACGCGTAGCGGGCACCCTTGTTGTCGCCGATGCGGATGATGCGGTCAGCAGGCACACCCACTTCCTTCGACCAGATCTCGTAGGCTTCGTCATCTTCCTGATACACCGTGACCCACAGTTTG
>JBLIZO010000009.1:0-7032 GCA_048859965.1 Fluviibacter sp.
AATTAGCGCAGCTCGACCCAACAACCGCTGCACGCCTGGCACCCAACGATGCCCAACGCATCCAGCGTGCGCTGGAAATCTGTTTGCTCAGCGGCCAACCGGCATCAAATCTCTATGCCGAGCAACAGCAGCAGGCCGCACCGCCCTACCGCTTTCTCTCGCTGGCGCTCTTACCGAGCGACCGCGCCTGGCTGCACGACCGTATCGCCCGACGCTTCAAACTGATGTTGCAGCAAGGCTTTGTTGAAGAAGTGGAAGCCCTCCGCGCCAAATACCAACTGAACGCAGATCTGCCCTCCATGCGCTGTGTGGGTTACCGCCAAGCATGGGACATGCTGGAAGGCACATTACCCGCCAAAGAACTGGAAGAGCGCGGCATCTACGCCACCCGCCAGCTGGCCAAGCGCCAGATCACCTGGCTCACCAACTAAATCATTTGAGAACAGTTTGACTACCTCCAAAACAACCACGCCGACCTCGTGGGTCGGCGCGTTGCTGAGTTTCTACAGGCTTAAACTACTACAGTGGGTGCTTCGCCCGGTTGGCTGGCGCGGATGACGCCAATGCGGCTGACCTGCTCGCCATGTTCGGCCAGCACCTTGGCTACGGCATCGGCGTTTTCCGGGGCGACGACGATGACCATGCCGATACCGCAGTTGAAGACGCGGTGCATTTCGTCGTCGGCCACGCCACCGGCTTCCTGCAGCCAGTTAAACAGCGCCGGGCGCTCCCAGCTATTGCGTTGAATTTCAGCAGTCAGGCCAGCTTGCAGGATGCGCGGCACGTTTTCGGTAATGCCGCCACCGGTAATGTGCGCCAAGCCCTTCAGGGCACCAGGCACCGCCTGGAAAGCAGCCAGTACGGATTTCACGTAAATACGGGTGGGTGCCATGACCCGGTCACCCAGGGTGACGTCATCCAGCAGATCGGTGGGCTTGGCGCCGCTACGCTCGATGATCTTGCGGATCAGCGAGTAACCGTTCGAGTGGGCACCGCTGGAAGCCAGACCCAGTACCACGTCACCGGCTTTGATGTTCTTGCCGTCGATGATCTGCGACTTTTCAACGGCGCCAACGGCAAAACCGGCCAGGTCGTATTCACCGGCCGGGTACATATCCGGCATTTCGGCCGTCTCGCCGCCGATCAGTGCGGCACCAGCCAGCTCACAGCCTTTGGCGATACCCCCGACCACAGCGGCTGCGGTATCCACATCGAGCTTGCCGCAGGCGAAGTAATCGAGGAAGAACAACGGTTCGGCACCTTGCACCAGAATGTCGTTGACGCTCATGGCGACCAGATCCTGGCCGATGGTGTCGTGGCGGTTCCAGGCAAAGGCCAGGCGCAGCTTGGTGCCAACGCCGTCGGTACCGGAGACCAGCACCGGTTCTTTGTATTTTTTCGAGACTTCAAACATGGCGCCGAAGCCGCCGATACCGGCCATGACGCCTTCGCGCATGGTCCGCTTGGCCATCGGCTTGATGCGCTCGACCAGTTCATCACCGGCTTCCATATCGACACCGGCATCGCGATACGATAAGCCAGCCCCGCCACCACCGGCTTTGGCATCGTGAGCAGCACAGAGTTGACCAATGAGTTGGCGGGTGGGCATCAGCGGGCAAAACATGAGCGTTCCTCAAACAAAGTTGTGCGCAATGCCGTGTAAAATGGCGGCTTGCGGCCGTAAGGCTTAAATTGTACCCGATGAGACCCTCTCTTGCCCCCTCCTGCCCTCAGAGCAGGCGCCCATGCGACAACTGCTGCTGAATCTTCTACCGGACCCAACGCCGTCACTGCGCCATTTTCTGCCCGGTGAGAATACGGAGTTGCTCAAAGCCCTGCAGCAATGGCTGGATGCGCCACAGGCTTATCCGGGGAACCTGTTTGTGGTCTGGGGGCCGAGTGGCGTCGGCAAGTCTTTTCTCTGTCGCTGTCTGGCCGAACAGGGCTTCAGCCCGCTGCCGCTGGCTCAGCAGTTGCTCCCGGCCGTGAAAACCGGTTGGCTTCTTGACGATGCCCAACACCTGGATCGCGAAGCGCAGCAGCACCTGTTCCGCCACCTGATCCGCCTGGCGCAGACGAACGAACGCCTCTTCATTACGCTGGATATGCCGCCGGATATGCAGCCGCTGCGCGAGGATGTCCGCACACGTCTGGGCGCCGGCCACATTTACCGCCTGACGCCGCTGGACGAAACCCGACAACGCGCCCTGCTCGCCCAACGCGCCGAGCAACGTGGCTGGCATCTGACCGACGATGTGCTCGATACCCTGTACCAGCGGGCACCGCGCGATCTGGGCAGCCTGACGCGTCTGATCGAACGGCTGGATCAACTGTCGCTGGAGCACAAGCGCCGCATCACCCTGCCCTTGCTGCGTACGGCACTGGCAGAAACCGAGGCTTTATTCTGAGCATGACCATGACGACTTTCCCACAACTTGCCCTTTTCGACCTGGACAACACGCTGCTTGCTGGCGACTCCGATTTCGAATGGGCTCAGTTTCTCATTAAAAAAGGCGTGGTCGATCCTGAACTACAGGCCGCCAAAAATGCCGGGTTCTACGCCGACTACAAGGCGGGTACGCTCGACATCCATGCCTTTCTGGATTTTCAGTTGGCGCCGCTGGGGCGACACCCGCGTGCGCAACTGGATGCCTGGCACCGCGAGTTCATGGCCGACCATATCCGCCCGATCATGCTGGCTAACGCCCGTGCGCTGGTGCAACGCCATCGCTCGCTGGGCCACTTGTGCGCCGTGGTGACGGCGACCAACGCCTTTGTCACCGGCGACATCGGCCGTGAATTCGACATACCGCACCTGATTGCCACGATCCCTGGTTGCGCCGTCAGCGACAGCGGGCAGTTCAGCGGCAAACCGGTGGGCACGCCCGCCTTCCAGCGCGGCAAGATTGCACGCGTTGAAGCCTGGCTGGAATCGCTGGGTCTGTGGCAGGGCAGTTTCTCTGAACGTTGGTTTTATAGTGACTCGCACAACGACCTGCCGCTACTCGAATGGTCTACCCGTCCTGTCGCCGTTGATGCCGACGAGACGCTGATCGCCAAGGCTGCCGCCGCTGGCTGGCCGACGATTACGCTGCGCGACCAGACGCCTCCTGACAACATTTTCCAGAAGATCGGGCTTACCGGATGATTCGCCGTTTCGTTAAAAAACTGTTCCACAAACCGGGACGGCCTACGCACCGCACGGAACCGGAAATCATTCCGGTCAAGAAACACGGTATCACGCGCGATATGCTGAGCCGTGGCGCCGAAAAGGTCTGCGAGGATCTGGAACGTGCCGGCTACCAGGCCTTCGTGGTTGGCGGCGCCGTGCGCGATCTGCTGCTGGGGCGCGACCCCAAGGATTTCGACATCGCAACAAACGCCACGCCGGAGCAGGTCAAACGCGTGTGCCGTCGTTCACGTATCATCGGACGCCGATTCCAGATCGTGCATGTGATGGTCGGTCCGGAACTCATCGAAGTCACCACCTTCCGGGCGCTGCATGACGACGACACGGCCACCGACGCGCATGGGCGGGTGCTGCGCGACAACACGTTCGGTTCGCAGTCTGACGACGCCGCGCGTCGGGACTTTACCGTCAACGCGCTTTACTACGACCCGTATGACGAAACGATTCACGATTACCACCACGGCTATGCCGACCTGAAGGCCGGCCAGTTGTGCATGATCGGCGACCCCGACGTGCGCTACCGTGAAGACCCCGTTCGCATGCTGCGCGCTGTGCGTCTGGGCGCCAAGCTGGGTCTGGAGATCGATGCCGCCACGCGCAAGCCGATCCGCGGTATGGCGCCGCTACTCGACAATGTGCCACCGGCCCGCCTGTTCGACGAGATGCTCAAGCTGCTGACCTGTGGCGATGCGCTGGCCTGTTTGAAGCGTCTGCGCGCCGAAGGCCTGCACCATGGCGTGCTGCCGTTACTGGACGTGATTCTGGAACAGCCGTTGGGCGAACGTTTCGTCGAACAGGCGCTGACCAATACGGACCAGCGTATTCGCGCCGGAAAATCCATTTCGCCGGGCTTCCTGTTTGCCGCTTTGCTCTGGCACGAAGTATTGGCCAACTGGAACCAGCGCAAGGCCCGCGGTGAAATCAACATTCCGGCGCTGTTTGCCGCCATGTCGGACGTGCTGGATCGCCAGGCCGAAAAGCTGGCTATTACCAAACGTCTGGTCGGCGACATCAAGGAAATCTGGTCCTTGCAACCGCGCTTTGAACAGCGCAGCGGCAAGCGACCGTATGCGCTGCTTGGCCATCCCCGTTTCCGTGCCGGTTACGATTTCATGCTGCTGCGCGCCCAATCGGGCGAAACCGACAACGAACTGGCCGATTGGTGGACTGCGTTCATCGAAGGCGACCATAACGACCAGGAAACCCTGATTGCCAGCGCGCCACGCGACGCGGCAAGCCCGGCCAAAAAACGCCGCCGTGGCGGCACCCGTCGCCGCCGTTCCGGCGCGAGCGGCGAACGTTCAACCGCCTCGGCCGACCACAGCGCCGAATGACGCAACCAACACGAGCACATCTCGCGGTACTGGGGCTGGGCGCCAACCTGGGCGACCCGGTCGTGGCCTTGCGTGAGGCGATTGCCACCTTGCGTGCCCACCCGCAAACTGCGGACTGGCGTGTTTCGCCCTTCTACCGGACGGCGCCGATCGGCTCGGATGAAACGCAACCCGACTACGTTAATGCGGTGGCCGTTTGTCATACCGATCTGCCGCCGGAAACCATGATGCAGTGGCTGCTCGACACCGAATGCCATTTTGGTCGTGACCGCAGCCATGATGCCGCCCGCAACGCACCGCGCACGCTGGATCTGGATCTGCTGATCTATGACGATGTGACGCTGCAAACGCCGCTGCTGACGCTACCGCATCCGCGCCTGCACGAACGCGCCTTTGTGCTGTATCCACTACTGGATCTGCTGCCCGACATAACGCTGCCCGGCCTGGGGCGCCTTGACCGCTATCTACCCAAAGTTGCCGACCAGGCAATCGACCGCCTACCCGCTTGATCTGCCGCTGCCGTCGCCGGGGTTTGCCCTGAACCGATAGCTGTGTATCCTAGGTAGTTTCTGACTTAAATTCTGAACAACAAACCGCATGTCCGCCCAAACCACCCAACGCCGCCTGACACCTCTGGATCTCGCCCGCCAACGCGAACGCGGCGAAAAGATCGTCATGCTCACCTGCTACGACGCTACGTTTGCGCGGGTTTCCGAAGCCAGCGGCGTTGATGCGCTGCTGGTCGGTGATTCGCTGGGTATGGTACTGCAGGGCCACGATTCGACGCTGCCCGTATCGCAGTCCGATATGGTGTATCACGTCGCCTGCGTCGCGCGCGGCTGCGAGCGCCCGCTCGTTATTGCCGATATGCCCTTTGGTACCTATCAGGAAAGCCCGGAGCTGGCTTTCCGCAACGCGGCCCAATTGATGGCAGCCGGCGCCCAGATGGTCAAAATCGAAGGCGGCCGCGACATGGCCACGACCACCGCATTTCTCACCAGCCGCGGTATCCCCGTCTGCGGGCATATCGGCTTAACACCGCAATCGGTCTTTCAGCTCGGCGGTTACCGCGTTCAGGGGCGGGCCGACGGTGACCGTGAACGTCTGCTCACCGACGCCCTGGCGCTTGAAGAAGCCGGCGCCAGTCTGATTGTTCTTGAGGCCATGCCGGCCAAGGTGGCCAACTACATTACCGATCATCTGCACATCCCCACCATCGGCATCGGCGCCAGCGCGCACTGTTCGGGCCAGGTATTGGTACTGCACGATATGCTGGACATTGCACCGGGCAAGAAGCCGCGCTTCGTCAAAAACTTTATGACCGGCCGCGATTCGGTGGCAGCCGCTATTAACGCCTATGTGGATGAGGTTCGGGCCGGTACCTTCCCTGGTCCGGATCAGCAATACCCGGAATAAGCTATGGAGATCCACGCTTCTGTCGATGCGCTGCGCGCGACACTGAATACAGCCCGCCGTGCCGGCCAAACGATTGCATTCGTGCCCACCATGGGCAACCTGCACGCCGGTCATATCAGCCTGATGCGGCAGGCCCGCGAACATGCCGATATCGTCGTGGCGAGTATCTTTGTCAATCGCCTGCAGTTCGGACCGAACGAGGATTTCGAGAAGTACCCGCGCACCTTCGAGGCCGACTGTGCGCAGTTACGCGAAGCCGGTGTCGCGCTGCTGTTCGCGCCGACCGAGGCCGACCTCTACCCGGAACCACAAACCTATACCGTCGAGCCACCGGACATCCAACACATCCTGGAAGGCGAAATTCGCCCGGGTCATTTCAGCGGCGTCGCCACCGTCGTGATGAAGCTGTTTCAGATCGTGCAGCCCGATGTCGCGCTGTTCGGGAAAAAAGATTACCAGCAGCTCATGGTGCTGCGGAATATGCGTCGTCAGTTCATGCTGCCGATCAAAATCATTGGCGGCGAAACCGTGCGTGCCGACGATGGCCTGGCCTTGTCGTCGCGCAACGGCTACCTGAGCCCGACGGAGCGGACCGAGGCGCCGCGTCTGCAACAGTGCCTGCAACGCATCCGCCATGCCATATTGAACGGCGACAAAAACTACGTCGCGCTCTGCCAGAAAGCACAAAACGAACTGGATCAACACGGCTGGCAGACCGATTACATCAGCGTCCGCCGACAGCAGGATTTGGCCCCGGCCGGCCCGGAAGACCGCGATCTGGTCATTGTCGCTGCCGCCCGATTGGGCACCCCGCGCCTGATCGACAACCTGGAGATCTGAAACCCATTGATTCGCTTAGGTTTTTTGGCCTGTATCAAAATTGAAAAAAGGTTATTGACAGGCTTAAATTGACGCGACACAATGCGTTTCCTTTTGCTGCTTAGGGTTAAGATCCATGCAAAGAACCATGCTCAAGTCGAAGCTGCACCGCGTGACCACCACGCATGCGGAATTGCACTATGAGGGCTCTTGTGCCATCGATGAAGATCTCCTCGATGCCGCGAACATTCGCGAGTACGAGCAGATCGATAT
>JBLIZO010000010.1:0-17558 GCA_048859965.1 Fluviibacter sp.
ACAACCAGCTACAACCCAGCGATGGTCCTTGCAGCGACTGGAAAGACAACATTCAAAGCAGTATCAGCGGCAACTTCAAGATCACACTCAAAGGAAAATTCCCGCGTAGCTGTACGCCACAAACCCTGCAGCTCGCCGCGCATGGCGCCGAACTGGCCGGCGAAGCCGGCGCCAACAAGTACGCCGAGGCGCTGATTCGCGGACTCTGGCTGGAAATGGGCGGCAGCTGGAGCGGCAAAGCGGTGAGCGGCACCAAGCCGGCCTCGGCCACGCTGATCGCCAGCAGCGAATCGCAACCCGTGGCGCAACTGGTGCGCGACATCAACAAGTATTCGAACAATGTCATGGCGCGCCAGCTTTTTTTACTGCTGTCCGATGCGCCATCCACCCAGGCGGGCGCCGAACAGGCATTACGCCAGACGCTGGCGGCCCGCAATGTGCCGATGAACCATCTGGTCATCGAAAACGGCTCGGGCCTGTCTCGCAAGGAAGCCACCACGGCCGAAGAAATGGCGGGCCTGCTGCGCGTGATCTGGAACGACCCGCGTATGCCGGAACTCTTAAGTTCGCTGCCGATCGGCGGCACTGACGGTACGCTGAAAAAGAACAAGAATAACGGCGGGGATACCGGCCGCATCCGCCTGAAAACCGGGTCGCTGGAGAACGCACGCACCGCCGCCGGCTATGTGCAGGACAACAGCGGTCGCTGGCATACGCTGGTGGTCATGATCCAAGACCCGAAAGCGACTGCCAATTACGGCGCACTGCGCGACGCCATTGACCAACTGAGCAACAGCCTGGCCAATCGATAGGGATCCACCCCCACCGCTGACAAGCGCGCCACAACTGGCGATAATTCTGCCACTTTACTTTTTACAGAGTACGACCATGACCACTTTCAATACGCCCCGCACCATCGTCGCCACGCCGAAGGCACCCGCTGCCATTGGTACCTATTCGCAAGCGGTCAACGTGAACGGCACTGTCTATATGTCGGGCCAGATCGGCCTGAACCCGGCCACCGGTGAGATGGTGGATGGCATCGACGCGCAGATCACGCAGGTTTTTGAGAACCTGAAGGCCGTGGCCGAAGCCGCTGGCGGTTCACTGAACCACATTGTGAAGCTGAACGTGTTCCTGACGGATCTCGGCAACTTCGCCAAGGTGAACGAGACGATGGCCAGGTATTTCAGCGATCCGTACCCGGCACGCGCCGCCGTGGGTGTCGCTGCCTTGCCGCGTGGCGCCCAGGTGGAAGCCGACGCCGTCTTGGTGCTGTAAGCATCCTCATTTAACGACATGGCCCGCGCAGGCGATTCCGGCAAAGCCGCCAAAGCAACGAAGGCAGCCACGCCGGGCAAGCCGACAAAACCCGCGACCGGCATCGCCGCCGGGCTGGAAAAGCTGGGTCTGCGCCGCCCGCTGGACTTTGCGCTGCATCTGCCGCTGCGTTACGAAGACCAGACCCGTATCACCCTGCTCAGCGACGCGCCCGCAGCCGGGCCCGCGCTGTTCGCTTTACGCGTACGCAACGTCACGGTGGCCTTTCGCCCGAAACGCCAGTTGCTGGTGCAGGTGGAAGACGACAGTGGCCGGGCCAATCTGCGCTTTCTCAATTTTTACGGCAGTCAGACCAAGCAGTTCGAACGCGCCCGCGATGCGGGGCTGACGCTGCACGCCTGGGGTGAACTGCGCAGCGGTTACCTGGGGCCGGAGTTGGTGCACCCAACGATCAGCAAACCGCCCGACGAGACTGCCTGCGCCGCGCTCTCGGCGACGCTGACGCCGCAATACCCAACAACCGCCGGCGTTTCACAGGCGCAGCTGCGCCAACGAATCGATAAGGCGCTCAAGAATGTGGCGCTGGCGGATACCTTGCCGCACAACCCCCATACACAACACCTCCCCGCGTTGCACGAATCGTTACAGTTTCTGCACGCGCCGCCGCCGGATGTGGATGTCGGCGCACTCAATGCACGGACGCACCCGGCCTGGCAACGCATCTGCATCGAAGAGCTGGTGGCGCAACAACTGTCGCTGCGCAAAGCACGCCTTGCCCGCCGGCAGAAGGGCGCCCCTGTCTTGCGCGGCAATGGCAGCCTCACCAATGCATTACTCAAGCGTCTGCCGTTTGCGCTGACGACCGCCCAGGAACGTGCCTATGGCGAGATTTGCACCGACTTGAATCAACACTTTCCCATGCAGCGTCTGCTACAGGGTGATGTCGGCAGCGGCAAAACGATTGTGGCGGCACTGGCTGCCTGCCAGGCAATGGAGGCCGGTTATCAGGTGGCCTTTATGGCCCCGACCGAACTGCTGGCCGAACAGCACTACAACAAGCTGACCGAATGGCTGGCGCCGCTGGGCATTCAAGTCGCCTGGCTGTCGGGCAGCCAGAAGAAAGCCGAACGCACTGCTCAGCGATCGGCCGCCGCGTCAGATGCGCCACTGATTGTCGGCACGCACGCACTGTTTGAAGATGCCGTCGATTTCTCGAAGCTCGGCCTCGTCATCATCGACGAGCAACACCGCTTTGGTGTGGCACAACGGCTTGCATTGCGCCAGAAGGGCCACAACCCGCACCAGCTGATGATGTCGGCAACGCCGATTCCGCGCACGCTGGCGATGAGTTATTTTGCCGATCTGGATTGCTCGGTCATTGATGCACTGCCACCGGGGCGGACACCGATCCGCACCCGGCTGATTGCCGATACGCGCCGTGATGATGTGATTACGGCGATCCGTAGCGCCATCGCAACCGGCGAACAGTGCTACTGGGTCTGCCCACTCATCGAAGAATCCGAAACGCTGGAACTGCAGACGGCGATTGATACGCATACCTTGCTGAGCGAGACCTTACCCGAGTATCGGATCGGACTGGTGCATGGCCGCCTGAAAGCCGATGAGAAGGCGGCAACGATGCGGGCTTTTGCCGAAGGGGCATTACATCTGCTGGTCGCCACGACGGTGATTGAGGTGGGCGTGGACGTGCCCAATGCCAGCCTGATGGTGATTGAACACGCCGAGCGTTTTGGCCTGGCACAGTTGCATCAGCTTCGGGGCCGGGTCGGGCGCGGGCAGCGCGCGAGCAGTTGCATTCTGATCTACGGTCAACCACTCTCGCCCACCGCCAAGGAACGACTGCGCATTATCTACGAACATACTGATGGTTTCGCCATCGCTCAGGCCGACCTGCAACTACGGGGCCCCGGCGAACTGATCGGTAAGCGGCAGAGCGGCGTGCCGATGCTGCGTTATGCCGATCTGGAACGCGATGCGGATCTCATCCCCATCGCCCAGCAGATTGCCGACCAGATGCTACGGGAAACGCCGGCGCTGACCGATGTACACATGGATCGCTGGTTCGGCCACGCGGAAGGCTTTCTCAAAACCTGAGCCCGCACCTGACGCTGCCCTGAAGGGTAACGGGCACCCTGCGGGTGCGGGATTTGCCGTAGATTGCGGTAGAATCAGCGCTCTATGTCCTTGATGCGCCAGACTTTCCAACCTGCCTTTGCCCGCATGCTGCTGGCGATCGCGTTGGCCTGCGCGCTGCTGGTGACGCAATTCGCGCTGACGCGCCATGTCGTTGAGCATGCGTCGGCTATGGCCGATACGGTGATGACCGCCGCAGCCAGCGACAACCGCTCGACCCTGCCTGATGGCGGCAATTACAGCGGCAGTTGCCTGACCTGTCTGGAGCATCAGGCGCACGGCGGCGCGCTGATCAGTACGCCGATGGCGTTGATCGCAGAGCCCATCAAGACATTCGAGCAGCAGGCGCTTACACCCAACACCCCGTATCTGGCGCCGGAACGCGCCAGCCAGCGCGCCCCACCCGTTCTTTCCTGAAGCCCATGTCCACAGCGCCCCAGGTTTCCTGTGGCGTCTGTCGTTGTCTTTTCAGGAATGAACTTTCATGTCGAATACCGTTTGCCGTACGCTGTTGCGTACCTTTGGTTGTGCACTCTTTCTGGCCTGCGCCCCGCTGTATGCCCAGGAGGATGTTCAAACGCAACTGAACCAGATTCAGGCCAACCTGCGCCAATTGAAAGGCGATTACGAGCAACGACTCGCCGCACTGGAATCACAGGTCAGCCAATTGCAGCGCGAGAATAAACAACTGAGTACGCAACTGAACACCCGACTCAGCAACGCGACTGCGACTGCCACTACGCCCTATCCTTATGACAGCGCGACACCGGGCAAAACCGCCTCGGCAACGCGCGTGACCGGCACGGGCCTGTTAGCCAAGCCAGGCAGCGATGGCGATCCATCGGCCGCACGCGTTGCGAAAGCCCAACCGGCCCAACCAGCCCAATCCGTCGAAGACGCGATTACGAACGTGGCGCCCCCGCCCGCCGCCGCGGCACCGCAAACGCTGCCGAATCTCGGCCAGAATGACCGTACCCTGCAGTTTGGCGCATCGCTGATTCTGGATGCCAAATATTCGGCACAAAGCCAGAACCCGGAAAGTGCGTTTTCCGGAACCTTGCCGACGGGCGCCGAAGGCATACCACGCGGCTTCTCCATCGGCGAAACGGAACTGGCGGTGTCGGGCGCCGTTGACAACCTGTTCCGCGCTGAGGCCCGTTTCGTACTGGAGCAAACTGGCGGCAATACCGCTGTCCGCACCGAAGAAGCCTATGCTGAAACGCTGGGGCTGCCCTGGGGCACCAAGATCAAGGCCGGCAAATACTGGTCTGCTGTCGGCTACTTGAACGACAAGCACCCACACCAATGGGATTTCGTCGATCTGCCGCTCGTCTATCAAAGCGTGTTCGGCGGCCAGCTCAATCAGACAGGGGCGCAATTGAACTGGATTGCGCCCACCGACAATCTGCTGCTCAAACTTGGCGGTGAAATCGCGCAGGGGTCCACCGCCTACGGCCAGAATTTCAACGGCAATTACAATCAGAACAAGCCACGGTTGGGTACCGTCTTCGCCAAGACCGGGGGCGATGTGGGCGAATCGCATTCCTGGCAGGGTGGCGTGAGCTTCGTGCGGTCGACCACCGGCAGCGGCTCGACCGCGAATCAGGCCAACTACACGCTGACGAACAACAACCAGCTTAACTTCAATGGCAGCAATACGATCTGGATTGCCGATTTCGTGTACCGCTGGGCGCCCTTCGGTAACCCAACAGACCAGAATCTGAAGTTGCAGGGCGAAATGTTCTGGAACAAACAGCGTGGCAGCATGAGCGCCTTCAACGGTGAGGGCAATGCACTCGCGGACGGCACGAATTTCACGCAGAACCAGACTGGCTTTTATGCGCAGAGCGTGTATCAGTTCATGCCGAAGTGGCGCACCGCGTATCGCTATGACCGGGTCTTTAACCCGACGAACAGCTATGGTTTCTCGGCCAACCCGGGCGTGCTGACGGGTTCTCAATTGCAAAGCGGCTGGAGCCCTTATCGCAATACGGTGATGCTGGATTGGTCGAACTCGGAATACTCGCTGATCCGGCTGCAGTTGGCGCGTGACAATGCGTTCGGACCGGGGCTGTATAACAACCAGCTCTTTCTACAATACATTATGTCGCTTGGGGCTCACGGCGCTCATAAATACTAAGGCTCGCCATGTCACTTCGTAAATACGCACTTACGCTGATACTCGTTTTCACCACCACAATCGCACACGCTGACTTGAAAGTCTTCGCGACGGTGCCCGAATGGGGGGCTCTGGCCGAAGCGCTGGGGGGCGACAAGGTCACGGTCTATACGGCAACGACTGGCTTGCAGGATCCGCACCGTATTCAGGCGCGCCCATCGCTGATCGCGAAAGCCCGTTCGGCGAATCTGCTCATTGCCACCGGCGCCGGGCTGGAAGCGGGCTGGCTGCCGATGCTGCTGCGAGACGCCAACAACCCCGCGATTCAGGGCGGCCAACCCGGTTATTTGGAGGCCAGTGCGTATGTGCGGATGCTGGACGTGCCAACGACGATTGACCGAACGATGGGCGACATTCATGCGGAAGGCAACCCGCATATTCAGACCGACCCGCGCAATCTCTTGCCGATTGCCCGCGCGTTGAGCGCCCGCATGGCACAACTGGACCCGGATAACGCCGGTTACTACCGAATGCGCGGCGAACAGTTTCAAAAGGACTGGCAGGCCCATCTGGCGCGCTGGCAAAAGGCTGCTGCACCGCTGCGCGGGACCAAGGTGTGGGTACAGCACGACGGTTACCCGTACATGAACGCCTGGCTGGGGCTCAATCAGGTCGGCGTTCTGGAACCACGCCCCGGTATTGAAGCCTCCAGCAAACAATTGCGCGATATTCTGATGCGACAACAGAGCCTGCAGGGGCGCATGGTCATCGCCTCAGCGTATACGAATGACGCGCCCGCCCAATGGTTCAGCGAGAAGGCCGGTATCCCTGTGGTGATTCTGCCCTTTACGGTCGGCGGTAATGCGTCTGCGAAGTCGCTCCCCGCCCTATACGATGACACCGTGGCCCGCCTGCTGGCGGCGTTGCACTAAAACCCGTCACGGAAAAACACCATGAACGAACTGATCGCATTGGCGGATATGCTCGACATTCTCTTACCCGCTTTTGTCGCCGGGCTGCTGGTCATCGCCACCCATATCCCGCTGGGCTTCAAGGTGCTGGAGCGCGGGATTATTTTTATGGATCTGGCCATCGCGCAGGTGGCGGGGTTGGGCGCCCTGCTGGTGACTGTGGTGGTCGGCGAAAACGCGCCGCCCTGGTTGTCTCAGTCGGGTGCGGTTGTGATCGCGCTGGCCGCAGCGCTGATGTTGATGCGTACGGCACGCTGGGCGCCACGCTATCAGGAACCGATGATCGGTTCGCTGTTCGTGCTGGCGGCAACGGCGGCGCTGCTGATTCTGGCAGGCGACCCGCACGCCGGCGAACATATGACCGATCTGCTATCGGGGCAGATTCTCTGGGTATCGCGCGGACAATTGCTGAGCAGCGGGGCCATTACGGGCGTGCTGCTGGTGGCGCTCTGGGTGTCGCGTGGCCACCGTGAGGCCTTCTACGGGTTGTTTGCGATTGCTATTACCGTATCGGTACAACTGGTGGGCGTCTATCTGGTGTTTGCGACGCTGATCCTACCGGCGCTGGCGACGGTGCGGATTCGAGATGCACGGCGCCGCTACAGGGCTGCGATGTGGCTGGCTACGCTGGCTTATGCGCTGGGCCTGATTGGCTCTGCGCTCTGGGATCTGCCCAGCGGCCCACTCATCGTCTGGGCGCTCGCAGTATGCGGATCGGCCGTCGCAGTCGTAGAATGGAAGCGATCACAACCAGTTTGATCCGGATATTTCACAAGGAGACGTTCATGCGCCGTTTTGCCATTGCCGCCACAGCCTTCTGTGCGGCCACCGCTGTTTATGCCGCCGATGCCAAAATCGGCAACATTAAAATTGACGATGCCTGGGCCCGTACAGGTCAACCGGGTCAGGTGTCGGCCGCCTATATGGAGATCGAGAACAAAGGCGGGGCGGACAAGCTGGTCGCAGCCAGCTGCGACTGCGCCAAGGCCACCGAACTGCACGACGTGAAGATGACGGATGGCGCCATGAAGATGGTGCAGGTGCAGGCGATGGAGGTACCGGCCAAAGGCGAACTCAAACTGAAGCCGGGTAGTTATCACATCATGCTGATTGATCTGAAGCGACCTCTGGTCGCGGGTGAAAAACTACCGATCAAACTGACTTTCGAGAAGGCCGGCGACGTGACCGTCGACGCCAAAGTCAAGGATAAAGGTATGCCCGCCGGTCACTGACCCGTTCGCCCAATCACCAACGCCCCGCACCACTATGACTGGCCGGGGCGTTTTACATGCATCGGGGCGTTAGAACTTTACCGTCAGCGCGGTGTAAACCGACATGCCCGGCATCGGCATGGCCACGCCCCAGTTGGGTCCGCTGGTGAAGCCAGTCTGGCCTGGATTCATCGACATCGTTTTGCCTTGCCCCAGATAAGCCCCTCCCAGGGGGTTGTAGTACAGCGTGTTGAAGATGTTGTTGATACCGGCATCCACACGCACTTTCTGCCAAGTGTAACTGCCGCGGATATTGCTGATGAAGTAGCCCGGTGTCTGGAGTTCGTTGCGCTCGACGGAGGTGCGGGTCTTGCGGGCTACGGCAACGAATTCAAGCGCGTTATCCCAACCGGTCGTCTGCTGCGTCAGTGCAAGCTTGGCATTGAGTGGCATGATGTTATAGAGTCCGTCGCCTGTCGACTGGTTCTTGCCCCAGGTATAGCTCAACAGGCCATTCATGCCAAAGCTGCCGAAATCCGTTTTGCCCAGCGGCATCCGTCCGGAAAGATCTGCCCCGGCCAACTGGGCGTTCTGGTTGACGTAGCGCAAAACGCTGTATGCGCTCGAAGTCAGCGGGGTGGCGGGTGTGCCGGTTGCCGAGTTGCCCGACCACTGTACGGCATCGATATAGTGATATACGTATGAATAATATGGCGCAAAGTTGGCGCGCCAGTGACGGTCTTCACTATGCAGATCGTAGGCGCCGGACAGCGTATAGGCCGTCTCCGGAGAAAGATTCGGGTCACCAAAGTAGCCATTGCCATCGCCTGCAGTATTGTTCATGATGGCCGCCATACTGGCTGACGACCAAGTATACAACTCATACAGGTTGGGGTTACGTACCTGCCGCGCCAGACCGATCTCGGCTTCCTGATGCCGGTTAACCGTGTAGTTGGCAATCGCCGACAAACCGATATTGTTGTTGGACTGACTTTTCGAATGACTGTTAAACTGATTCTGATCAGCTCGGTAGGCGATATTGGGCGCCACGCCACCGGAATTTCCATAGCCGGTCACATTGCCTGTCGATGAACTGACCCAGTCATAGCGCAACCCCAAGATGGTCTTCAACTGTTCATCAAAGCGCTTTTCCCACTCTGTATAAAGGGATGCGGTCTGCTGGACACCACCGTTGATATTTTGAAAGGTGAGCGGTCCGGACATCATCATCGAGTTGGCCACCGGTGGCCACCAGTCATTCAGGTAGTAGTGCTGGTATTCAATGCCCGTTCGCAGCACCGAGAACGCGCCCAGATCGATGGTGCCCTTGATCTTCGCACCCTGGGTGTTGCTGTTGGTATTCATCGGCATGCCCGCCACATTGAATGTGGTGCTGGATGGCGTGGTATTACCATACCAATATTGGCGGTTCGAACCAAAATTCATATAGTGGTTAACATTTTCCTTGTAAGCCTGTGCCTCCAGCCTGCCCCAGTCATACTGACCCCAGTAACGCAGATTCAGACGGTATTGCTCATTGCCCATCATGTCCATGCGCTGATTGGCAAACCCTTCAAATGGCGTGCTTTGATTGGAATACTGAAACTGTACGGTGTGGTTATCCAGAAGCCTCATTGCAAGGCTTGCCGCCTGGTTGGTTGTCATAAAAGCCGTAGAACCAACTTCGTTGTGAGGCAACATCTGATTTCCGCTGCTGGTCATCAACGTCTGCGTCCAGTTGTTGAAGTTCCCGCCGGCCTTATAGTTGTTGGCTCTGGATGTCGAACCCGTGTAATTAACGCTGATCCGATCATTCGCAGCCGTCGCACTGACGTTACCGCCATTGCCATCGCCGTTGCTGTAATAAAAGCCACCCAATTGACCTTTTAGCGCCAGCGTCTCATCGTCGGCAAAGAAGGGGCTTGGCGTGTTGACGACAATGGCACCACCGATGCTGTTACCGCCAACGCTGACTGGCGTAATGCTCTTGAAGACTTTGATCTCCTGAACATTCGTTGGGTCAACATAGGACAACGGCGTGTTCATGTGATTCGGGCATGACGCGATCGCATTTACGCCGTCCACTTTGATGGCCAGTCGGTCATCAGCCATGCCGCGAATCACCGGAATGTTCGCCAATGCCCCGACGCCGTTCACATTGACGCCGGGAATGCCGCTCAGCAGCGATGCTGTATCAGGATTGGCAGCCCGCCGCAGATCCAGCACGCGGCCTTCAATAACCGCATCCGGATTCAAGCGCATTGCATTCACATCGACGTCAACCGGCTCAACCGATTCTTGCGCCCAACCGGGGGCGACACCAAAAGCAACACTCAAGGCAAGCACGACCGGCTTGCGCACAATAACGCGAGATTTCATAACCACTCCAATCGAATGAGGTGCAACCGGGCGGTGTACGCACGCAGTCGCACGATCCCAACCGCAACGGTTGGGCGTTCAATGACAGATCAGAGTTGGGATGGCGGCCCGGTTGCCGGTTCGGACCAGGCGCGGGTGAGGTATACGGCCGTAAAGGCCAGTTGGCCGACTTCGGCATCGGCGCTCCGATGCACGTTGAAGTCGAACACCGGGGGCGGTGCAATGCCGGTCTGGCTCATGAGGCAGAGTGGGCAGCGGCCGTCGGGTTTTGCCTGAGGCTCGCTATCGGTGTCGCTTTCGGCGACCCACACCTGGCTGCTGCCCTGCAGGGTACAGATGCTTTCCCACTGGCCCTCACCCGCCGCCGCTTTGGCCTGGGCCAGCGGCATGCCCATGAGCATGGCCTGCCAGCAGACGACCAATACCAACAGCCAGCGGCTGAAGCGCTGGCGGGCGGCGACATTGAGAGTTAAGGGCAATAGCGTGGTCATGGGCAATGTTCCAGCCGCGCATTATGTCCGAACAATGCCTTGATGCGCAAAGAGATTGGGCATGATTTGACCCAGATCAAAACCTCGGCGCTGCCCCGCAATGTGACGACGCACAGCAGATTGGCGACTTCCCAAGGGTGTGGATCTGGGCTTAAAATATGCGCCTGATTTTCATTCTTAATTAAATCATGACGCTTGATAAAGCGCGCATCGGCCAAAAGCTGATCGTGCGCGAGGTTCGTGCACATCCGCGCCAGCCCGACTGGCAGCGTTGGCTCACGGAC
The DNA here is from genome assembly GCA_048859965.1 of Fluviibacter sp. Classification (GTDB taxonomy): domain Bacteria; phylum Pseudomonadota; class Gammaproteobacteria; order Burkholderiales; family Rhodocyclaceae; genus Fluviibacter. The sequence continues at coordinate 10,891 of JBLIZO010000010.1, forward strand.
ATTGGTTTCATTCCAGGCGAACCGGTCGAGCTTCTGCAAACCGGCTTGCTGGGCAAGGACCCGATGCTGTTCCGTGTTGGCCAGGCCAAATTTGCGCTGCGCCGGGCCGAGGCAGCCTGCATCGCCTGCGTGGAACAGATGCCTGAATCGTGACCGCACCCGCACAAAAAATCCAACTGCATCTCGGGCCACCGCTGATCGCACTGGTGGGCAACCCCAATTGCGGCAAAACGGCGCTCTTCAACCGGCTCACCGGCAGCCGCCAGAAGGTGGCCAATTACGCCGGGGTAACGGTAGAACGCAAGGAAGGCCGCCTGCAGACGCCGCAAGCCCGGTCGCTACGCGTGCTGGATCTGCCGGGCACTTACGGTCTGATACCGCGCTCACCCGACGAGCAGGTGACGACCGATGTGTTGCACGGCACGGCACGCGGCGAAACACAGCCTGATCTGGTCGTCTGTGTATTGGATGCCACCAATCTGCGGCGTGGCCTGCGGCTGGTGCTGAACATCCGCGAGTTGGGGCTGCCGATCATCGTAGCGCTCAACATGACCGATCTGGCCCGCAAACGCGGCATTGATATCGATATCGCCCGCTTGTCCGCACTGCTGAAACTGCCGGTGGTGCCGATGGTGGCCATTGATGGCGAAGGCATGGATGCGCTGCTCACGGCACTGGATAAGGCCGAGTCCTGGCATCATCCGCTACCGCTGGGGCTGGCGGTCGACATGGCTGAGGACGCAGGCATCCACCCCGCCGTCAGCGACCAGATGCTGGCGCAACAGATTCTGGACGCGCTCGGTATCGAGAGTGCTTATCCGCACCCGGCGACCGACCGCATCGACGCCATCGTGCTGCACCCCGTTGCTGGTCCCCTGATTTTGACCATCGTGCTGTTTCTGATTTTCCAAGCCGTGTTCGTTGGTGCCGAATGGCCCACGGCCATGATCGAAACGGGTATCGGTACGATTGCCGATACCCTGAACGGCATGATCGCCGCAGGCTGGTTACGCACCCTGCTCGTTGATGGCATGCTGGCCGGTGTGGGTGGCGTGCTCGCCTTTCTGCCGCAGATTCTGATTCTGTATTTTTTCATTCTGATTCTGGAGGAGTCCGGCTACATGCCGCGGGCGGCGTTTCTGCTTGACCGCATGATGGGCCATGCCGGTTTATCCGGTCGCTCATTTATTCCGCTGCTGTCGAGCTTTGCCTGCGCGGTGCCCGGCATCATGGCGACACGGAGCATTTCGAATACGCGAGATCGTCTGATCACCATCATGATCGCGCCGCTCATGACGTGTTCGGCAAGGCTACCGGTGTACGCACTCCTGATCGGTGCCTTTATCCCGGCAAAAACCGTATTGGGCGTGATGAACCTGCAAGGCCTCGTGTTATTTGCCTTGTATCTGATCGGCATCGTCATGGCTTTCGTCATCGCCTGGTTACTCAAACACCTGACCGCACGCCGCCAGACGCGGACGCTGATGATGGAACTACCGACCTATCATCTACCGCGCATTGGCAGCCTGGCCCTGGGCCTGTGGCAACGGGCGCAGATCTTTATCCGCCGGGTTGGCACAATCATTCTGATACTGACCCTGCTGCTCTCGCTGCTCTCGAGCTTTCCGCTACCACCCGCCGATGCCACGGAACCGGCCATCCGTTACAGTTTTGCCGGGCAGATCGGTGAGTTCATCGCACCATTCTTTGCACCCATCGGGTTTAACTGGCAGATCAGTATCGCACTGATTCCCGGTATGGCCGCCCGCGAAATGATGGTCGGCGCGCTGTCGACGGTATATGCCTTATCGTCTGACCTCGACGGTGCACAGTTACTGGTGCCGATGATTGCCAAGGAGTGGTCGCTTGCGACCGGGATGGCGCTGCTCGCCTGGTTCATTTTCGCACCGCAGTGCATATCGACACTGGCCGCCGCCCGCCGGGAAACCGGTGGCTGGGGTATCCCGGCGGCGATTCTGATCTACCTGTTTGCGCTGGCCTATCTTGCCTCCTGGCTAACTTATAGAATTAGCCTATACTTGTTTCACTGATCCACCGGAGGTATCACCATGCAAGGCAACCCGCACATTATCGCTATCCTGAACAAGCTGCTCGCTGGCGAGCTCACGGCTGTGGACCAATACCTCGCCCACGGTGAGATGTATGCCGACATGGGACTGAATGTGCTGGGCGAAAAGTCGCTGCATGAATCGGAGCATGAGCGTCAGCATGCCCGCGCGTTGATTCAGCGCATTCTGTTTCTGGAAGGCACCCCGGATCTGAGCACGCGGGAACCGCTCAATGTCGGCAGTACGGTTGTCGACATGCTGCAGGCAGACCTTGCCGTTGAATACAGCGTCGCTAAACATCTGAAGGCCGCCATTGCCGAATGCGAGCTGGCTCAGGATTATGTCAGCCGCGACATACTGCAGGTTCAGTTGGAGGATACCGAATCGGACCATGCCTACTTCCTGGAAAAACAACTGCGACTGATCGAACTGGTTGGCCTGCAAAACTATCTGCAAAGCCAGATCGGCAGCGAACCGGCTGACGCGGCCTGAGGTCACGACCATGAAAGGCAACAAACACATCATTCAGATGCTCAACAAGGTGTTGACGAGCGAGCTCACCGCGATCAACCAGTATTTCCTGCATGCCCGCATGTTCGGCAACTGGGGCTTTGAGCAACTCAACGACTATCGTTACAAGCAGTCGATCCGCACCATGAAGGAAGCCGATGAACTCATCGAACGGATTCTGTTTCTGGAAGGGCTGCCGAACCTGCAGCAACTGAACAAGCTGTTGATCGGTGAAACGCCGGCCGAGTGCCTGGCGTGCGATCTGAAATACGAAGAAACCATCCACCGCCCGCTCTTGGTAGAGGCCATCACGCTCTGTGAAGCAGAGCAGGATTACGTCAGCCGTGAGCTGCTGGAAGAATTGCTGGAAGCCAGCGAGGAGGCTGTGGACTGGCTGGAAACCCAGCACACGCTGATTGAGGCTGTCAGCCTGCCAAACTATCTGCAAACCCAGATCGGCGAAGGCGATTAGCGGGTATTAACGTCCGGCGCCCCTACCAGCCGTAGGGGCCATAACCCATGCCCGGTCCCGCCATGACGGCATTCATCTCAATGGCATTTGCGACATTATTGGTCGCTTGTGCTTGCGCTTGTTTGGCCAGCACGCTTTCACGCGCATTCGCTGCCGCCAGATCCTTGTCGAGGCCCGGCGCACCAGACGGACGGCCAATGGTCACGCTGTAGTCATGGCTCAGGCCCTGGCACAACGGCGTCGTCTCAGGCGAAGCGGCTTGCGCGCCACTGGCCCATTCAGCCGTAAAGCCCGGCGCGATATAACAGCCACTGGCGTTTTGAGGGAAGCGTTGCGCCGCGGTATCGTCCAGCGTGATGACATACGGCGCCAGCCCCAGTGATTGCTGGTTGCTGCTGATCAACGCCCCCTGCGGGGTCGAATTAACGGTCAGGGAACCCGCGCAACCTGTCAGCACACTGGCCGCAATCAGGGAGAGGCAAAATCGATTCATGGCGGTGATCCTTATTCCGAAAGCCATGCGCGGTGGTGCATTTATACATCCGCCCACATGCGCAGCAGGTTATGATACACGCCGGTCAGGCGAATCGCCTCGTCTGTTTCACCATATTGCTTGCGTAACTCGATGATCGACATATCGAGGTCATAGAGCAAACGGCGCTGCTCGTCGCTACGCACCATGCTTTCTGTCCAGAAAAAGCAGGAGATACGCGCGCCCCGCGTCACCGGTTCGACACGATGCACCGACGCACTGGGGTAGAGCACCATATCGCCCGCCGCAAATTTGATGCGTTGCGAACCATAGGTATCTTCGATGACCAGTTCACCGCCGTCATAGTCTTCCGGTTCGGTTAGAAACAACGTGCATGAAACATCGGTGCGCACATGCCGCCCGGTCGCCGCATGGGTACGCACCGAGTTATCGATATGATTGCCAAAGGCGTTCTTGGCCCCCGTATAACGATTGAACAGCGGCGGGTAAATCCGCTTGGGCAAAGCACCGGTCAGAAACAGATCGTTCGTTGCCAAGGCATGCAGCACAATGGTGCGCGCCTTTTTGCAATCATCCCCGTCTTCGGGCAACTGGGTATTGTTCTTGGCTTTGGCCGCCTGGCTGCCTGCAGTAATGACACCATCAGCCCAATCGGCGTTATCGATAATCTGACGAACGTCTGCCACCTGTTGCTTGGTGAGCACCTGCGGGATTTTCAAGAGCATGATGGTGTCCTTTCGGAAGATCAGAACTTGTAGGTCAACGCCAGTTGGTAGGCTGTATAGGTACCCGGCACAGCAAAGCCACCGTTCTCATAGAGTTGTACATAGTTCGGCTGGTTGAAGACGTTGTTCACGTTCAGTCGCACGGTGTACTGCTTCGCATCATACTGGAGCAGGCCATCGATCGTGGATTGCGCCGGCACCCAGTTGGGCTGGAATGCGCCGTAGCCGCTACTCATGCTGTACACATAACGACGACCCATGCCGTTGATACCGCCGCCGATTTTGAAGCCGTGGGGCAACTTGTAGGTCGTCCACAGGTTATAGGTATACGGCGTGCTGTTCGATGGCGCCTGACCGATGAGCTGCGTGGCCGCCGAGTTGGCCGGCACATCAATACGCGAATCCATCAGCGCCAGACCACTGAAGACATCCCACTTCTCGGTAATGTTGCCGACCACCTCAAATTCAACACCATCGGTGTGACGGCGTTGAGATCTCAGCGATGCGCTGGATTCCAGATCAGTGTTGCGCTCCCAGTTTTTAACCTGATGGTAGAGCGAGGTACGGAACGTCAGTCCCAGATCGTTGATGTCGCCCTTGTAGCCGACCTCATAGAGCTGACTGGTTTCTGCCGGCAAGCCGGTTCCTGCTGACGTCTGATACAAGTCGGCCGTCGGGCTGAACGAGTTGCTCCACGACAGATAGAAGGTGCCGAAGGTGGGCGTCGGGTCATATAGCAGCCCGGCCCGATAGCTTGGCGACGAGTAGGTCATGTTCGCGTTGTTCAGCGTGGACGAGTTGTAGCGGGCATTCAGCCAGTCATTCCGGATACCCCCCATGACGCGCACACTCGGAATCAACTCCACCATATCCTGACCGTAGATCGCATACGAATCCGAGTTGTAGCGGAAAATCGACGACGCCACTTTGTTCAGGTTGGAATAACCGAAGGTACACAGGTCGCGAACCAGGTTATTGTTGTTAACTGTGATCCAGCCTGTGTTGGCAGATGAGTAGGATGGCTGGCAATTCGACATGTCGTAGCTATAACGATTGACGTGCTCGCGGTAGTACTCGACCCCGGCCAGGAGGGTGTGCCCCATACCCCAGAGCTTGGCGGTTTTGTTGAAGTCCGACTGAAAGGCGAGGGTTTCTTCGTTCGCCCCGCGCGCCGGGGCGAGGCTCAGCGTCTGCACCGGATACGGGTCTGTCTGCGTGATATTCCCGGTGGGTGACTGGCTGCGTCCCTTGTTCGCCCACAGCGAACGGGTGTAGCTGGAATACCGTAGCTTGGTGAGCAGCGACGTGTCTTTGTCGAAACTGTAGTTCTGACTCAGCGTGCCGAACTGCGTGTCGTTGTTTTGATAATCTCCATGGGTACCGCTGAAGACGGAGCCCGGCACGTCCACCGGGTTCTTGTTAACGCTGTTAAAGCCAATGCCGTAATCGGAAATCAGGTTGGTCTTCAGGTAGTAGTAGCTGGCATCGATCTGGTTATACGTGCCGATACCCCAGGAGTAGGTGGCTGCCACACCCTGTGTCTTGTTGGACACCACATCCCGCGAACTCTTCGAATCCTGCACCACGGCATTGATCCGCATCGCCGAGTTGTTCTCGCGGCTGATGACATAGTTCACGTCGGCCGTGCTGCGGAAGTAATCATAGTTACCACCGATCACGGTAACGCTGCTCTTGTCGTCCAGAAACGCTTTCTTCGACACCTGGTTGATGACGCCACCGGCCTGACCCCGACCAAACAGCATGGAGGCCGAACCACGCAGCACTTCCACCGCTTCATCGTTAAAGGTATCGCGGTTGTACTGCGCCGTATCGCGGATGCCGTCCACATACATATCACCAAAGGTATAGAAACCCCGGATGTTGATGTTGTCACCGACTCGGCCGCCTTCCGCCGAGTTGAAGGTCACACCGGGTACGTTACGCATGGCATCGACCAGCGTGGTGGCGTTCTGATCCCGCATCAGAGTTTCCGGCACGATGGTGATCGCCTGCGGAATGTCGGCGACATCCTGCGTAAAGCGACCGACATTGGTCACCCGGGTTTGGTAGCGGTTGATCTCGATATCGTCGGCCTGCGCCCGCACCTCGACCTGCTTCAGCGTTTGCGTTTCGCTGTCAGCCGTTTGGCCGATGGCAGTGAGCGGCGTCACCATCAGTGCGGCAATGGTGGCGCCGAGCGTCGGGATACGCTGGGTGGCCGATACAGCGGGGGATTTAAGCAGGTGCTGCTTTTTATGTTTCTTGATAGCGGTACGTTTGCGACTCATTTAAAACTCCATGCCAAATAGGCCCCTGATCTTGGGGCGTTCGATTGGCTGGCTGCATCGCGGAAAGCGCTACGAAGCGATCGGCTTTCTGTACGGCTGGCTACAACAAAT
>JBLIZO010000011.1:0-12980 GCA_048859965.1 Fluviibacter sp.
GCCCGTCGGCACGCAAGATTCTCGACGAAAAGGGTATCGCTGCTGCGGACGTCGCCGGTTCGGGCCGTGGTGGTCGCGTAACCAAGGAAGATGCAGTCGCTGCCCAGCCGAAGGCGGCTGCAGTCGTTGCTGCGCCGATCGCTCTGGGTGACCGTTCGGAGCAGCGCGTACCGATGTCGCGCCTGCGTGCCCGTATCGCCGAGCGCCTGCTGCAATCGAAGAACGAAAACGCCATCCTGACCACGTTCAACGAAGTGAACATGGGCCCGGTCATGGCGCTGCGCAAGCAGTACGCCGAGAAGTTCGAAAAGCAACACGGCGTCCGTCTCGGCTTCATGGGCTTCTTCGTCAAGGCCGCTTGCGCCGCCCTGCAGAAGTTCCCGATCCTCAACGCCTCGGTCGATGGTAACGACATCGTCTATCACGGCTACATCGACATCGGCATCGCTGTCGGTTCGCCGCGCGGTCTGGTCGTGCCGATCATCCGTAATGCCGACCAACTCAGCATTGCCGAGATCGAAATGAAGATCGCCGAATTCGGCGCCAAGGCCAAAGACGGCAAACTGTCGATGGAAGAGCTGTCGGGCGGTACCTTCTCGATCTCCAACGGTGGCGTTTTCGGTTCGATGCTCTCGACCCCGATCATCAATCCGCCGCAATCGGCCATCCTGGGCATCCACGCCACGAAGGATCGCGCTGTCGTCGAAAATGGTCAGGTCGTGATCCGTCCGATCAACTACCTCGCCATGTCGTACGACCACCGCATCATCGATGGCCGCGAAGCGGTTCTGGGTCTGGTCACCATGAAGGAAGCGCTGGAAGATCCGGCTCGCCTCCTGCTCGGCGTCTAAGAAAGGAAGTTCACGATGTCTCAGCAATTTGACGTACTCGTGATTGGTGGCGGCCCTGGCGGTTATGTAGCCGCTATCCGCGCCGCGCAGTTGGGTTTCAAGGTTGCCTGCTGCGAATCCAATCCCTATGCCGACCCGAAGGGGCAGCCGCGTCTGGGTGGTACCTGCCTGAATGTCGGTTGTATCCCGTCGAAGGCGCTGCTGCACACCTCGCATCTGTTCGAGGAAGCCGGTCACGCCTTCGCTGATCAGGGTATTACCGTTGGCACACCGAAGATCGACGTGGAGAAGATGATTGCCCGTAAGGCCAACATCGTCACCCAACTGACTCAGGGTATCGCTGGCCTGTTCAAAAAGAACAAGGTCACCTTCCTGGCGGGTCATGGCAGCTTTGTGGGCCAAAGCGCTGGTGGTTGGCAGGTTCAGGTCGGCAAGGAAACCGTAGAAGCCAAGCAAGTCATCATTGCCACAGGTTCTACGGCGCGCCACCTGCCTAACGTGCCTGTTTGCAACGAAATCGTTTGCGACAACATCGGTGCTCTGGAAATGGGTGCCGTACCGAAGAAGCTGGCCGTTATCGGTGCCGGCGTCATCGGTCTGGAAATGGGTAGCGTCTGGCGTCGTCTGGGTGCTGAAGTCACCGTTCTGGAAGCCATGCCGGATTTCCTGGCTGCCGCTGATCAAGATGTGGCCAAAGAAGCCCAGAAGATCTTCACCAAGCAAGGCCTCGCCTTCAATTTCGGTGTCAAGATCGGCGACATCAAAGTCACCAAGAAGGGCGTTTCGATCGACTACACCGACAAAGATGGCAAGGCTCAGAAGCTGGATGCCGACAAACTCGTGGTGTCGATTGGCCGTATTCCGAACACGCAAGGTTTGGGTGCCGACAAGGTTGGCCTCAAGCTCAATGAGCGTGGCATGGTGGAAGTCGATGGTCACTGCAAAACCAATCTGCCGGGCGTTTGGGCGATTGGTGACGTGGTGCGCGGTCCGATGCTGGCCCACAAGGCCATGGAAGAGGGCGTTGCCGTTGCCGAAATCATGGCAGGCCAGGCTGGCCACATCAACTTTGATCTGATTCCCTGGGTCATCTACACTGATCCGGAAATCGCCTGGGTTGGTAAGACCGAGCAACAGCTCAAAGCTGAAGGCGTTGCCTACAAAGCCGGCAAGATCCCGTTCCTGGCCAATGGTCGGGCGCTGGGTGCCGGCAATGCCCAGGGCTTCGTCAAGATGCTGGCTGACGCCAAGACAGACCGCATCCTGGGCGTTCACATCATCGGCCCGAATGCTTCGGAGCTGATCGGTGAGGCTGTGGTGGCCATGGAATTCGGTGCAGCAAGCGAAGATCTAGCCCGTATCTGCCATGCGCACCCAACGCTGTCGGAAGTGGTCCATGAAGCAGCACTGGCTTGCGATAAGCGACCGTTGCACTTCTAAGTACTGTGCGCCAAAACAAAAAACGGAATCTTCGGATTCCGTTTTTTGTTGAACGCAGCCGCAAGGGATGCGTTCCAAAGATGTAACGCATCCGGCTTATTTCTTGAGCCAGCCCTTTTTGTGGAAATACCAGAACGGGATCGCCACCGAAATCGCCATCAGCGTCAGTGAGAACGGGTAACCGTACTCCCAATCCAGCTCTGGCAATAGGCGGAAGTTCATGCCGTAAATGCTGGCGATCAGCGTCGGCGGCAGCATGGCGACTGACGCCACCGAGAAGATCTTGATGATGCGGTTCTGGTTGATGTTAATGAAACCGACCGTTGCATCCATTAAAAAGTTGAGCTTGTCGAAGACAAAGCCCGTGTGACCGTCCAGCGAATCGATGTCACGTAGAATCTGGCGGCCTTCGTCGTTCTGTTGGTCGTTGAGTAGTTTGACGCGCATGAGAAATGACACGGCGCGCCGCGTATCCATGAGATTACGGCGGATACGACCGTTCAGGTCTTCCTCGATGGCAATGCCCGATAGCACGATGCCCGCAGCATCATCCGACATTTCACTGCCCAGCACCTGCTTGCTGAACTTGTCGAGTCGATCATAGATACCTTCGATAATATCGGCCGAGTATTCCACATCGATGTCGAGTAACTGCAGCAGGACATCTTTTTCATCGCGCACGTAATACGGCTGGCGGCGGGCGCGCAGACGCAGCAGACGGAATTGCGCCAGTTCGTCGCGACGAATGCTGAACAACATGCCCGCCTTGAGAATGAACGCGACGCGCATGGTGTCGCTATCTTCATCCGTATGTTGAAAGAAGTCGGAACGAATGTGAAGCTCGCCATTTTCTTCTTCAAAGAAACGGGCCGAGGCTTCGATGTCGCCGACTTCATCCTCTTCGGGCAAATCGATCTGGAAGGTGGATTTAGCCCAGTCGCGTTCCTCCTCAGTCGGGGATTCAAAATCGACCCAGACAGGATGGCAGTGCTGCAGATCTTCCAGGGACTCGACAGTCACCTGCTGCAAGCGGCCGTGGTTGAGTTCAAACGCGGTGATCATGGCGCGCACTATACCCAAGGCCAGGCCATCGGTAAAGCAAAATCCGTCGTCAGATCAGGGAGATGCCTGTTATTTTGCCGATCCGGGTGAGGCGTTGGGGTGTGCCGTACGGGATTCCTGTGGTTCCCCCTTGATATTCGGCATGAGCGGTTGGCCGGCCGCCTGTTTGGCCTTGATTTCCTTGACGGTTTCTTCCAGTGCGACAAAGCGCTGTGGCGTGGCCGGGTGGCTGGACAGGTGACTGCTCTGAATGGCTGCCGGAGAGAGCGTCGCCATGCGCCGCCAGAATTGCGGTGCGCTGTCGATATCGCCACCGGCGCGAGCCATGATATACAGGCCTACGTAATCAGCTTCGGACTCAAAGTCCTGGGAGTAGGCACGTGCGCCCGCGTTCCCGAACAGGCCTTGAGTCGGTACTTTCAAGAGTACCTGCACGGCAATGTCCAGAATGCTGCCGAGTGCGTAATTGGTCATCTTCGAACGGATATGGCTCATGCTATTGTGGGCAATCTCGTGAGCGACCACCAGCGCCAGCTCTGTGTCACTGTTGGCAAAGCGCACCATGCCGCGCTGTACAATTACCTGTCGGCCGTCGGCGTAGGCATTCACCTCATCGCCCTGGCCCAGAACTACCGGAAAGGCACAGGCGCGATCAGGTGTGATCAGCAGGCTCATTTTCTGCGTGGTTTTGGGCCCAGTCGGTTTGGCACCGGCGGTCGTGCGTAGAACATCGATGCGCACGGGCTGGCCGTTTGCGGTCAGCATCTGCAGCTGGTCCAGTGCCGCTTTTACCGCTTCGGGGCTTTCTGCCACCGGTGTCTGGCCGATCTGCAGCAACGTGTCACCAGCACGTACACCGGCCTTGTCGGCAGCGGAGTCGGGTACTACAAACACCGCCTGCACTTGATCGCTGAGGCGGTAATCGGATTCGGCGGTTTGCTTGAACGGCTCACCCAGCAAGGTGCTGCTGTTGGCCAGGGCCATGCCCGTCGTGTAGCGGATATCATCGCCGCACAGATCGGCGCCTTGGGTCAGAAGCGGGTAACTGACCCGCATCAGGCGTTTCTGGTCTTCCAGATAGACCTGCAAGGCAATCTGGCGCTGTTTGCGCGCCTCGTTTTCGGCTGCGTCATTGTTAATGCGCACACGCTGCGCGGTGGGAGCACAGGCAGCCAGCGCCGCGCACAGCAGCACGCCCATTGCCAACCGCCTGCGGCGGTAACGGGCGTGCATTGCTGAGTCGCCAGCGCGTTGTTTCAGATTACTGTTCCAGCAGACTGCGCAGCATCCACGCCGTCTTTTCATGGATCTGAATCCGCTGGGTCAGCAGATCGGCCGTTGCTTCGTCGCCCGCCTTATCTGCGGGTGCGAAAAGAGCACGGGCCGTCTTGGCCGTCGCTTCGTGACCAGCCACCAGCTCTTTGATCATGTCGATGGCTTTGGGTACGCCCTTGCTTTCCTTGATGACAGTCAGTTTGGCGAAGTCGGCATAGGAACCCGGCGCCGGAAAGCCCAGCGCGCGAATCCGCTCGGCGATGGCATCCGAGGCCAACCAGAGTTCGTTGTACTGCGTTTCAAACATCAGATGCAGGGTCTGAAACATCGGGCCCGTCACGTTCCAGTGAAAATTGTGCGTTTTCAGATACAGCGTGAAGTTGTCGGCAGCCAGTTTACTCAGGCCGGTTGCAATGGCCTTCCGGTCTTTCTCGGGAATGCCGATATCGATCTTCATCATGTGTTTCTCCTTAAAGGGCGGTTTAGCCGCGTTCGTCTATTATGCGCAAAAAAACAGCCCACATAAACTACGCCCGATTCAACAGGCAAGAATCCGATGGTGGCAATCAACAAATGGCGCGTTGCACGATAAAATATAAGCTATGGACATGAATGCGCTTACTCCTCAGGCTCCCGGTATGCTCGGTGCGTACGCCACTGCGCTGGACGCCAAGGGGTTTCAGGCCGACCCGGCGCAGATGCAGGCGGTCGAACGCTTGCAAGTGCTTTACGAGTCGCTGGTCAACTTCAAATCAGATCGCAGCAGTACGCTCAAGCGTATGCTCAAATCCCCGGCGGTGCCGCGAGGTGTGTATTTCTGGGGGGGCGTCGGTCGTGGCAAGAGCTTCATCATGGACTGCTTCTTTGCGGCCGTACCCTACAAACGCAAGAAGCGCATTCATTTTCATGCCTTCATGCACCAGATTCACGCCGAACTGCGTCAACATGCCGGTAAAGCTGACCCGCTGGTGCCGGTTGCGACCCGTATCGCCAAAGAAACCCGGTTACTGTGCTTTGACGAGTTTCACGTTTCGGATATCGCCGATGCCATGATTCTTGGTCGCCTGCTCGAACTGCTGTTCGAGAAAGGCGTGGTCTTCGTCATGACGAGCAACTACCCGCCGGATAACCTGTACCCGAATGGTCTGCAGCGCATGAACTTTCTGCCGACCATTGCGTTGCTCAAGAAACAGCTCGACGTCATGCCGCTTGATGGCGGCCAGGATTATCGTCTGCGCAAGCTGGAGGTGATGCCGGTTTACCATGTGCCGCACGACGATGAAACCGAACGGGCGATGGCCGAGTACTTTGCCGTTGCTGCTACCTTGCCGGGCGTCAGTGGCGAAAGCATCGATATCAACAACCGAAAAATCCCCACCATCCGACTGGCGCCGGGTGTCGTTTGGTTTGACTTCATGGCGATCTGTGGCGATGGCCGTGCCCAATCGGATTATCTGGAACTGGTGCGGGAGTATCACACCATTTTGGTTTCTAACATCCCGGTGCTCGAATCGCGTCATGGCGCCGAGGCGCGTCGTCTGACCTGGCTGGTCGATGTGTGTTATGACCACCGCGTTAAACTCATTATTTCGGCGGGTGCGTATCCGGATGATCTGTATGTCGAAGGGCCGAATGCCCATGAGTTCTTTCGTACGGCGAGCCGTCTGACCGAAATGCAATCACGCGAGTATCTAGCGTTGCCGCATCTGGTGGAGCTTGTTCGTACCTAGTGAGGTGCAGAGCATGCCTGAGCTTTGTAGCTCTGGGCATCCTGATCAAAGGCGCCCTCATCGACTACGAAAAGCGTTGGAAATCGGGCTAACCTTTGAGTCAGGATACCCATTGGGGTTGCTTTGGGTTGTCTGAGAAACTAACAGCGGTTATAAGCAGTGCCGGGGTCATGTTTGGTCCGATTTCCGACGCTTTTCGTAGTCGATGAGGACCGGGCATGCCCCGGCACTGCATTCTGGCAGCTTTCAAATAACTTAATTAAGCCTTGTTCAGCGCCTGATCCAGATCGGCAATCAGATCATCAATGTGCTCGATGCCCACCGACAAACGGATCATGTCTTCCGACACACCGGCCTTCGTCAGTTCTGCCGGTGACAGTTGACGGTGCGTGGTCGAAGCCGGGTGACAAGCCAGCGTCTTGCAATCGCCGATGTTCACCAGACGCGTCACCAGTTGCAGCGCATCCTGGAATTTGCCACCACCGGCCAGGCCGCCCTTGACGCCAAAAGTCAGAATGCCCGAGGCGCGGCCACCCATGTACTTCAGCACCAGCGCATGATCCTTGTGATCCGGCAGGCCGGCGTAATTGACCCAACTCACCTTCGGATGGTTCTTCAGGAAGTTGGCAATCTTGAGGGTATTCGTGCAGATGCGGTCCATGCGCAATGCCAGCGTTTCGATGCCTTGCAGAATCAGGAAGGCATTGAACGGCGAAATCGCTGCGCCCATATTACGTAGCGGCACCACACGGGCGCGACCGATAAAGGCCGCCGGGCCCAATGCTTCGGTATAGACTACGCCGTGATACGACACATCCGGTTCGTTCAGGCGCTTGAACTTGGCCTTGTGTTCGGCCCATGGGAACTTGCCGCTATCGACAATGACGCCGCCGATGGAGTTGCCGTGGCCGCCCAGATACTTGGTTAATGAATGCACCACGATATCGGCGCCGTGTTCAAACGGGCGACACAGGTAAGGCGAGGGCACCGTGTTGTCAACGATGAGCGGCACGCCATGCTGGTGCGCGATCTCGGCCAGTTTTTCAAAGTCGGTGATATTGCCCAGCGGGTTGCCGACCGATTCGCAGTAGATCGCCTTGGTCTTGCCGTCGATCAGTTTGGCAAAGGAATCCGGGTCACGATAGTCGGCAAAGCGCACCTCAATGCCGTACTGCGGCAGTGTGTGGGCGAAGAGATTGTAGGTGCCGCCATACAGTGTGGTCGATGACACGATATTGTCACCGGCTTCGGCAATCGTCTGGATCGCGTAGGTAATGGCGGCCTGGCCTGATGCCAGTGCCAGCGCAGCAATGCCACCTTCCAGTGCGGCGACGCGCTTTTCTAGCACGTCCTGGGTCGGGTTCATGATGCGGGTGTAGATATTGCCGGCAACCTTTAGGTCGAACAGGTCGGCGCCATGCTGCGTGTTGTCGAAGGCGTACGAGGTCGTTTGGTAGATCGGTACGGCGACCGCCTTGGTGGTGGGATCGATTTCGTAACCGGCGTGGACGGCAAGCGTTTCTAGTTTCATCAGGGTCTCCGCAATGGTGTGGGTGTATTTCGGTCAGGCTTTTTTGTGAGCATACCGCATCGGATCAATGGCGCGTACCAGATCTTTGGGTAGCGGTAAGGGTTCGCCAGATATCTGACAGGCTAGAAGTTCAGCGCACAGTGTGGCAAACAGGATACCGCGGGCGCCGAACCCCGAGTTGACATACAGGCCCGGTACACGGGCCCGCGCCGCACGGGCGCGGCTGACGACGGCCACGGCCGTATCCTCACGCGCCGGGAGTGCACCGACTAGCGGCAGACGGTCGGGTACAACCGGACGCAGGCCGACTTTGCCGCCGAGCGTTGCATCGTCGGCGTTCGGCCAATTCAGCGCTGTATCAGCGATCATGCCCTGGATTGTCGTCAGATTCTCGGCGTGCTCCGCCGTGCGCAGTTCCAGGTTTGTGTCATCAACCACGAAACTTGCACCACAGGTCGTCCGGCCATCAATCGTGGGGGTCCAGTAACCGTTGCGACAGACGACAGTATGCGGGGCTGGTGCGGGGGGTGACCACATCACCGTCGTCTGGCCACGTGCCGCACGAATGGGTAAGGCTTGCGTAAACGGTGCCGCCAGACGTGGGGCATCGGAGGCATTGGCCAGAACCACGATGTCTGCTTCGGCGATGGTGTTGCCCTGTGTGTCGCAAGCAGCCCAGCCGGACATCGTTGAGTGTAGTGACGCAACGGGCATGTTTTCACACAATGTTGCGCCGGAAGCGGCCAGCAGTTGGTGGCAGTAATCGGCAGGGTTCACCCAGCCTCCGGCGCCAAACCACCAGCCACCGGCAACCATCGGCAGGCCGGCGGCGGTTGTCGCAGAAGTTTGGTCTAACCAACGCAGCAGCTCTTGCGGTAGGCCCAGCGCTTCAACCGTTTGTTGCATTGCCGCAGTCTGAGCAGCATCGCGCGCCAGATGCAAGACACCACAGTCTGCCCATTGCACCGCATGGCCACGTTCAGCCAACTGCTGCAGGCGGTGCAGGGTCGCCAGAAAACCGGTGCGTGTCAGACGAGAGAGGATATTGTCATCAATTGAGGGCAGCGGCCGAATGACGCCGGCCTGATTGCCTGAAGCGCCGCCGGCCAGCGTGTCGGCATCGACAATCGTGCAGCGCCAACCGCGCGTTGACAGACGTTCCGCAGCGGCCGTACCGGCTAGACCGGCGCCAATGATGAGCGCATGGCCGGGTGTGATTCCGGGGTAGGGGTGGGGGCGGCGTTCGCGGAAGGTACCGGTCAGCATCTCCCGTTTCTGCGCGAAACCGGGTTGTAGTTGCAGGTCAAAACCGCAGGCGGTGAGTCGGCGGCGTAGTGCGCCGTTGACGCTCCAGGTCGCCAATGTGGTGTTTGCACCAGAGAGTTTGGCGAGGGCTTCGCAGATACTGTCAGACCAGATGTCCGGATTCTTGCTTGGCGCAAAACCATCGAGGTAGATCGCATCCGCACGTCCGGTGACTTGTGGCAACGCTGTTCCGGCATCGCCCAAAATCAGCGTCAGGATCACGTGACCGCGCTCGAACTCCAGCCGATGCGTGCCTTCAGCCAATATCGGCCATTGGCGGATTAGTGTATCGACCAGATCAGCCGGTAATTCGTTTTTATAAGGTGCCAGCAGACGCGTAAGATCTGCGAGCAGCAAAGGGTGTTTCTCGACGGAGATGAAGTGCAGGCGTTGGCAGCGCTCGGTTTCAGGTTGACCGCGCCACGTAGCCCATGTCGCCAGAAAATTTAATCCCAGGCCAAAGCCAGTTTCGACGATGACGAAGTGCTCTCGGTCCGACCAGCGTGCCGGTAAATCGTTGCCACTTAAAAAAACATGCCGGGCCTGCGCAATGGCGCCGGCCCGGCTGTGATAAACGTCGTCATACACCGGCGCGTACGGCGTACCGTCATCAGTCAGTGACAGTGTCGCCGGTGTGATGGGCATTTAGTCTTGTGAACGCATCTGCGGGAACAGAATCACATCGCGGATAGCGGCAGAATCTGTAACCAGCATGATCAGTCGGTCAATCCCGATGCCGCAGCCACCGGTTGGCGGCAGGCCGAATTCCAGGGCCTGGATGTAATCGGCGTCGTAGTACATGGCTTCTTCGTCACCGGCTTCCTTGGCGGCGACCTGTGCGAGAAAACGTTCGGCCTGATCTTCCGGATCGTTGAGCTCGGAAAAGCCGTTGGCGATTTCACGACCGACGATAAATAGTTCAAAGCGCTCGGCGATCTCCGGGTTCTTGTCGCTACGGCGGGCCAGAGGCGACACTTCGGCCGGATAGTCGATGATGAAGGTCGGCTCCCAGAGTTGGGCCTCGGCCGTTTCTTCGAAGAACATGAGCTGCAGGCCACCCAGGCCGATGATCTTCGGAAGATCGACCTTACGGTTCGTCAGCTCCTGGCGCAGCCAGGCTTCATCATTGAGTTGCGCTTCGGTGTATTGCGGGCAGTGCTTCATCACGGCCTGCACGATGGTCAGGCGATGGAAGGGCTTCGACAGATCGAGCTCGCGCCCCTGATAGGTGAAGACTTCCTTGCCCAGCGCTTCACGCGCGGCGTGACGAATCACGCCTTCGGTGAAGTTCATCATGCTCTTGTAGTCCGCGTAAGCCTCGTAGAATTCCATCATCGTGAATTCCGGGTTATGACGCGGGGAAAGACCTTCGTTACGGAAGTTGCGGTTGATTTCAAAAACTTTTTCGAAACCGCCGACAACCAGACGCTTGAGATACAGCTCCGGTGCGATACGCAGATAGAGCGGCATGTCCAGCGCATTGTGGTGTGTGGTGAACGGCTTGGCCGAAGCGCCGCCGGGAATCGGGTGCATCATCGGTGTTTCGACTTCGAGGAAGCCGTCGTTCACCATATAGGCGCGGATCGACTGCACCAGTCGGCTCCGTGCAGCAAAGGTCGCGCGCGATTCCTGGTTCATGATCAGATCCAGATAACGCTGGCGATAGCGCTGTTCGATATCGGTCAGCCCGTGGAATTTTTCCGGCAGCGGGCGCAGGCATTTGCTGAGCAGGCGGATGCTGTCGCAGGCGATACTCAGCTCGCCGGTCTTGGTCTTGAACAGCGTACCTGAGCAGCCGATCAGATCGCCCAGATCCCACTTCTTGAAATCGGCGTACAGGTCTTCGCCAACGCGATCGCGCGTGACATAGAGCTGGATACGACCTGATACGTCCTGAATGGTCAGAAACGAGGCTTTGCCCATCACGCGCTTGAGCATAATGCGGCCGGCGACGCTTACAGAGATCGGCAACCCGTCGAGTTCTTCGGGTGATTTGGCATCAAAATGCTCGATCAGCTTGGCAGCGGTGTTCTGACGCTCGAAATCGTTCGGGTAGGCTGTGCCGGTTTCGCGCCACTGACGCAGTTTCTCGCGGCGTTCTGCAACAAGCTGGTTATCGTCCTGCACTGCGGCGATCGTTTCGTTGTTCTGATCGGTCATGGTTGTTTCCTTTGTTCAGACCTGGTTAGACGCCTTGCTTCAGGCTTTCTTCGATAAATTGGTCCAAGTCGCCATCGAGCACGCCCTGGGTATTGCCGACTTCCACGTTGGTGCGCAGATCCTTGATGCGTGATTGGTCGAGCACGTAGGAGCGGATCTGATGCCCCCAACCGATGTCGGACTTGGCGTCTTCCAGCTTCTGCTGTTCGGCCTGACGCTTGCGCAATTCAAATTCATAGAGACGGGCGCGCAGCATCTTCCAAGCCTCATCACGGTTGCGGTGCTGCGAGCGGTCATTCTGACACTGCACCACGATATTGGTCGGTATGTGGGTCAGACGTACCGCCGAGTCCGTCTTGTTAATGTGCTGACCACCGGCGCCGGATGCGCGGTAGGTATCGGTACGCACATCGGCCGGGTTGATATCGATCTCGATCGAATCATCCACTTCCGGGTAAACGAAGACGCTACAGAAAGACGTATGACGCCGCGCGTTGGAATCGAATGGCGATTTGCGCACCAGACGATGCACGCCGGTCTCGGTACGCAGCATGCCGTAGCAGTAATCGCCGGAGAAACGCAGCGTGGCTGACTTGATACCGGCTACATCGCCTTCGGATTCTTCCAATACTTCCACCGTGAAACCCTTGCGCTCACCGTAACGGATATACATACGCAACAGCATCGATGCCCAATCCTGCGCTTCGGTACCACCAGCGCCAGCCTGAATTTCGATAAAGCAGGGGTTTGGGTCGAGTGGGTTATTGAACATGCGGCGGAATTCCATGGCCGCCACAGCCTTCTCGATACCATCAATATCAGCACTCACCGCATTGAGCGTTTCCTCATCGTTTTCTTCGCGGGCCATCTCGAAGAGGTCGTCGGTATCGGTCAGATTTTGCTCAATGGTAGCCAGTGCCAGTACGACGCCTTCCAGGCTTTTCTTTTCACGACCGAGCTCCTGGGCACGCTTGGCGTCGTTCCAGATATTCGGGTCTTCAAGGATTTGCGAGACTTCGGCTAGACGCGCTGACTTGGCATCGTAGTCAAAGATACCTCCGCAGACCGTTGGCGCGTTCGGCCAGGTCTTCTAAGTGGTTGGCAAGGCTATTAAGCTGTTCGGCTTCCATAATTCGGTCGATTTCTTGAGCAATACAATAAGTGCAATATTATAACTTGCCACCCTTGTGTCGGGGATGAAACCTGTGTATAGTTTCGGTCTCGACGCGCTCGTAGCTCATCTGGATAGAGTACTTGGCTACGAACCAAGGGGTAGGGAGTTCGAATCTCTCCTAGCGCGCCAAATTCAAGGCCTCCATCGATGGGGGCCTTTTCTTTTCCCTCATAGATACACCTTTCCCTCATAGATTTCAGTTTCGAGTGGTTTCACTCGTTCTGGTTTGCGTCGATAGACCCGTTCGGTTGTTCTGATGTCGGCATGGGAAAGTAGGGCTCTTGCGTGCTCCAGTGTTGCAGCGTCTGAAGCACACTTCGCTCTCAGATCATGTTGTGTGAAATGTTCTTCAACCGCTGTTTCAGCCATGACTCGCTTCATGAAGTTCTGCCACATAGTTTTCCAACCTGGAGCCTCGTCGGTTTCCGGATTGATGTAGCTTTTCCCTAGCC
>JBLIZO010000012.1:0-17068 GCA_048859965.1 Fluviibacter sp.
GTCGCGGCGAAGGCCGTGGTCGCCCGGGTGGTTTTGGTGGTGAAGGTCGTGGTCGCTCAGGTGGCGGTGGCCGTGGTGCGTTTGGCGGCCATGGTCGCAGCAGTGCACCCCGCGATTTCGGTGGTCCGCGTGAGCGCGACTTCGGTGACCGCAATCATCAACCCCGTACCTGGGGCGATGCGCCGCGCGGCGAATCACGCGGCGAATTCCGCCCGGAGCGTAGCGAGCGTCCGTCGCGTGACTTCGACGATCGTCCGCGTTCGTTTGATGGTCGTCCGCGTCGTGATGACAACGCGCCGCGCAGTTTTGAGGGTAACGCCGGCAAGCCGCGTGCCTGGGGTGACAAACCCCGTCAGGGTAGCGAAGGCGGCAAGTCCTTCGGTGAACGCAAACCTTGGGGTGATAAAGGCGGCAACGACCGCTCCCGTAGCGACAAGCCCTGGGGTGACAAACCGCGCGGTGAGAAACCGGCCGGAAAGTCGTTCAGTAAACCGGGCGGCAAGACCTTTGCCAAGTCGGCCCCCAAGCCGGGCGGTAAGGTATTCAGCAAGCACGGCGGCACGGGTGGTCATGGTGGCTTTGGCAGTCGTGGTCATTAATAGGCACGGCTGCTGACCGTCGTCATTCGGAACGGCATATGCCGGCAGGTCGGGAAACCCCGCCCGCCGGCATTTTTTATGGGGCTTGTCTTTTTACGTATCGGCCCAATCTGGCTACAATAAACGCAGCCAAACAACGAGAACAACTCAGGCATGAAATTCAAGGACTATTACGAGATCCTCGGCGTCGCGCGGGACGCGTCCGCCGACGACATCAAAAAGGCTTTCAAAAAGCTCGCGCACAAATACCATCCGGACATTTCCAAAGATCCGGCAGGCGAAGAGAAGTTCAAAGAAGTCAATGAGGCCTATAAAACCCTCAAAGACCCTGAACTGCGCAAAGCCTACGACCAATTGGGTCGCCATAATCCCGGTGAACAGTTCCGGCCGCCGCCGGGCTGGGAGCAGTATGCCCAGGGCGCCGGTTTCAATGGTGCCCACGGTGGTGCCGGCGGCTTTGGCGGTGGTGGTTTCGGTGCCGGTGGATTCGAAGGCGCCGGGTTTGAAGACATTGATCTGTCTGAACTCTTTGCACAGATGGGGCGCGCCCGTGCACATTCCGGTCATGCCGGTCGCGGTGCGCAGGCGGGCGGCGGGGCCTTCAAGGCGCCGGGCCAGGATTTTGAAGTCACGGCGCATATCTCGCTCGGCGAAGCGGCCCAGGGCACCACGCTCGAACTCAATCTGGAAATGCCCGAGTACGATGCGCAAGGTCGCCTGCACCGCGTACCCCAGGTGTTCAAGGCGCGCATCCCCAAAGGCGCTACCGACGGGCAGAAAATGCGTCTGCCCGGCAAAGGTGGCAAGGGCTTCAACGGTGGGCCGAACGGCGACCTGTATCTGAACATTGCGCTGCACCCACATCCGTTGTTCCGTCCAGACGGACACGACCTGTTTCTGGATCTGCCCGTCACGCCGTGGGAAGCCGCGCTTGGCGCCGAGATCGAAGTGCCGACGCTGGATGGCAGCGTGCGCCTGAAGATTCCGGCCGGCACACCGGCTGGCCGCAAGCTGCGCTTGACGGGGCGCGGCTTGCCCAAACCCAAAGACGGGCAGGGCGATCTGTATGTGATTGTTCAGGTTGCGACACCGACCGAACTCAGTGATACCGAAAAAGCCTTGTATCAGCAGTTGGCCGAGGCATCCACCTTTAACCCACGCGGGCACTTCGTGGCCGAAGCGCACCGTAACGCTTGAGAATGATCATGACCCAAGCCTTCACCGAACAGGTCACCACGCTTGAAGCCACCTCATGGCTCAGCGTCAGCGAATTTACCGAGATCGCCGGGTTGCAGACACCGGACGTTGTGTCGCTTGTTGAAGTCGGCGTGCTCAAACCCACCGGCCAGTCGTTACAGGACTGGTCATTCGACAGCGACGCCATGGTGCTGGCCCGCCGTTTACGCCACATCCGCGAGGATCTGGAGTTGAACCTCGATATCCACGCGCTGGCATTGGGTTTTCGTTTGATGGAACGCATCTGCGAACTGGAATCGGCCCTGAAGCACGCGCGCGTGGCGCAGCTGCAGGATTACACTTGATCTGGTAGAATACGGCCTGCTTCAGGAAGGGTCGTTAGCTCAGTTGGTAGAGCGTCTGCCTTACACGCAGAATGTCGGCGGTTCGAGCCCGTCACAACCCACCACCTAAAGCCTGATGAACCCGCTTTCGGCAACGAAGCGGGTTTTTTTGTGACCTGATTCAGCGTAGGATGTGTAGACGCACCGGCATGGTGCCGGTCGTAATGACTCAAGGAGAAGGTCATGCGATACAAATTTGCCCCAGCGTTGATGGTTGTCGCCGCTACATGGTTTTCGAGCGTGGCTGCCGCCGCCGTCATTCCCTTCGTTTCTCAACTCTCGGGTTCACAGGAAGTGCCGGCGGTGCAAAGCGCTGGCAAAGGCCAGTTACAGGCAACACTCGATACGTCAACCTCGCAGTTACGCTGGACGGTGACGTATAGCGGATTGTCCGGTCCAGTCACTGCAGGTCATTTTCACGGGCCGGCCGGCAAGATGGAGAATGCCGCGGTTGCTATAGGCTTCAAAGCCCCTTTGGATAGCCCACTGACGGGTGAGGCCCTGTTAACGCCTAGTCAGATGGGTGAGTTGATGGATGGTAAGTGGTATATCAATCTCCATACCGCCATGCATCCCAAAGGCGAGATCCGCGGGCAGGTGATGCCTCGTTAAACAGGAGGCGACAGGCTCGCCGGAAATAACAAGGGCGGATCTCAGCCGCCCTTGTTGTGTGGCCCGGTAGCGGGTGTTTAGCCGAACAGCTTGTTCGCCGTTTCAGCGATCATGCGTCCCTGGTAACGGGCGCCGTCGAGTTCCAGTGCGCTGGGTTGGCGTTGGCCCTGGCCACCGGCGATGGTGCTGGCGCCGTAAGGGCTGCAGCCGACGATTTCATCCAGCGTGGTTTGTCCCTGGAAGCTGTAAGGCAGACCGACGATCACCATGCCAAAGTGCAGCAGGTTGGTGATCACAGAGAACAGGGTCATTTCCTGGCCGCCGTGTTGCGTGGCAGTGGACGTGAAGGCGCCACCGACCTTGCCGTTCAGCGCGCCGCGCGCCCACAGGCCACCGGTCTGGTCGAGAAACGCCGCCATTTGTGAGGGGATGCGACCATAACGTGTCGGACAGCCGACGATGATGGCATCGTAATCCGGCAGTTCCGCCACCGTGGCGATGGGCGCCGCCTGATCCAGTTTGAAATGGCCGTTTTTGGCGATGTCGGCGGGCACGGTTTCAGGAACGCGTTTGACAGCCACCGTGGCGCCGGTCGCCCGTGCGCCTTCGGCGACCGCATTGGCCATGGTTTCGATATGACCGTAGGTGGAGTAATAGAGTACGAGTACTTTGGACATAATGCACCTCTGTCGGTAAATGCCTGCTCTGTGTTGCAGCAGTACATTGATCCTAGGCCTGCCAGAGGCGCTTGGCAATCAGGCCGGTTTCATGGCGACAGCGGGTTCCCGGATCGGCAGATTAACCAGCGCGGCCAGACCGGCCAGTGCCATATCGGCGACCCACATCGCGTCGAGGTTGCCGTATGTCGCCATGGCCAGCCCGCCCAGATAGGCACCGAAGAAGGCACCGACCTGATGCGAGAGCATCGAGATGCCGAACAAGGTCGCCAGATAGCGCAGACTGAACAGCTTACCGACGATGGCGGCGGTGGGCGGTACGGTGGCCAGCCAGGTGAAACCCAGGCCGGCGGCGAAAATGTAATAGGTCCACTCGGTTTTGGGCAGCAGCATATAGACGAGAATGAGCAGCGCCCGGCTGCCGTACATGACGGCCAGAATATACTTGCTGCGATAACGCGCCACGCACTGACCCGCGTAGAGGCTGCCGAAGATATTGCTCAGGCCGATGATGGCGAGTGACCAACTCGCCACGCTGGCCGGCAGCCCGCACAGGCTGACCTCGCCGGGCAGGTGGGTGACCAGAAAGGCAATATGGAAGCCGCAGGTGAAGAAACCCAGATTGAGCAGAAAGTAGTTCGGGTTGGCCAGTGCGCCGCGGACCGTTTTGCCGAAAGGATCGCCTTCCGACAGATTCTGCGGATGCGCGTGAATCGTTTTGACGCCCGTGAGCTTGTTGATGAGCGGCAACGCGCACAGCGACAGGATCGCCATACCCCACAGCGAACCGGCCCAGCCCACGACCTGGATGAGCCCCTGAAAAATCGGTGCGCCGATGAACTGGCCCAGCGAGCCGCCCGCGTTGATGACCCCGGACGCGGGGCCACGCGCTTCGGCCGGAATACGTTGCGCTGTCGCGCCGATCAGCACGGAAAAGCCGCCGATGCCCGAACCGATGGAAATCAGGAGCCCCAGGCTGACGATCAACCCGAAATCGCTGAGCATGAAGGGTGTCAGTGCGCTGCCCAGCGCCAGGAGAAAGAGGCCGACCACAAGCACCTTGGCCGGACCATAGCGGTCAGAGAGAAAGCCTGCGAACGGTTGCGCCAGTCCCCACGAAAACTGGCCAATGGCCAGCGCCAGGCTGATTGCGACGATGCCGATGTCACTGGCCGAGTTGATCGGTGAGACAAACAGCCCCAGAGATTGCCGGGTGCCCATCGTCACCATGAGAATACCGGCAGCGGCCAGCGTGGCGGTCATGGCATGCGGCGCGGCGAGGGCTTTGCGGATATTACCGAACATGGTGAGGTGGTCCGTAGGCGATTAAGCAGGTTTCGTCGGCGTGTTACGCCAGAGCGGTGACAGCCCCCAGAGCCCGAAGAGCGGGCCGGGGAGCAACAGCCATGCAGTGTACACGCCCAGGGTATCGACGATGGCGGCGCCGATCTGGATGGAGACCATGGTGATGGCAAAGCCCAGCGCATTCTGCAGCGTCAGTGCGCTGCCAACGATTTCCGGTGGACAGGCTTTGGCCGAGAGCGCGGAGAAGTGCGGTGAATCGGCGACCACAGTGGCCCCCCAGAGCAACAGGATCGCCATCAACCAGGCTGATGCATAAACGGCGACCAGTGGAAAGAGTGCACAGCACAGCGCCGAGGCTGTCAGTGCCAGCGCTGCCACACGAGCACTACCGATAGACTGACTCCACCAGCCGCCCACCAAGCAGCCCAGACTGCCGATGCTGATAACCAGAAATGCCAGACCGGACAGATGCGATGACCCGCGCTCCGCAAGGCCGGCGGCAACGAGCAAGGCCGGGGTCAGCATCCAGAAGGCATAGAGCTCCCACTGGTGGCCGAAATAGCCCAGCGCCGAAGCGCGGAACTGCGGAATTGTGAAGGCCGTCAGGACACGACCCAGCCGGATACGGTGAGCGCCAGCGGCGCGGCGCAGATGCGGGCCATCGCCCAATTTCCAGATCATCGCGGCGGCAATCGTGGCCAACAGGCTGGACGCCAGAATGGTGGATTGCCACGACCAATCGGCCCCGGCGAGACGAATGCCATGCGGCAGCGCCGAACCCAGCGTGAGCATGCCGACGAGTTGCGCCAGCGCATGGCCGGCCCGTTCGGGCACCCAGCTGACGATCAGTTTCATCCCCAGCGGGTAAACCCCGGCCAGACAGAAACCCACGCCGAAGCGCAGCGGCAGGCCGACTGCGAGGCCATCGGCAGCCATGGCAAAAAGCGCGTTGAACAGGGCGCCGAGCAGAGCGCAGACCATAAAGATCCGGCTGGCCTCAAAGCGGTCGGCCAGACCGCTGAGCGCAAAGCTGAGTGTGCCGGCGATAAAACCCAGTTGTACGGCGTTGGTCAGCAGGCCCATATCGGCTTCGTTGATGCCCCAGGTTTGCATCAAACTGCCGGCCGCACTGTTGGCGGAGAACCAGAGCGAGGTGCCGAAGAGCGGGGCAATGACGATGGTGAGGACAGGCGGTTGAGGGAAGCGCGTGGCGGCATCCTACCCGAAGCGCGCTGCCGCGCGCAGCGACCTGGTTTGAAACTTTTTGCATCGCTTGTCAGTTACTTGAAAGCCTTGGGGCGGAGAGTCGGTGTGGCGGGGTGCAATAGGTCGTCACCGATTTGTGCCTTGCGTATTTACAAAACTGTGGATTCGTTGCAGAGTGGATAACAGACCGCCGTAATTATGGCGGTAATAATGAGTAAAACAGTCGTAAGACGTCACTGGGAGACAGAAGTATGAGCAAGCGCATTGCCTATGTAACAGGGGGTATGGGGGGTATCGGAACCGCGATTTGTCAGCGCCTCGCCAAGGACGGTTTCACCGTCGTCGCAGGTTGCGGCCCGAACTCGCCGCGTAAAGACAAATGGCTGGCCGACCAGAAGGCGCAGGGCTACGACTTTGTTGCCTCCGAGGGTAACGTGGCCGATTGGGACAGCACCGTCGCCGCGTTTGAAAAGGTCAAGAAGGAAGTCGGCGAAATCGACGTGCTGGTGAACAACGCCGGCATCACAAAAGACGGCATGTTCCGCAAAATGACGCGCGAAGCGTGGGATGCCGTGATCGACACCAACCTGAACTCGATGTTCAATGTGACCAAGCAGGTGGTCGATGGCATGATCGACCGCAATTGGGGGCGCATCATCAACATCTCGTCGGTGAACGGTCAGAAGGGCCAGATGGGCCAGGTCAACTACTCTACCGCCAAAGCCGGTATGCACGGCTTTACCATGGCACTGGCGCAGGAAGTGGCCAGCAAGGGTGTGACGGTGAATACCGTGTCACCGGGCTACATCGGTACCGATATGGTCAAGGCCATTCGTGAAGACGTGCTGGAGAAGATCATCGCCGGTGTGCCGGTGAAGCGTCTGGGTACGCCGGAAGAAATCGCCTCGATCGTGTCGTGGCTGGCCGGTCCGGATGGCAGTTTCTCGACCGGTGCGGACTTCTCGCTGAACGGCGGTATCCATATGTAATCGGATTTTTCCGGTCACAGAGAAACGGCGCTTCGGCGCCGTTTTTTTTTAGATTTTTCTGAGTCGCTCTAAATAAGCGTTGGTGTCAAAAATTCCGCCCGGCTGCTGCGCGTGCCATACCGTCTCACCCAGGCATTCCAACAGGCGGTGCAGGGCTTCGTGTGCATCGCCAAGCCGGGCGGCTTGTTGTTCGAAGATACTGCGCACACCCGGCGGCGAATCGACCGAGAGTTGCTCGAGTAAGGCCAGATGCAGCGAGAGATGCAGCATCGGGTTCATCGTGCCCTGTTCGGGTGTCCACTCGCCGGCCTGTGCGGCGTCGGGGTCGTCGAGCAGGGCATGGTATTCCGGGTGCAGTGCGATCACATCGGCGGCCAGCGCTTCGGCACCGTCGAGCGGTAGCCGGTCACGTTGTTTGCGGCGCGCTTCACAGAAGAAGTGGCGTACCTGGTCTTTGGTCGGCGTAAAAATCATCGGTATGTTTTAGTGGCGGGCAGTCAATTTTTTAAGCGCCGCTTTGGCTTCCGGTGCACGGCACAGATCAACGACCGGACAGCGCTCGCACTCGGGTTTGCGTGCTTTGCAGATGTAACGACCGAGCAGAATCAGCCAGTGGTGCGCGTCGTGCAGAAATTCCGGTGGCACGGCCTTGAGCAGTTTCTGCTCAACCGCGAGTACCGTTTTACCCGGCGCGAGACCGGTACGGTTCGAAACGCGAAAGATATGGGTATCGACCGCCATGGTCGGGTGGCCAAAGGCGGTGTTGAGCACCACGTTGGCGGTCTTGCGGCCGACGCCGGGCAGGGCTTCGAGGGCGGCACGATCTTCGGGTACGTCGCCGCCGTATTGATCGCGCAGGATCTGGCAGGTGGCGATGACATTCTTCGACTTGGTTGGATAGAGACCAATCGTTTTGATATACGGCACCAGTCCTTCAACCCCCAGTGCGGCCATGCTGGCGGCATCGGGGGCATCAATAAAAAGCTGGCGCGTCGCCAGATTGACCCCTTTATCGGTGGCCTGTGCCGAGAGAATGACCGCGATCAGTAACTGAAAGATCGATCCGTATTCCAGTTCGGTCGTCGGATGCGGGTTGGCCGCCTGCAGGCGGCGGAAAAACTCGACCCGCTGTGTTTTGTTCATGCGCTGGTCGGCAACGACTTAGTGGCAGCCGCCCGTGGCCAGCGGTTGCGGTACCGGTTGCTGGTGACGTGCGGCCTGGCGGGTAACGACCCAGTTGCGCCAGGCCACCAGGAAACCGAGTACCGTGAAGGCGCCTGGCGGCAGAATCGCCCAGAGCAGGCCCGGGTAGGCTTCCGGCAGTATCTGGATCGGTTGCAGCGATGGGAAGACGAGATCGATGCCACCGAGAATGGCGCCGGTGCCGATAAATTCGCGGATGGCGCCAAGCAGCGAGAGCGTCCACACCATGCCCATGCCCATCATGGCGCCATCCCAGGCTGACGAGATGGGGTTGTGTTTGGCGGCAAAGGCTTCAATCCGGGCCAGCACCAGACAGTTCGTGATGATCAGCGGGATAAAGATACCGAGCACAAGATACAGGCCATGCAGATAGGCGTTCATGAGCAGATCGATCAGCGTCACCATAGCCGCAGCGATCAGAATGAAAACCGGGATACGGATTTCGTAGGGAATGTAGTTGCGCAGCAGGGCGACAATCAGGTTACCCGAGGCCATGACCAGCAGCGTGGCGAAGGAGATCATGGCGCCGTTGACCATGGTGGTCGTAATGGCGAGCACGGGGCACATGCCCAGAATCTGAACAAGCGTGCTGTTCTGCTTCCACAGACCGTTGGCGGTCACGTTTCTGAGTTCTTGCGTGTCGATGAGAGCCATGTTGTCGGTTCCGCTTAGTGGCGCGCGCCGTTCTCGCTGTTGGCGGCGGGCGCGAAGAGCATCGTCAGGTTGGTCTGGGCAAACGCGACGGCCTTGTGCACAGCCTTGACCACAGCGCGTGGTGTGACCGTCGCGCCGGCGACGGCATCAAAGACGCCGCCGTCCTTTTTAACGTGCCACTGCACATCGGATAACGCCGGCAGGTTTTCAAACTGGGTGATCCAGGGGCGCGTCTTGTTGCGATCTTTCTTCGGGTCGATGTAGTCGCCCAGCCCCGGCGTTTCCTTGTGCTCGGTCACGCGCACGCTGAGCAGATTGCCCCTGGCGTCCAGGCCGATCAGCATTTTAATGTCGCCGCTGTAACCGTCCGGGGCGATGGCTTCGATGATCAGGCCGGCTGGTTTGCCGTTCATGCGGGCGCGATACACTTGCGTCGGAAAACGCTGACCCAGTGCCGGCTCGGGCGGCAGCGTGATCGTATCGGTGATCGGGTCGTTGTTGTATAACTCGCGGGGCAGGACCTGGTTAAAGAACACCAGGCGCTCTTCTTTGGTCGAGGCTTCGATCGTCGGTTTGGTAAATAGATAGACCCAGGCCGACAGCGCCGTGAACAGAATCACGAAACCGAGCAGTGTCAGCGCGGTTTCGAGCGAGACCCGGAACAGGTGTTTTTCTTCCGGTGTGCTCATGCGACCTCTTTCTTTTTCTTCTCGCCGAAGATGGCTGGCTGCGTGTACATATCGATGAGCGGCACACAGAGATTCATGAGCAGGATGCCAAACGCGACACCATCGGGGAAAGCGCCGAACACCCGGATCAGGTAGGCGATGATGCCAGCACCTGCGGCGAAGATCAGCTTGCCGCGAGGTGTCGTTGCGCCACTGACCGGGTCGGTCGCAATGAAGAAGGCGCCGAGCAGGGTCGCGCCCCCGAAGAGATGGAAGACGGGGCTGGCGTAATGCTTGGGGTCGATGCCCCAGAACAGCAGCGACAGCGCACCGATGGCGACGATGAACGCCACGGGAATATGCCAGGTAATGACACGTTGCTGCCACAGCCACAGGCCGCCGATCAGCCAGCCCAGCGTGACCCATTCCCAACCCTGGCCGGCGCCGATACCGTAGATCTTCTGGTTATCGGCGATGCTCTGCACGGTCAGCGCATCGTTGCTCATCGACAGACGCAGCGTGGTTTTCAGGTGATCCAGCGGCGTTGCGCCGGCCCAGGCGTCGATGTTCTGCGCGTGGTTGAAGATGGTGCTGATCTGGTCGCCGATCGACAGCCCGCTGTTGGCCAGCGTCATTGGCCACTGCGACATCAGTGCAGGAAAGGACACGATACACAACGCGTAGGCGGCCATGGCCGGGTTGAACGGATTCTGCCCCAGACCGCCGTAGAGTTGCTTGACGATAAGGATGGCGAACAGCGTACCAACGACGACCAGCCACCACGGGCCGCTGGGCGGAAACGACAGCGCGATCAGCCAGGCGGTCACCACCGCCGACAGATCGGCCAGCGCGGGTGCGATGGGCCGCTGCCGGATTTTGAGAAAAGCGGCTTCGGCAACCAGCGCGGTCGCGCTGGCCAGTAGCAGTTGCACCAGAATACCCACGCCGAACAGAACGACGTAGGCGATGATGCCCGGCACCAGCGCCAGCAGCACCTTGAACATGATGCGTGTCACGCTTACCGGTGACACCAGGTAAGGTGATTGCGTCAGAACATTCGGGGTCTGGAAGGGCACGATGAAAATCCGGGTTAGTGTTTGTTGTGGTTTTCGCGACGGGCGCGCGCCTGTTCGATCGCTGCCGCGATCGCCGCTTGCTTGGTAGCGGCGTCCAGCACCGGGTGGGTGTCAACGCCGACCGGGGTCGTGGCTTGTTCGTGATTCAGCACAGGCTTGTCCGTTGGCGATGAAGTCGTGGCATCGGCTGCCGTCGGCACGCTGGCCGTGGGGGCGCCGGTCAGTGTGTTGCCGGCAGCCTGGCGGGCGGCATTGGCCTTGGCCAGACGTTCGGCCTTCTCACGTTTTTCGCGCTCGGCGCGCGCTTCGCGGAACTCGAAACGTTCACGGGCGCTGTCGGCGGCATCCTGAGCACGTTCTGCCGCCTGGATCTCGCTCTTGGCGAAGCGGAAGTAATTGACCAATGGAATATGGCTGGGGCAGACGTAATCGCAACAACCGCATTCAATACAGTCAAAGAGCTTGTAGTTCTCGAGTTTGTCGAATTTGCTGGCGCGCGACCACCAGTAAAGCTCAAAGGGCTGCAACTCCTGCGGGCAGGCCAGGGCGCAACTGCCGCAACGAATACATTGCTGTTCCGGCGGCTTCGGTGGGAATAGTGCGACCGAATGGGCGAGCAGGCAGTTGGTAGCCTTGATCACAGGCGCATCCGGCGTCGGCACGCGGAAGCCCATCATCGGGCCACCCATGACAATGCCATTGGTGTCCGGCAGCGGGCCGGCCAATGCGACCAGTTCGCCGATCGGCATGCCGATCGGCACCGACCAGTTGCGGGGCTCACCAACGTTACCGCTCAGCGTAACGATGCGCGAGATCAGGGGCTCGCCATAGGTAATGGCACGCCACGCCGATTGCACGGTGGCGACATTGAACACCTGAACGCTGAAGTCGGTCGATCGTTTGCTGGCGGGCACTTCTTTGCCGGTCAGCACACGGATCAACTCCTTGGCGCCGCCGGTGGGGTAGGTGGTCGGCACGGTCACCACCTCGACCGGGGCGTTGAGCGCCTGCTGCGCTGTTTTGAGTGCGGCGATGGCATCGGGCTTGTTGTCCTCGACACCAATCAGTACCTGGCCGGCGTTGAGCAGTTTGCCGAACAGGGCACTGCCCTGAACAACTTCACGCGCCTGCTCTTGCATCAGTCGGTCATCACACGTAATGAACGGTTCGCACTCGGCGCCGTTGATAATGAGTTGCTCGATCTGTTTGCCGCGCGGCACGCTGAGCTTCACATGGCTGGGGAAAACAGCGCCCCCCATGCCGACGATGCCCATGTCGCGCAGATAGTCGCGCACCGCATCGGCCGAAGCATTGTTGATATCGAAGGGGGTGCGTTCGATCCAGGTGTCCTGGCCATCCGCTTCGATGACCACGCAATCGGTCGGCAGACCGGACGGGTGCGGCATGATGTGCGGCCCCACTTCAATGACAGTGCCGGAGGCGGGGGCGTGTACCGCTGCCGAGACCCAGCCATCGGCTTCGCCGATGCGTTGGCCCTTGAGTACATAATCGCCGACATGGACCGTCGGACGGGGCATACCGCCGACGCTCTGGTGCAGCGGTACGACATAGCGTTTGACCAGCGGTGCCTGCGCAATCGGCAGTTGCGTCGATTGCGTCTTGTTGGCGTCTGGTTTGACGCCGCCTTTGAATTTGAAAAGACGGATCATCAGGCCGCCTCGTTCTGCGCTGCGGCCGCCGTGGTCGGTATGGCCATAATCGGAATCACGCGCGCTGGCGCGTTGGGTTTGCGCCACTTCCAGGTATCGAGCGTGTCGGCGACAGTCACCATACTGATGCACTCGACCGGGCAGGGCGGTACGCAGAGTTCGCAACCCGTACACAGATCTTCGGCGATCGTGTGCATCTGCTTGGCGGCGCCGATGATGGCATCCACCGGGCAAGCCTGAATGCACAGCGTGCAGCCGATGCAGATTTTCTCGTCGATGATGGCGACCTGCTTGGGTTTTTCGACACCATGCTCTTCGGACAGCGGTTTGTATTCCTTACCGAGCAGTTCGGCCAGCTTGTGGATATTCTCGTCGCCGCCGGGGGGGCATTGGTTGATGTCGGCCTCGCCCTTGGCAATCGCTTCAGCGTATGGGCGGCAGCCGGGGAAACCGCACTGACCGCATTGTGTTTGCGGCAGAATGCTGTCGATCTTCTCGACCAGCGGATCGCCTTCGACGCGGAACTTGACGGCGGCGAAGCCCAGCATGGCGCCGAGCAGCACGGCGCCGAGCGCCATCACGGCGATTGCATAGAGGAAGCTGTCAGACATCAGGCGCCTCAGTGCAGACGGTCGAGGCCGGCGAAGCCCATGAACGCCAGGCTCATCAGACCGCCCGTGATGAAACCGATGGCCGTACCGCGGAAGTGCAGCGGCACGTCGGCGCCTTCGATGCGTTCACGGATACCGGCGAACAGAATCAGCGCCAGCGAGAAACCGATTGAACTACCCGCCCCGAACAGAATCGAGGCAATGAAATCGTTGTTCTGCGAAATGTTCAGCAGCGGCACACCGAGCACGGCACAGTTAGTGGTGATCAGCGGCAGATAAATACCCAGCACCTGGTGGAGCGCCGGGCTGGTTTTCTGAATCACGAGTTCGGTCAGTTGCACCAGTGCAGCAATGGTGACGATGAACGAAATAATACGCAGATACTCCAGCCCGAAAGGCATGAGCAGGTAATGATCAATAATGTAACTGGCGCCAGTGCCCATTGTGAGCACGAACGTGGTGGCGGCACCCATGCCGTAGGCCGTGGCCAGCTTCTTGGAGACGCCCATGAACGGGCACAGTCCGAGAATACGAACCAGAACGACGTTGTTGACCAGAACCGCGCCGATGAGAACAAAGATGTATTGAGTCATGGAATCGCCCTAAGGGCTTATTTAAGCGCGATTTTATCAGAGGCTCGGGCGTTTGCTCTGTCGGCTGTAACGGGCCAGCGCCTCGCCAACGTCGTGCACCAATGCCGGGCCCTGATAGATCAACCCGGTATAAATCTGCACGAGTTCGGCGCCCGCCGCCCGTTTGGCAATGGCGTCGTCGCCTGCGCTGATACCGCCCACGCCGATCAGCGGGATCTCGCCGGCCAGCCGGGTGTGCAGCGCGGCCAGCACGGCCGTGGATTTTTCAAAGACCGGTTTGCCCGACAGCCCACCGGTTTCGCCAGCGTGCGGGTCGCCCATGACCGCAGCGCGTTCCAACGTGGTATTCGTGGCGATCACGGCGTCGATACGGTGGCGACGTACGGCCGAGGCAATCGCCTCGATCTGCAGGTCATCCAGATCCGGCGCGATCTTCAGCGCCAGCGGCACATACTTGCCGTGTGCATCGGCCAGGCGTTGCTGACGATCCTTCAAACCGGCCAGCAGCGCCTCCAGCGCGTCATCCTGCTGCAACGAGCGCAGGTTTTGCGTATTCGGGCTGGAAATATTGATCGTAATGTAATGGGCGTGTGCGTAAGCGGCTTCCAGGCAGTGCAGATAATCGTCGTTGGCGCGGTCGATGGGCGTGCTGGCATTCTTGCCGATGTTAATGCCGACGATGCCGCCGTTTTTGACGAACTGGCTGGCCTGGACGTTGGTGACCAGATTGGCTACGCCCAGGTTATTGAACCCGAAGCGGTTGATGAGCGCCTCATGCGCAGGCAGGCGGAACAGGCGCGGCTGCGCGTTACCCGCTTGCGCTTTCGGTGTGACGGTGCCGATTTCGATGAAGCCAAAGCCGAAAGCCGCCAGACTGTCGATATGTGCGCCATCCTTGTCCAGACCGGCGGCCAGGCCGACACGATTGGGGAAATGGATGCCCATCACCGTAACCGGGTCAGCCGGTAAGGTTTGCTTCATCAATCCCAGTTTGACCGCATGATCCAGGCCGTTCAGGCTCAGGTGATGGGCGGTTTCCGGCGGCAGGCTGAAGAGCAGGGGGCGGAGCAACGGGTAAAGATTCATCATGGTCAGCGCAGGCATATGTCAGGGCGCCCGGCAAATCGCGGGCGAATCCGGCATTTTAATCCAGCTGCCATGATCGAGCATGTCCATCGGCTGGTAGCGCGACTTGTAGGCCATCTTCTCGCTCTCGGCGATCCAGTATCCCAGGTAAAGATAGGGCAGGTTGTTGTACTGGCACTGGATGATTTGCCAGAGAATCGCATAGGTACCATAACTCGCTCTGGGGTTCGTCGGGTCATAGAACGTGTACACCGCCGACAGGCCATCGGCCAGCACGTCCATCAGACAGACCATGACGACCTGGCCATGGGCGCGAAACTCAATCAGGCGGGTATCCACGGCGCTGCTGAGCAGAAACTCGCGGTACTGCCCCGGATCATCGTCATCCATGCCGCCCTGTGGGTGGCGCGATTGCTGGTACGCCACATACAGCGCGTAGTGTTCGGGGTCAAAGGCCAGCGGCCGTTCGCGTACCTCCAGGAGGCCCGGCGTATTGAGCCGGTTCAGAATCTTGCGCTGGGTGCGATCCGGTGCGAATTCAAGCGCCCGCACACGCACGGGCACACAACGCTGGCAATCGTCGCAACGTGGGCGATAGACGAACTGGCCGCTACGCCGAAAACCCCGGTGCACCAGAGCGCTGTATACCGGCGCATCGATGTGATGCGGCGGCATGGCGACCTGTGAGCGTGCCTGCCGGTTCGGCAGATAGCTGCAGGCATAGGGGGCTGTCGTATAAAAATGCAGCAGCGCGTTTGCTGAAGAAGGGAGCAGGGCGTCGTCGCCAGCGTTGTCCATGTGCACAGCTTAAAACAAAAAACGCCGCAGTTTGCGGCGTTTGGCGGAAGTATTCCGGGGGTTTAGAACGACAGTGCTTTACTGGGCACGGCACTGACGCCGTCCAGACGACGGGCGCCATTGTACTTGCCGACCCAGTACGCCTGATGCATGTTTTCCACACGGATCTCGGCGCCGGGCTTGGGCGCATGCACAAACTGGTCGTTACCCAGATAAATGCCCACATGCGAGTAAGCGCGACGCATGGTGTTGAAAAACACCAGATCGCCCGGCTTCAGCTCGTCTGCGCTGACCTTGGTGCCCAACTGCGCCTGTTCGGCAGCGGTGCGGGGCAGGTCAATGCCGTTGGAATCCAGGAAAACGAGGCGGGTGAAACCGCTGCAGTCCAGGCCGGACTCAACGGTATTACCACCACGACGGTAGGGGACACCAACGAACTCCAGACCCTTGATCACCAGATCCTGAATGTTCACGGTATAGCGTTGCAGCAGACCGGGCTTGTCGGCCTCGTCTGCGCGCACGGCGGTCGATACAGGCAGCAACGCACCCGACAGGGTGAGGGCCGCAAGTGCCTGTACCAGCACTTTGCGCGGCTGCTGAATCGCTTTGCTACGGATTTTCATCTTTTGCATGAGGTTTACTCTAACGCAATCCGTCCAAGGGGGCAAGTCTATCTTGCCCCCTGTTTTGGGGCGGGGTGCCCCGTTTTGGGGCGGGATTTCCAGTGCTTTTCAACTCTTTTATAAGAGTTTGCCAAATTCTCCGGTTTCCCTCTCGCTTCTGGCTTCGGCTTGTGTTACAAATTCGGTTTGCGCAGTAATTTTCCGGCAAATTGGAATCAGTTTGCCGTTCCTCTGTCTTTTGAAAGGAAACCGCCGTGCTAGAAGCCTACCGGAGCCATGTTGCCGAGCGTGCCGCCCTGGGGATCCCCCCGCTGCCGCTCAATGCCCAGCAGACCGCTGACTTGGTCGAACTGCTGAAGAATCCGCCGAAAGGTGAAGAAGATTTTCTGGTTGAGCTGATTACCTACCGCGTACCGGCCGGCGTGGATGACGCCGCACGCGTCAAGGCGGCTTTCCTGGCGGCTGTTGCCAAAGGCGAAGTGACGTGCGCGCTGATCTCGCGCGTGCGCGCCACCGAACTGCTGGGCACCATGCTCGGCGGTTACAACGTCAAGCCGCTGATCGACCTGCTGGGCGACGCCGAGTGCGGTGCCGCTGCGGCTGCAGGCCTCAAGAAAACCCTGCTGGTGTTCGACTACTTCCACGATGTGAAGGCACTGGCCGACAAGGGTAACGCCAACGCCAAGGCCGTGCTGCAGTCGTGGGCCGACGGTGAATGGTTCACCTCGCGTCCGGAAGTCCCGGCTTCGCAGAAGCTGACCGTGTTCAAGGTCACCGGCGAAACCAACACCGATGATCTGTCGCCGGCGCCGGATGCCTGGTCGCGTCCGGACATTCCGCTGCATGCCCTGGCCATGCTGAAGAACCCGCGTCCGGGTATCGAAGCCGATGAGCCGGGTAGCCGTGGCCCCATCAAGCAACTCGAAGCCCTGGCCAAGAAGGGCAACCAGATCGCCTACGTCGGCGACGTGGTCGGTACCGGTTCGTCACGTAAGTCGGCCACCAACTCGGTGCTGTGGTTCACCGGTGAAGATATTCCGTTCGTGCCGAACAAGCGTTTCGGTGGCGTCTGTCTGGGTTCGAAGATCGCCCCGATCTTCTTCAACACCATGGAAGAT
>JBLIZO010000013.1:0-10192 GCA_048859965.1 Fluviibacter sp.
TCTGGACCAGATTGGCGACAAGGCCAGTGTAATTGATGCTTTCTTCAATTTTGCGCAAGCAGCCCAACAGCAAGAAGCGGAAGAGCTGATCGGTGCCGAGGGCCTGAATTCGGAAGCCGCAAAACGTTATATTGCTGCCTCGTTAAAACGGGAATTTGCTAGCGAGAATGGAACAGAGCTTAATGCCATTCTGCCCAAGATGAGCCCGTTAAACCCGCAGTACCTGACCAAAAAGCAAAGCGTGTTCCAGAAAATCGCCGCTTTTGTTGAAAAGTTTAAAGGCGTGGGTGGGCAAATCTAATTCAAGTGCTCGGATTAACCTCCGAGCCATTTTATTTTAAAGGCGATAACCCATGCGCCGCCCGCGCCCGTGTGCATTGATCGGTGGGTTTACCATCGGCATCGTAGGGCTCTAATTCCCGGCAGACCGAGGGGCGGTTTTCATAGATGCCGCAGAGTGCGCCAGGGATCTCGCCTTGGAGTTGTTCACAACGGGGCGTTTTGCTGCTGGTACCGCGCATACAACGCATGGTGGGCGTGAGTTGTTCCGTCGTGTCTACGGGCACCCAACCGCCAGGAGCATCGTTTGCCTCAGCCCAATAGAACGATACGCGGTACATGGCGCAGCAGGCGCCACAGTTCATGCAGGGGGAGGTAGTTTCGCTCAATTACAGGAAGCGATCGAGCAGGCGACGGCTGTGCTTGTCGAGCTGGGTCACGTCTTTGATCAGGAACTGGATGCCGTGGTTATCCGAGATCAACAGGTTGTTGCCACCCATGCCGTTGATACGGCGGATATGCTCTTCGCCCTTCAGCACCAGTTGGGTCTTACCCTGCTCGGTATTCACCTGCCAGGTGCTCGGCGTATTGAACGACGAGACGCTGTCGATGCGCGTGATGACGGGCATGAACTCTCTGCTGGCAAGCGCTTCATCCACCAGCGCGCGATCAGCCGCGTTGAGATCGTTGATCGAGTCCAGCCACAGCACTTCATGACTCTCGGCATCGACCAGTGAGAAGCCGTGCTCCGGGTCGGAGAACGGAAACGCTCGCACGGGCGTGACGCGTTCCACGACTTCGCCATCGGACCAGACCAGATCGAGGTTGCCGAAAGCGTCCTTGCGCAACTGATAGGTGCGATGAAAGTTCAGCAGATCATGGGTCATAGCGTTGCTCCCAGCGGGGCCATGGCCGACGCTTTGTCTTCGGCTTCCTGCCGGGCCTGTGTTTCCACCATGCGGCGATAGGTGCCGTCTTTAATCATGAGCTCATCATGTGAGCCCTCTTCAATGATCTG
Source organism: Fluviibacter sp. (assembly GCA_048859965.1). Classification (GTDB taxonomy): domain Bacteria; phylum Pseudomonadota; class Gammaproteobacteria; order Burkholderiales; family Rhodocyclaceae; genus Fluviibacter. The sequence goes on from JBLIZO010000013.1 coordinate 1,298, forward strand.
GCCGCGATCCAGAACGATAAGACGGTCTGCCTTGCGCAGGGTCGATAGCCGGTGGGCAATGGCAATCGTCGTGCGCCCCTGCACCAGATTATCCAGGGCTTTCTGAATTTCCTTCTCGGTGGTGCTGTCGACCGACGAGGTGGCTTCGTCAAGAATCAGAATCTGCGGGTTGATGAGTAGCGCCCGGGCGATCGAGATGCGCTGACGTTCACCACCCGATAGGGCCTGCCCGCGTTCGCCGACGACAGAATCATAGCCATGCGGCAGGCGCAGGATGAAGTCGTGCGCATGCGCCGCACGGGCGGCAGCGACGATTTCTTCGCGTGTGGCGTTTGGTTTGCCATAGGCGATGTTCTCGGCGATGGTGCCGAAGAACAGGAACGGCTCCTGCAAGACCAGACCAATGTGCTGGCGGTATTCTGACACCGGGATCGAGCGGATATCGGTACCGTCGATCTTGATGCTGCCTTCTGTCGCATCGTAAAAACGACAGATCAGATTGACCAGCGTACTCTTGCCCGAACCGCTGTGACCGACCAGACCGATCATTTCGCCCGGCTGAATACGGAGGCTGACATCGCGTAATACGGCGCGATTGCCATAGCGGAAGCCGACGCGGTTGATGTCGATACGGCCAGTGACCTTTTCGATATGCACTGGGTTCAGCGGCTCCGGCACGCTCGACACATGATCCAGAATGTCGAAGATGCGCTTGGCGCCGGTGGCGGCTTTCTGGGTATGCGAGACGATGCGGCTCATCGAATCCAAGCGCGTATAGAAACGGCCGATATACGCCAGGAAAGCGACCAGCACGCCAACCGTGATGTTGTGGTGCGCCACCTGCCAGATGCCGAAGCCCCAGAGAATGAGCAGACCGATTTCGGTGAGCAAGGTCACGGTCGGCGTGAACATGCTCCAGACTTTGTTGACGCGATCATTAATGGCCAGATTGTGGGCATTGGCCGTGCGGAAGCGGGTGGATTCGCGCTGCTCCTGGGCGAAGGCTTTGACCACGCGGATACCGGGGATCGTATCGGCCAGCACGCTGGTGACTTCGGCCCACATGCGATCGATTTTCTCGAAACCGAAGCGCAGCTTGTCGCGCACGATGTGGATGAGCCACATAATCATCGGCAACGGCGCCAGGGTCACCAGTGCCAGCCAGGGATCAATCGAGATCAGAATGGCGGCCGTCATCAGAATCATAATGACGTCGGTGGCAAAATCCAGCGCGTACAACGACAGGAAGACGCAAATCCGGTCGGATTCGTTGCCGATACGCGCCATGAGATCGCCCGTCCGCTTGCCGCCGAAGTATTCCAGCGACAGTTTGAGCAGGTGGTCGTAGGTCGCCGTGCGCAAGTCGGCGCCGATCCGTTCGCTGACCAGGGCAAGAATGTAAGTCCGTGCCCACCCCAGGCCCCAGGCCACCAGCGAACTCGCCAGCAGGCCGCCCAGCAACATGACGGTCAGGCCAATCGGAATATGCCGACCGTTCTGGAAAGGAATCAACACCTTATCCATCAGCGGCATGGTCAGATACGGCGGCACCAACGTCGCGGCCGTGCCAAGCAGCGTCAGCGCAAAACCAATGAGCAGTTCTTTCTTATAGGGTCGGGCAAAACGCCACAGGCGCAACAGCGTCCAGGTCGAAGGAGACGTTAGATTCTCGCTGTAACAGGCCGGGCATTCATCCTGATCCGGCGGCAGCGGCATCCAGCAATTGGGGCACAACGGCTGTTCATCGGCCTTGTCCGATGCGGCAACGACTTCGCCAGCCTCCAAACGCTGTTTCTCGCGCAGGCTGTCGAGCTGACGCACCAACCTCAGGGCAGACGGGTTCTGTGCCAGCGTGAAACGCCAGCCAGCCAGGCGGCCGTTTGGGGATAAGACTTCCAGCGTGGCCACACCGGCGTGATCGCCGAGCTTCAGCGTCAACTCCGCGTTGAGCGGCCAGCGCAACCAGTCACCGGCCGGCGACAAGGCATAAAGATTGCGATCGGTCAGGCAGACCAAACCCCGGGCAAAGTTAAGCTGCGCATCCAGATCCGTTTCAATAGTCGCCAGCACCGTCTCGTCGGCGGGCAGGTGGGCGCCCACGGCGGGACGCCAGAATTCAGGAATCAGGTGCGTGGCGCTATCGGGCAGCGTTCGGGTTGAAACGTCGTGTAGATTCAATTGAGAGGCCGTAAAAATTCGCGTCGAAATCGTTGCATGGATTTTATAACGCGCCAGCAGCCATCCGGCTGACAACAATGGCTGATTTGTCAGGAAGTCGCACCGAAAGCGGCCTTTTTTTCAGGCTATTCTGCCAAATGAAACCGAAACGTCATCCGTTTACGTTGTCGCGCGTTATTCCCTGCAGGTTTCTGTTTACAATGACGTCATCCGTCGTCTTTGTGACCAGAACACCTGACCCAACCCGGTTTTTTCCGGAAGGTCATTTGACATCGCTACAGGCAAGATGAGTCATAAAACCATAAAAATCATCGACATCAAGTCGATTCGCGGTCCCAATATGTGGACCTATGTGCCGGTTCTGGAAGCCTGGGTGGATATCGGCGATCTGGAAGATTTTCCTTCCAACAAGATTCCCGGCCTGCCTGAGCGGCTGACCGCCTGGCTGCCCAGCCTGATGGAGCATCGCTGTAGCTATGAAGAATACGGCGGCTTTGTCCGCCGCCTGCACGAAGGCACCTGGCCGGCGCATATCATGGAGCACGTCACGCTGGAGCTGCTGAGCCTGGCGGGTGTGCCGGGTGGTTTTGGCCGTGCCCGCGACGGTGGTCGCCGCAGCGTTTATAAGGTCATCGTCCACAATCTGCATGATGACGTGACGCGCCTGGCGCTGGAGACCGGCCGCGACCTCATCATGGCCGCCATTGAAGACCAACCCTTCGATGTCGCCGCCGCCGTTGAAGCGCTCAAAGATCTGGCCGAAGACCGCCTGCTCGGCCCGAGTACCGGCAGCATCGTCAATGCGGCCATGGAGCGCAAGATTCCTACCATGCGCCTGGCCGAGAATAATCTGGTGCAACTGGGCTATGGCTCGAAGCAGCGCCGCATCTGGACGGCAGAAACCGACCAGACCAGCGCGATTGCCGAAACCATTTCGCGCGACAAAGACCTGACCAAGAGCCTGCTCAAGGCTTGCGGCGTTCCTGTTCCTGAAGGGTGCGTGGTCGAGACCGCCGACGATGCCTGGGAGGCCGCGCAAGACATCGGCCTGCCGGTCGTCGTGAAACCCTCCGACGGCAACCATGGCCGCGGCGTGTTCACCAACATGCTGACCGAGCAGGAAGTCCGCACGGCATTTGCCGTCGCCGTCGATGAAGGCAGCAGCGTCATCGTCGAACGCTTCATCCCCGGCAACGAACACCGTTTGCTCGTCGTTGGCGGCAAAATGGTCGCTGCCGCGCGTGGTGACTTCGCCTTCGTCAAGGGCGACGGCCAATCGACCATCGAACAACTCATCGAAACCCAGATCAACAGCAGCCCCAGCCGTGGGCCGGCCGAAGAAAATACGCTCAACTTCGTGCGTATCGATTCAGCGGTCCGTCTGGAGCTGGAACGTCAGGGTTTCAACGCGCAATCGGTACCCGATGCCGGACGCGATGTGCTGATACAACGCAACGGCAATGTGTCGATTGATGCCACGGACGACGTGCACCCGGATGTGGCCGAAACAGTTGCGCTGGCTGCCCGCGTGGTCGGCCTGGATGTTGCCGGTATCGATCTGGTTTGCGAAGACATCAGCAAGCCGCTCAGCGGGCAACGCGGCGCCATCGTCGAAGTCAACGCGGGTCCGGGGCTGCTCATGCACCTGCGGCCATCGGCCGGTACGCCACGCCCGGTCGGCAACGCCATCGTCGACTATCTGTTCCCGCCGGGCGAAGATTTCAACCTGCCCATCATCGGCATAGCCGGTTCGCGCGGCAAGACGCTCGTCGCCCAACTCATCGCCAGCCTGTTGCAACTGACCAGCCTGAATGTCGGTCTGGCCTGCAGCAAAGGCATGTACTTCAATCAGCGCCAACTCGATGACCGCCACTGCGCCAACTGGGAAAGCGGGCACCGCCTGATGCTCAACCGCCAGGTGGATGTGGCGATCATTGAAAACGATAACCGCGTCATTCTGAACGAAGGGCTGCCCTACGAGCGCTGCACCATCGGCGTCGTCACCAATCTCGACCCAACCGATACCGTGCCGGAGTGCGCTATCAACGATGGCGAAGACATCTACCGCGTCATGCGCTCGCAGATCGACGTGGTGCTGCCGAGCGGTGTCGGCGTGCTCAACGCCGATGATACGGAAGTCGCCGACATGGCGCGCCTGTGCGACGGTGAGGTCATTTTCTTTAGCCGTTTCGGCACTGCCGAATGTCTCAAAGATCACCTGGCCAAAGGTGGTCGCGCTGTCTTCACCCGCGACAACCAGATCGTGTTGGCACATGGTGACGATGAACGACCGCTCATGGGTGTCGACAGCATTCCCCTGCTCCAGCTACGCAACGACGCGCTGGAAAGCGTGCTGGCCGCCGTAGCGGTCGGTGTCGGCATGAATCTCTCCCGTGACATCATGAGCACGGGTATCCAAACTTTTACACATCAGTAAGCCATGGAAATCGTCCGTCTGCGCGCGCTACGCGGCCCCAACCTGTGGGGTCGTCATACGGCCATTGAAGCGCTTATCAATTGCACCGATGAAGAATGTCAGATCACCAATCTGACCGGCTTCGAAACCCGACTACGTTCGCGCTTTCCGCAGATGGGACCGCTGATCGCCAGTGGCCATAACGAACCGCTGACGCTGGCGCACGCGCTGGAAGTGGTGGCACTGGGCCTGCAGGCGGCCGCCGGTTGCCCCGTAACCTTCAGCCGCACCGTGCAGACGCCGGAAAAAGGCACTTACATCACCGTCGTTGAATACAGCGAAGAAGCCGTCGGCAAGCTGGCATTCGAACACGCCATGAAGCTCTGCCAGGTCGCCCTGGAAGATCGCATGTTCGATCTGGACGCCACCCTGCACGAATTGAGCGAACTGGACGAAGACCTGCGTTTGGGCCCGAGCACGGGCAGCATCGTCTATGCCGCCGTGGCCCGTGGCATCCCCTTCCGTCGCATGACTGAAGGCAGCATGGTGCAACTGGGCTGGGGCAGCAAACAGAAACGCATTCAGGCGGCCGAGACCAGCCACACCAGCGCTATCGCCGAATCGATCGCACAAGACAAAGATCTCACCAAAACCCTGCTTTATTCGGCCGGCGTGGCTGTGCCGCAAGGTCGCGTGGTCACCACACTGGAAGGCGCACTGGCCGCCGCCGAATGGATTAAAGGCCCGGTCGTCGTCAAACCGCGCGACGGCAATCAGGGCAAAGGCGTTGCCGTTAACCTGCAAACGACCGAGCAGATTACCGCCGCCTTCGAAGTCGCCTACAAGATCAGCGACGAAGTCATCGTCGAGCGTTTCCTGCCCGGCCATGATTTCCGGCTCCTGGTCGTGGGCAACGAACTGGTTGCCGCTGCCCGCCGCGATCCGCCGTATGTGATTGGCGATGGCCAGCACACCATTCGCCAACTGGTCGATGTGATCAACAGCGACCCCCAACGTAGCGATGGTCACGCCACGTCACTGAGTAAGATCCGCCTGGATGCCATTGGTCTGGCGACCTTGGATGAACAGGGTATGACGCCCGAATCCATACCGCCGCGTGGCGTGCGTATCAATCTGCGCAAGAATGCCAACCTCAGCACCGGCGGTACCGCCACCGATGTAACCGATGACGTGCACCCCGATCTGGCGGCGGGCGCCGTCGCCGCCGCACACATGGTCGGCCTGGACATCTGCGGCGTCGATGTGGTCTGTGACAGCGTATACAAACCGTTGCAGGAACAAGGCGGTGGCATTGTTGAAGTCAATGCTGCACCCGGCTTGCGAATGCACCTCAGCCCCTCGTACGGCAAAGGTCGTCCGGTTGGCGAAGCTATTGTCCGTCAGATGTTTGCCGCCGACGACAACGGCCGTATCCCGGTTATTGCCGTATCCGGCACCAATGGTAAAACCACGACCATCCGTCTGACCGCGCACCTGATTGCACAAACCGGCAAACGCATCGGCATGACGACCACGGACGGCGTCTACGCCAATGGCCGCCTCATCGATACCGGCGACTGCAGCGGCCCGCGCAGCGCCCGCAACGTGCTTGGTCATCCGGATGTGGACGCCGCCGTGCTGGAGACTGCCCGCGGCGGTATTCTGCGCGAGGGTCTGGGCTTCGATCGGTGCGACGTGGCTATCATCACCAACATCGGCGAAGGCGATCATCTCGGCATGAACTTCATCAACACGGCCGCCGAACTGGCTGCCGTGAAACGTGTGATCGTACAAAACGTCTCCGCTGAAGGCACCGCCGTGCTTAATGCCGCCGACCCTCTGGTCGCCCGCATGGCACGTTACTGTACCGGCAACGTCACCTTCTTTGCCGGTCAGAGCGCCGCCCACCCGGTCATGGCCAAACACCGCGCACAGGGCCATCGGGTCATCTATCGTGACAACGGCGAAATCATCGCGGCGCAGGGTACGGCCATGTTCCGCCTGCCGCTCAAGGACATTCCGCTCACCGACAACGGCCAAATTGCCTTCCAGGTGGAAAACGTCATGGCCGCCGTCGGTGCCGCCTGGGCGCTGGGCATCCCCTGGGACGCTATCATCGCCGGGCTCGCCAGCTTTAACAGCGACGCCGACACCGTGCCGGGCCGTTTCAACCGCTTTGATTACAAAGGCGCGACACTGATCGCCGACTACGGCCACAACCCGGACGCTATCCGCGCACTGGCCGACACGATCCACGACATGCCGGCCAAGCGTCGTAGCGTCGTCATCAGCGCTGCCGGTGATCGCCGCGACGACGATATCCGACGTCAGACACGCATTCTCGGCAATGTCTTTGACCATGTCGTGCTCTATGAAGATGCGTGCCAACGTGGCCGCACCGAAGGGGAAGTGGTCAGTCTGCTACGCGATGGCCTGCATGAGGCCCACCAGGTCAAAGAAATCGACGAGATCAAGGGCGAGTTCCTGGCCATTGATACCGCCCTCGCCAAACTACAGCCCGGCGACATCTGTCTGATTCTCGTTGATCAGGTCGAGGAAGCTCTCGCCCACATCCAGCAACGCATCGCCGAAGCAACGCACTGACTCAGGTCAGACGCCTTCCGAAGGGGGCGTATCAGCCGTCTGATGTGGCGGCAGGAAGAACAGACCGGGCGTCTCGCGGAAACGCTGCCAGAGCGCGCCCAGCAAGGCGCGTGACCCCTTGAAGGTCATATGGCGCGCGCGAAATGCCGTGCGCAAGGCCAGCGTAAAGCTCACCAGCAGATTCGTCATGCCGATCAGCAATACACCCAGGGCCGCCCAGGCCAGCGTCTGCCATGACAGCCAGGTTTCGCTGCCGATGATGGCGTAACCCAGATTGGCAGCCGAAAAGGCAATGTGCCGGATGTCGATAGGCAAACCGAGAATCACACCAAAAATACCGGCGCAGCCGAGCATGCAGCCGAACAGAAAATTGCCCATGATGCCGCCCAGGTGGCGCCCGATGTAATCGCCCAGCCGGGCGGCGCCCGCCTCACCCAGCCAGCGCCGCAACCACGGGGCGTAAGCGATTCGTTCCCGCAAATGACTATGCGCCGCACGGTTATCGAAGTAACCGCTGATCAAACCCGCCAGATACAGAAACACCCCGGCCAACGCCGCATGAGGAATCGCCCAACCGAAAATATCCAGATCGCCAAGCAGGTACGCAGCCTTTTCTGCAGAAACGGGCGACTCGCCCAACCATCGCCCGAGACCGACGCCGAGAGCAATCGCCACCGGAAACGCAACCAGAATATTCCCGGCAATCGCCGCCATCTGACTACGACAGACTGCCGCAATCAGATCCACGACAGCAGACAGATCATCGGCCTTATCCGGCGACACATCCCGCATCTGGCTGACCAGAGTCTGTGCCGTCATCGCCGGCTGTTTGGTGGCAACCGTGAACCCCAGTAAATAGATCGCGGTAAACCCCAGGCCATAAATCAGGCTGTACATTAAGGCCGTGGCAAACAGCGACGTATGCAGCGCGCCGGCGAAAATTTTCAGCAATGCCATACCGGCAATCAAAACCCCGGCGCCCATTGCCGACAGCCACATGCCCCGGTATTCACGCGGCGTGGTGCAGATGTAATGCCCACCCGACTGTGCGGCTGTTTCTGTCACACGCAATGCCAGCAACTGCATCAGCCGTGCCCAGTAATCGCCAAAGTTATTACGCCGGTTCTCGGTCAGAAATGCACGATGAACAAAAGCACCCCAGGTGCGCAAGGCCATACCGGTTTCAGGATGAAAGCGCCCGCCGGGTATCGGCATGACCATCGGTGCATCCGCCGCGTCAGCCACCAGCGCATCCATGACCGTAGCCGACATCAGAAACGCCTGCATCAGGCGGATCAACTCCTGCATACGATACAGACTTTCCTCGCAACGCATCAGCAGATAAGTCATGTGCAGGCTGGTACCCGCTTCCAGAAAGTATTTGCGCGCGCGTGTCAGCGCATTCAGGCATTGATCGACAATCACTAACAGGTGCTTGCCATCGTCAGGCATCTGGGTGGGGTCGGCAAAATGCGTCAGCAGCGATTGCGTATAGCGCTCGGTTTCTGCCGGCAGCGCAAAAAAGCTGGGCGCAAAATCGCCAAGGTGTGCGGATGCATCCAGCAAGGCCGAGTCCATGCCCAGCCCCGCCACGCGATGCGCCAGCAACGAGATCGCATCCAGCAGCGCCCGAACCAGCTCCTTCCAGGCGGCCTCGTCGAATGCGTCTGTCGGCGCCAGAGATCGGAAGAGCACAC
>JBLIZO010000014.1:0-2070 GCA_048859965.1 Fluviibacter sp.
GCGCTCCGCAACATCAGCCAGAAATGGACCTTGCCCATTCGGGATTGGAAGGCTGCACTGACCCGATTTACTATCCAGTTCGAAGACCGGATGAACAACGTTTAACTCAAACCCCGTTTACACAAAATTCCGGACACGCCCGGCTGCCCCGGGATGCTGAAAAGCTAAATTATTTTTAAGTGAACACTTTGGGGGCATGCTACGACAAAACCCCTGAGTGCATGCGGCATATTGCGCTCATCGCCAAGCGTTACTGTTGCCTTCCATTCACGCTCATCGAATTGCTGTGAGTTGGTTGCCTTTGGGATACGGTAAGGTTCCACATGAGAATTGACACTCCAATGGGCCACAGCATCATATTGTCATTTTCCGTGGATGACAAAACTCGACAAACCGCCGGCAGCAACACAGTAGGAATCTAGCGCAAAGACTGCGAGTAACGATAAGGTCATACGCATCAAATTCGCTTTCCCGACTCTCTCTCACGACAGTCAACTCAAAGCCCAAGGGGGGCGACAACAAAGAAGAATAGAGGGGCGGCAACTGCAAAATTGAGCGGAAATGGGAGAAGCACGGAAGGTGCAAGGAGGAACGCAAGTGTGAAGGCCCTCGCCACTCCGGGGACTATCCACCGACCAGGTATCAGGAGCGCAGTGCAGTTGTGCACCTCCCAGCCATCGTAATCCAGCCTCCCGCAGTACTGATCAAATAAACGGTCTTGAGCAAATGAGCGGCAGCTTCAAATGCTGGTGATTTTTTTGTATCTCTTCATAGCGGGAGAGTTGGCAACGTCGCCTGTGGGTCGAGTCGAGCCATTCAATCATGGCGAGCCGATTGGTCGATAGAGGCAATTTCGCCCTCTGTATCCCGAAATCAAAGCTCCCAATGCCTGCCGGACCGGCGTATATTTCGCCCTCTTCACGCGGCCATCGCACCTCAAACGGGCTGCAAAACGCATTCAAACCACCGAACCATGCCGCTTCCGACATACGACCCCGCCGATTATCCGGTGCAGCTGGCCGCCAAGGCTGCCCGCTTCGAACAGAATTTCGCCGAATTCGGTGTCACGAAACCGACCGTTCACGCCTCAGAACCGCTGCACTATCGCATGCGCGTCGAGTTCGGCATCTGGCACGATGGCGACAAGCTCGATTTCACGATGTCCGACCCGGACAATCCCAAGCAGCGCCTGCTGCTCGACACCTTCCCGCCGGCCGCTGCCGTCATCTGTGCCGCCATGCCGCGCTTGCGCGAGCGACTGGCCGGTAACGATGCTCTGCGTCGCCGGCTCTTCCGTGTCGACTTCCTCGCCACCCTGAGCGGCGAGCTGATGATCACGCTGATCTATCACCGCAAGCTGGACGACGCATGGCAGACGGCGGCCCGCGAACTGGCGGCCGAATTCGGTGCCCAGATCATCGGCCGCAGCCGGGGCCAGAAGGTGGTGCTGGAGCGCGACTGGCTGCTCGAAGCCTTCGAACTGAACGGTCGTCCGCTCAAATACCAGCAGGTCGAGGGCAGCTTCACGCAGCCGAATGGTGGCATCAACCGCCAGATGCTCGGCTGGGCCTGCCAGCAGGCAGCGGGGATCGGCGGCAACCTGGTCGAGTTGTACTGCGGCAACGGCAACTTCACCATCGCGCTGGCCCCGCTGTTCGACCGGGTGCTGGCCACCGAGGTCAGCAAGACGTCGGTCCATGCCGCGCAGTACAACATCGCCGCCAATGGCGTCACCAACATCCAGCTCGCCCGCATGTCAGCCGAGGAATTCAGCGCTGCGCTGGCCGGCCGCGAGCAGTTCCAGCGTCTGAAGGACATTGATCTCGACGCCTTCCGCCACGGCACGCTGTTTGTCGACCCGCCGCGCGCCGGCCTGGATGATGCAACCGTCGAACTCGCCCGCGATTTCGATCGCATCCTGTACATCTCCTGCAACCAGGAGACCTTGAAGAACAACGTGGCCGCCCTGCACGATACGCATCGTATTGCCTCGGCCGCCGTTTTCGACCAGTTTCCCTACACGCACCACCTGGAGTGCGGCGTGTTGCTGGTCAGGAGATGAACATGCCT
>JBLIZO010000015.1:0-69883 GCA_048859965.1 Fluviibacter sp.
AGGTTGGCTTCGTCGGCCAGGTGCATGATCTGGCGCATGGCGCGGGCGCTGTCGCGGGCCTCAAAGGCGGTCGCAATTTCGTTCAGCGCTTCGTCGGTGATGATGCGATCGAATACAGCGCGATCGGTTTCGCCAAGTGCACCTTCGAATTGCTTCTTGATAAAACCGGCGCAACGGCTGGCGATGTTGACGTACTTGCCGACCAGATCGCTGTTGACCTTGGCGATGAAGTCATCAAGGTTGAGGTCGATGTCTTCCATCGTGCCATTCAGTTTGCTGGCGAAGTAGTAGCGCAGCCATTCCGGATTGAGCTTCTGCTGCAGGTAGCTTTCGGCCGTGATGAAGGTGCCGCGCGATTTGGACATCTTGGCACCATCGACGGTGAGGAAGCCGTGGGCGCAGATACGGGTCGGTACGCGGAAACCGGCGTGATGCAGCATGGCCGGCCAGAACAGCGCGTGAAAGTACAGAATGTCTTTGCCGATGAAGTGCACGAGTTCGGTGTTTGAGCCCGGCTTCCAGGTGGCGTCGAAATCCAGTCCCTTTTTGTTGGCCAGCGCTTTGAAGGCGCCCATGTAACCGATCGGTGCGTCGAGCCAGACGTAGAAGTATTTGCCGGGTGCATCGGGAATGGCGAAACCGAAGTAGGGCGCATCGCGCGAGATGTCCCAGTCGCTGAGCTTATTCTCACCCGGTTCGCCCAACCACTCCTGCATTTTATTGGCGGCCTCATGCTGCAGCACCGGGATACCGTTTGGCGCGCTACGCGTGAAGTCGCGCAGGAACTGCTGGCAGCGCGGGTCGGACAGTTTGAAGAAGTAGTGTTGCGAAGGCTTCAGTACCGGCACGCTGCCCGACACGGCGGATCGCGGGTTTTTCAGTTCAGACGGCGTATAGGCGGCACCGCAGGCTTCGCAATTGTCGCCGTACTGGTCAGCGGCGCCGCACTTGGGGCATTCGCCCTTGATGAAGCGGTCGGGCAGGAACATGCCTTTTTCTGCATCGTAATACTGCTCGATTTCGCGGACTTCGATCAGGCCGGCGTCGCGCAGCGCCCGATAGATGCTTTCAGCACACTCACGGTTCTCGTCGCTGTGCGTCGAATGATAAAGGTCGAAGTCGATATGAAAGCCAGTGAAGTCGCGCAGATGCTCGTTGTGTACGCGGGCGATCAGTGCCTCGGGCGTGATGCCTTCATTCTGGGCGCGCAGCATGATCGGCGTGCCGTGCGTGTCGTCGGCACAGACATACGTGGCCTGATTGCCGATCAGATTCTGGAAACGCACCCACATATCGGTCTGAATGTATTCGACCAGATGACCGAGGTGGATGGCGCCGTTGGCATACGGGAGTGCGGAAGTGACGAGCAGAGAACGTTTCATGGGCGCAATTTTAGCCGATCAGGGGCTGACCACGCGCGCTACAGGGGCATTTAACGGGGTTTTCCCCGTAAAAAAGCAGCGTAAAATTTGGACGTTCAGAAAATTTGATAAAAACAGGCGCTTTCAAGCCGCGATTCTCTTCGCGTTCCGTCCCCGACATTCCCGGAGTTTGTACGACCATGACCCACGACATGCTGAGCCGCGCCACAGCGCTTTTGGCTGACCTGATTGACCCGCTGACCGGGAAACCTTATTTCTTACCGCATCAGCTGGGGAGTGCGCTCAGTGGTTCCCCTGATGCGTGGCGGGTGCGTGTGCAGGTCGGTTATCCGACGGCCCTGATCGGGCCGGAAATCGAAACACGCATTGCTGCCGCCCTGGCGCCCGTTGCGGCGGGGATACCGGTTCACGTTGAGGTGGTTTCTGTGATCGAAGCCCATGTGGTGCAACGGAATCTGCCGCTGCTCAAAGGGGTGAAGAATCTGATTGCCGTGGCCTCCGGCAAGGGCGGCGTCGGTAAAAGCACGACGGCCGTGAATCTGGCGCTGGCGCTGGCGCAACAGGGTGCGCGTGTCGGCCTGCTCGATGCCGATATTTACGGCCCATCGATTCCGCAGATGCTGGGCGTTGGCGGCCAGCAGCAGCATTCGCCAGATGGTAAGCATATCGAGGCGCTGAAGGGTCATGGCATCGCATTGATGTCGATTGGTTTTCTGGTGGACGCCGATTCGCCGATGGTCTGGCGTGGCCCGATGGTCACCTCGGCGCTGGAGCAGTTGCTGCGCGATACGCTGTGGGGTGAATTGGATTATCTGGTGGTTGATATGCCGCCGGGTACAGGCGATATCCAGTTGACGCTGGCCCAGAAGGTGCCGGTCACGGGTTCGGTGATCGTGACGACGCCGCAAGACATCGCACTACTGGATGCCCGCAAGGGTATTCGCATGTTTGAAAAGGTGGGGGTGCCGATTCTGGGCGTGGTCGAGAATATGTCGATGCATATCTGCAGCCACTGCGGTCATGCCGAGCCGATTTTTGGTGAGGGCGGCGGACAGGCGCTGGGCGCCGACTTCAATGTGCCGCTGCTGGGGCAATTGCCGCTTGATTTGCGTATCCGTCAGGGGCTGGATGCCGGTCAGCCGATTGTGGCGGCCGACCCGGAAAGCCCGATCAGCCAGCAGTACCGCGATATTGCGTTGCGCGTCGCTGGTGAAATTGCCGCGAAGGCGCGGGATACCAGCCATAAGTTCCCGAAGATTGTGGTCGAGTAACGACACAGGTGCGTCATCCTGTCCGCGCTGCGTCAATCGTTGATTCGAAATAATGTGAGATCCATCGCGTCATTGCGTATGGGCACGATGGCTTGGTATTCCGGGCTGCCGGCCCAATGGTCCGCATCGTCTGGCGTCGGGAAATTGAGTTCGACGAAGGCATTGAAGTCGCCACAGCCAAGCTCGTTCCAGTAAACCTTGTCGCAGGCGCCGCGAGCGACAACGCTACCGTTGTAGCGTTCGACGGTGGCACCGACCTGGCTTCGGTAGCTTTCAAAAGCGCTCGGGTCTTTGAGACGGATCAGGCCGATGATCTTGGTAGGCATGGTGTTCCTTCGACGAGTGATGGCGGGCTGCTGCGGGGCCGTATTTCGGATGGTACGCAACGTGGACGCGGTTCGGGGTACAATTTCCGCCAATTTTCCTGAATTTGCGTTCCCGACGGGACACCTGGAGCCGGTATGAGCATCAAGTCTGACAAGTGGATTCGCCGTATGGCCGAACAGCACGGCATGATTGAGCCGTTCTCGCCGGATCTCGTGCGTGAAGTGAATGGCCAGAAGATCGTGTCCTACGGTACGTCGAGCTATGGTTACGACATCCGTTGCGCCCGCGAGTTCAAGGTGTTCACCAATATCAACAGCACGGTCGTTGATCCGAAGGCCTTCGATCCGAAGTCCTTTGTCGAAATCGAGTCGGACGTCTGTATCATCCCGCCGAATTCGTTTGCACTGGCTCGCACGGTTGAATATTTCCGTATTCCGCGCAGCGTGCTGACGGTGTGTCTCGGTAAGAGCACGTACGCCCGTTGCGGCATTATCGTCAACGTGACCCCGTTCGAACCGGAGTGGGAAGGTTATGTGACGCTGGAGTTCTCGAACACGACACCGCTGCCCGCTAAAATTTATGCGGGCGAAGGTTGTGCCCAGGTACTGTTTTTTGAATCCGATGAAGTGTGTGAAACCTCATACAAGGACCGTGGCGGTAAGTACCAGGGTCAGGTCGGTGTCACACTCCCGAAAATTTGACGCCTTAGACTGCGTTTAACCGTTTCACGACTCCGCGTGACCGGCCTGCCGGCACGCGGAAGTTCTTTCTGGCTCAGGAGTTGCCATGAAGTTTCACTTTCCGATCATCATTATTGACGAAGACTTCCGCTCCGAGAACGCCTCGGGCCTGGGCATTCGCGCCTTGGCCGAAGCGATCGAGAAGGAAGGTATGGAAGTGTTGGGCGTCACCAGTTATGGCGACCTGACCTCGTTCGCGCAACAGCAGAGCCGCGCCTCGGCATTTATCCTGTCGGTCGATGACGAGGAGCTGTTGAATCACGAAGCGCAGACGATCGCAGAACTGCGCGATTTCGTGGAAGAGATCCGCTACAAGAACGCTGACATCCCCATCTTTCTGCACGGCGAAACGCGCACTTCGCGCCATATTCCGAATGACATCCTGCGTGAGTTGCATGGCTTCATCCACATGTACGAAGACACGCCGGAGTTCATTGCGCGCAATGTGGTGCGCGAAGCGCGCGCCTATATGGATTCTTTGCCGCCGCCGTTTTTCCGTGCGCTGACGCATTACGCTGCCGATGGTTCGTATTCATGGCACTGCCCGGGTCATTCGGGTGGCGTGGCATTTCTGAAGAGCCCCGTGGGCCAGATGTTCCACCAGTTCTTTGGCGAGAACATGCTGCGCGCCGATGTGTGTAATGCGGTAGAAGAACTCGGTCAGTTACTCGACCACACCGGCCCGGTCGCCGCGTCGGAGCGTAACGCGGCGCGCATTTTCAATTGCGATCACCTGTACTTTGTGACTAACGGCACCTCGACCTCGAACAAGATCGTCTGGCATTCGACGGTGGCGCCGGGCGATATCGTCGTGGTGGACCGTAACTGCCACAAGTCGGTGCTGCACTCGATCATCATGACGGGCGCCATCCCGGTATTTCTGATGCCGACGCGCAATAATTTCGGCATTATCGGCCCGATTCCGAAGAGCGAGTTCTCGTGGGAAAGCATTCAGAAGAAAATCGCCGCCAATCCGTTTATTGCCGACAAGAATGCCAAGCCACGCGTGCTGACGATTACGCAATCGACCTACGATGGCATTCTCTACAACGTCGAAGAAATCAAAGAGATGCTCGACGGCAAGATCGACACGCTGCACTTTGACGAAGCCTGGTTGCCGCATGCGGCGTTTCATGACTTCTATGGTGACTATCATGCGATTGGTGCCGATCGTCCGCGCTGTAAGGAGTCGATGGTTTTCTCGACGCAATCGACGCACAAGCTGCTGGCCGGTCTGAGCCAGGCCTCGCAGATTCTGGTGCAGGATTCCGACGACCGTAAGCTGGATCGCGACGTGTTCAACGAAGCCTATCTGATGCACACCTCGACCTCGCCGCAGTACGCGATCATTGCCTCATGCGATGTGGCCGCAGCGATGATGGAAGAGCCCGGTGGTACGGCACTGGTGGAAGAATCGATTGCCGAGGCGCTGGATTTCCGCCGCGCCATGCGCAAGGTGGACGAAGAGTGGGGTGCCGATTGGTGGTTCAAGGTCTGGGGCCCGGATGACTTGTCGGAAGAAGGCATTGAGGAGCGCGATAGCTGGATGCTCAATCCGGGGGATCGCTGGCATGGCTTCGGTCAGTTGGCCGATGGGTTCAATATGCTTGACCCGATCAAGGCGACCATCATTACCCCGGGGCTGGATGTGGACGGCGCCTTCTCGGAAGATATCGGTATTCCGGCGGCGATTGTGACCAAGTATCTGGCCGAGCACGGTGTCATTGTTGAGAAGTGCGGTCTGTATTCGTTCTTCATCATGTTCACCATCGGCATTACCAAGGGCCGCTGGAACACGATGGTGACCGAATTGCAGCAGTTCAAGGATGACTATGACCGGAATCAGCCATTGTGGAAGGTGTTGCCGGAGTTCTGCCAGAAGCTGCCGCGCTATGAAAACGTGGGGTTGCGCGATCTCTGCCAGCAGATTCACGATGTGTACAAGAAGAACGATGTGGCGCGCCTGACTACCGAGATGTATCTGTCGGATATGGTACCGGCCATGCGCCCGGCGGATGCTTTTGCCAAGGTGGCGCACCGTGAAATTGAGCGTGTGCACATTGATGACCTGGAAGGTCGTATTACGGCCATGCTGGTGACGCCGTATCCGCCGGGGATTCCGCTGCTGATTCCGGGTGAGCGCTTCAATAAGACGATCGTGAATTACCTGCAATTCGCTCGCGAGTTCAACGAGCGCTTCCCAGGGTTCGAGACCGATGTGCATGGTCTGGTCAAGGGTGAAAAAGACGGCAAGACGGCGTATTACGTCGATTGCGTGCGTTGATGTATTGGTGAAAGTGAGCTGAACATGGGGATGAACCCGGCAGGCGGTCGGCAGAAGCCCGGCCGGTTAACGCAATTTATTCTGGCCGCGCTGGTGCTGGGTGTCGTGTCTGGTGCCGCAGTGCATACGGCCGGAGCAGGCACGGATCTGCCGACACAATACGCCGAATACGCATCGTTATTGACCGATGTCTTTCTGCGCATGATCAAGATGGTGATCGCGCCACTGGTGTTCGCCACGCTGGCCGTCGGTATTGCCAGTATGGGCGATGGTAAATCGGTGGGGCGTGTCGGCGCCAAAACGCTGGGCTGGTTTCTGACGATGTCGTTTCTGTCGCTGTTGCTGGGGTTGCTGATGGTGCACCTGCTGCAGCCTGGTGCCGGCATTACACTCACGCCGCCCACGACAGACCAGGTGCTTGCGCCGCCGCCCGGTAACCCGCTGGCTAACTTTTTGTCCCATGTGTTTCCCACCAGCATCATGGAGGCGATGGCCAAAAACGAGATTCTGCAGATTGTGGTGTTTGCCGTGTTTTTTGGGCTGGCCGGTGGGCATCTGGGCGCGCGGGCTGAAGAGTTCTTCAAGAATCTCGACATGCTCAGCCATGTCATGCTGCGTATGACGAGTATGGTGATGAATTTTGCGCCGTTGGCGGTCTTCGGCGCCGTGTCCGCGGTGATTGCCAAGAGCGGTCTGGGCATTCTCGGCACCTATGCGCAGTTCATGCTGGCGTTCTATGCGTCGATACTGGTGCTGTGGGGCGTTATTATTCTGATGGGATCGCTGGTGCTGGGCAAGTCGGTGTTGCGCCTGGTCGCTTCGCTCCGTCAGCCGTTGATTCTGGCCTTTACCACGGCCAGCTCTGAAGCGGCCTATCCCAAGACGCTGGAGCAGGTGGAACGTTTTGGCGCCCCGAACCGGATCGCTTCATTTGTATTGCCGCTGGGTTATTCGTTTAACCTGGACGGTTCGATGATGTACTGCACCTTCGCCACGTTGTTCATTGCGCAGGTCTATGGGATCGAAATGAGCCTGGGGCAGCAGTTTCTGATGCTGCTCATGCTGATGGTGACCTCGAAAGGGATTGCCGGTGTGCCGCGCGCATCACTGGTGGTCATCGCGGCCACCCTGGCGCACTTCAATATTCCCGAAGCGGGCGTGCTGCTGATTCTGGGTGTGGATCACTTCCTCGATATGGCGCGGTCGGCGACCAATGTGCTGGGCAATGGGATCGCGACGGCGGTGGTGGCCAAATGGGAGGGCGTGCTCAAGCACTCAAATTCGCATCCCGCCGCGCATAGCGGACAAACGCATACGGCAGGCCGGCCGCACTGACGTGGGGTGAGCGCGCCGCCTCCGCCCAGACGGCAGCGTCCAGCGGCGGGAACACGGTGTCGCCTTCGGCATCCAGGCCGACTTCGGTGATGATGAGTGTCGCCGCCAATGGCAGCGCCTGACGATACAGTTCGGCGCCACCGATGACATAGGCGGTAGCGTTGCCGACGGCGGCCAGCGCTTCGGGTAATCCGGCAAAAACTTCGGCGCCCGCTGCGGTGTATCCGGTCTGGCGCGTAATGACCATGTTGCGCCGGTTGGGCAGCGCCCGACCCAGAGACTCCCAGGTTTTGCGGCCCATGATAATCGGGTGGCCGCTGGTCGTTTCCTTGAAATGCTTGAGGTCTTCGGGCAGATGCCAGGGCAGGGCGCCACGGCCGTCTTCCTTGGTTGTACCAATGATGCCGTTGCGGGCGACGGCGACGATGAGCGCCAGGTTCGGATGCATTGTGTCAGCCATGCGTTGTTTGCGTCCAGTCAATGAGGCCGCGGGTGGAGACGTCCAGGCTGTCGTTCGGTGCATCGCCATGAAGCACGGGCAGGACGCGCGACGCCAGTTGCTTGCCGAGTTCGACACCCCACTGGTCAAAGGAGTTGATGCCCCAGATAACGCCCTGCACGAAGACCTTGTGTTCGTAGAGCGCGAGCAGCAAGCCGAGGTGATATGGATCCAGACGCGGCAGCAGCAGCGTGGTGGACGGCTGGTTTCCGGCAAATACCTTGTGCGGTAGCAGGGCGTCTCTCTGGGCGGCGGGCAAACCCGCAGCCTCCAGTTCACGACGTGCTTCGGCTTCGGTTTTGCCGAAAGCCAATGCGGCGCTCTGGGCAAAGCAGTTGGCCAGCAGCGGCGCCTGGTGGCCCGGCAGCGGGTAATCGCTCAAGGCGGTTGCGATAAAGTCGCAGGGCACCAGCCAGCCGCCCTGGTGCAGCAGTTGAAAGAAGGCGTGCTGGCCGTTTGCGCCAATCTCGCCCCAGACGATGGGGTTGGCCGGACAGGTCAGCGGTTGGCCGTCACGGTTGACGGTTTTGCCATTCGACTCCATCTCCAGTTGTTGCAGATAACCGGGCAGATGGCGTAAGGATTCGTTGTAGGGCACGATGGCCGAGGTATGGGCACCCAGAAAGTTGGTGTTCCAGATACCCAGCAGCGCGAGCAGCACGGGCAGGTTGTCGTGCAGCGGCATGTCGCGGAAATGGCGATCCATCGCCTGTGCACCGGCGAGCAGGCGTTCAAAACCGCTCATGCCGATGCTGATGGCGAGTGGTAGGCCGACGGCCGACCACAGTGAATAACGGCCGCCGATCCAGTCCCACATCGGTAACACCTGCGTCGGCGGAATGCCGAATTCGGCAGCGCGTTCCGGGTGGGCCGAGACGGCGATGAAGTGCTTTGCCAGTGCGGCTTCGTTGCCGGTGTGCGCCAGCATCCAGTTGCGTGCACTGGCTGCGTTGATCATCGTTTCCTGCGTGGTGAAGGTTTTGCTGGCGATGATGAACAGTGTGCTGCGAGGGTCGAGCGTTTCCAACAGGGGGGCAAGATGGGCGCCGTCCAGGTTGGAGACGTAGTGGACATGCAAGCCGGGGTGCGCAAAGGCCGACAGGGCGCGTGTCGCCATCTTGGGGCCGAGATCCGAACCGCCGATGCCGATGTTGACGACATGGCGGATCGTGTCACCGGTGTAGCCTTTCCATTGACCGCTGCGCAATTGTTCGACAATGGCCGCCATCTGTTGGCGTACCTGCCGCACCGCTGTCATGACATCCAGCGCGGCCGACGGGAACGGGGTGTTGTCCAGATGGCGCAAGGCCGGGTGTAAGACGGCACGCTCTTCGCTGACGTTGATTTTTTCGCCAGCGAACAGGCGTTCACGCCAACCGGCGACATCGGCCGCTTCGGCCAGCGCAATGAGATGATTCAGCGCGTCCTGATCCAGGCGCTGCTTTGAGAAATCCAGCAGCAGTCCATCGGGTCGGCGTGAAAAATGCGGAAAGCGATTCGCATCGTTGGCAAACAGGTCGCGCAGGTGTGTGTTTGCCAGCCGGTCACGTGCTGCTTGCAGACGCGACCAGGCGGCGGTTTGAGTGATGTCGCGGTTCATGATTGTCTTCAAACAGCCACCGCTGCCGCGATATGCGGATGCGGGTCGTAGCCCTGCAGCGTGAAGTCTTCAAAACGGAAGGCAAACAGGTCTTTGACATCCGGGTTGATGTGCATCACCGGAAGTGGGCGTGTGTCGCGACCGAGTTGCAGCCTGGCCTGTTCCAGGTGGTTGCTGTACAGGTGTGCATCGCCCAGCGTGTGGATGAACTCACCGGGGCGATAGCCGCAGACCTGCGCGATCATCATCGTTAACAAGGCGTAGGACGCAATGTTGAACGGTACGCCCAGGAAGATGTCGGCGCTGCGCTGATAGAGCTGGCACGACAGGCGCGGGCGTTGATCGGCGTCGCCCGGCGCGGGCGGTGCGACGTAGAATTGGAAGAGGGCATGACAGGGTGGCAATGCCATGCGATCGACTTCGCCCGGATTCCAGGCGCAGACCAGGTGGCGGCGCGAGTCTGGATTGTTTTTGAGGCCCTCAACGAGTTGGCTGATCTGATCAATAGTGCGGATCGTTGGTGGTTCGCCGTCCTTGCCCGGTACGACCGTTTCCCAGCGGCGCCATTGTTTGCCGTATACCGGACCGAGCTCGCCGTGTTCGTCGGCCCAGTCGTCCCAGATCGAAACGCCGTGCTCCTTGAGATAGGCGATGTTGGTGCTGCCTTGCAGGAACCAGAGCAGTTCGTGAATGATCGAACGCAGATGCAGTTTTTTGGTGGTCAGCACCGGAAACCCCTGTTCCAGATCAAAGCGCATCTGCCAGCCGAATACCGAGCGCGTACCGGTGCCGGTGCGGTCGGTTTTTACATGGCCGTGATCGAGCACGTGCTGCATCAGGTTCAGGTAAGTCTGCATGCGGAAACCCGTTTATTCTATTTTGCGGTGGTTGCAACTTTATAATGATCGCATACCTTAGCAGAGTTATTCGCCATGACCGTTACTCGTCGCGCCGCACAATCCGCCTCCCGTAAAACCGCCTGGAGTCTGCCTGTTCACTGGTTGGCCGCCTCCCCTGAACTGAAACTGCTGGCGGCGGCGCCCGGTGACCGTGAGTTACAGGCCTGTAGCCATGCACTGGTCATCTTTGCGGCCGAATCGTTGGCCAATGGCAAGTTGCCCGCCGACTTGCCGGGGGTGACCCTGCTTCAGGAAACATTGGTCCGCCGCCGTAAAAAACCGGTAGCGCTGCTGCGCAAGCCGGCAGGGGGCGGCAAGCTGCCAGTGGCGGCGTTGGTGCCCGAGGCGACTATGCCTGGAGGTGGCCTTGTACGGTGGATGGCACTTGATTTGGGCGATAGCGTTTTTTTGCGGCAACAGGCGCTGCGTGAGGCCTTTGCGCCTTTGCTGGCCGAGCAGCCTGCACGGGTCGATGTGGTGCTGCATGGTGATGCCGCCTTTATCAATGCGATTCTGGGCGATGCCGCCTATGTCGGTTGCGTTAACCGTGTGAGCCTGCCCAAAACCGTACGGGCCGATGCCGCCGACAAAAAAACGCGGCAGTCTAAGGCGACGCAGCTCGAGAGCGGCGTGTTGCGCTTCTGGGTTGGGCCGTCCGTCAAAGCGGCCGTCCGTTCGGCGTATGCTGCAACCTTGGATTGGGCGCGCAACAAAGCGGAAGCGAATCTGCTGACGCGCAGTTTGTGCGTGTTACCGCCGAACCAACTGACACCGGCGAGCTTTCGCGCCCAGATTCCGGCACTGCTCAAAGAGACGGGCATCAAGGCCGAGGTTTATGACATCCCGCGTTTGAAACAGCTCAAGGCGGGCGCTTTCCTCGCGGTTGCGCAGGGCAGCCCGGCGCAGGATGCCGCGATTGTGCATCTGAGTTATATACCCAAAACCAAAAGGGCGGCGCCATCGGTGAGCCTGGTCGGCAAAGGGATCTGTTTTGATACGGGCGGCCATAACCTCAAGCCGGCGCGTTATATGGCCGGGATGCATGAGGATATGGCGGGGGCTGCCACCGTGCTGTCGGTGATTCGTGCTGCGGCACGGCTGCAGTTGCCGGTGCGTCTGGATGCCTGGCTGGCGTTATCGCGCAACGATATCAGCCCGGCCGCGTATTGCCAGGGCGACATCATCACGGCCTTGAATGGCTTGACCATCGAGATTGTGCATACCGATGCCGAAGGACGCATGGTGCTGGCTGATACGCTGGCGCTGGCAGCAAAGACAAAGCCGGATCTGCTGCTGGATTTTGCAACGTTGACCGGCAGTATGACGACCGCGCTGGGCAATCGGATGAGTGGTCTCTTTGCCACGGAGGCTGCCTATGCGCTGCAACTGGCGATGGCCGGAGAAAGCAGCGGCGAGCGTGTGATGGCGTTTGCCATGCCGGACGATTACGACAGCGCGCTGGAGAGTCAGGTTGCCGATGTGAAGCAGTGCACGCTGGATGGCGAGGCGGATCACACCCTGGCGGCGCGCTTCCTGAACCTGTTTGTCGGTGAGACGCCCTGGTTGCATGTGGACCTTGCCGCCGCGACTTGCAAGGGCGGTCTGGGGGCGGTCGGTACCGAGACCACCGGTTTTGGTGCGGCGCTGGCGTTGCAGTTCCTCCGCGACTTCACGCGGGTGCGGGCGACATAGGGCTACGCGGGGTCAGCCTCGTCATTGGCATCGCTATCGTCTGTCGTCGGCGCTGTCAGGCTTTTCAGGGATTGGAAGATCGCCCGATAGGCTTTGGGTGGCTTCTGTTCGGCCTGCTCCTTGAGTGCGTTGCGGCGTAGTGTACGCAGCGCGCTGACATCCAGATCCGGATAGTCGTTCTTGAGCGTCGTGATAACGCCTTCGTCCTCCAGTAAACGGTCGCGCAACTTTTCCAGCGCGTGAAAGCGGGCGTTGGCCTTGTTCGAGATGCCGTCCAGTTCGTCGAGCATCTCCTGAATCGGGTCGGTGTCCACGTCACGCATGAGTTTGCCGATGTACTGCATCTGTCGCCGGAGCGCGCCGTGCGACGTGATTTTCTTGGCGTCGAGCACCGCATCCCGTAGCGATTCCGGAATCTGCAGTTTTTTCAGGCGATCATTGCCGACACCGACCAGTCGTTTGCCCAGTAGCTGTAACGCTTCGACCTCTTCCTTGGCTTTGGTTTTGCTGCGCCGACGGCTTTCTGTCATGGGCGGTGGTTCGGCGTTGACGACCTCCTGCCCCTGACGGGTGTGGAAGTGGCTGGGCGGTTTGCTGGGGTGAAATGGCATGAGTAATCAGACTGTTTGTGCGATGGTGTGACGATTCCCGCTATCATACCAACCACTGACAACCCCGTTGCCCGCGATTCGTGTGCAACGCGCATGAAACCCGAACCGATGGCCGATCCGACACCCACCAACGAACACCTCTTTGCCCACAGCCGCGAAGCACTGACCGCAATTGCCGACGATCTGCTATCGATCGCGCGCCAGAATGGCGCCAGCGCCTCCGAAGTGGAGATTTCCGAAGGCTTTGGTCAGAGCGTCAACGTGCGTCAGGGCGAGGTGGAAACGATCGAGCATCATCGCGATAAGCAGATTGGCGTGACCGTCTATCTGGGGCAACGCAAAGGTTATGCCTCGACCAGCGATTTTTCACGCGATGCGTTGCAGGCAACAGTACGCGCCGCGCTGGATATCGCCAAATTCACAGCCGAAGACCCCTGTGCCGGTCTGCCGGATGAAAACCTGCTCATGCTGGGCGTCGCTCCGGATCTGGACCTGTACCATCCATGGACGCCGTCGGTGGAAACTGCGGTCAACCTCGCGCGCGAATGCGAAGCTGCCGGCCTGGCGTTGGGGCCCGTGATCCAGAATTCCGAAGGCGCATCGGTGTCCACGCATCAGGGCCATTTCATCATGGCCAACAGCCTGGGTTTTATGGCGGGGTATCCGACCAGCCGACATAGCGTGGGGTGTGCCCTGATCGCGGCCGATGCGCATGGTATGCAGCGTGACGACTGGTATGAATCCGTGCGTGATGCAGCGTTGTTGCCATCGGTGGCCGACATCGGTTTGAAGGCTGCGCAGCGTGCTGCGGCACGGTTGGGGGCACGTCAGTGTCCGACCGGTGAAGTGCCGGTGATTTTCGAGGCGCCGCTGGCGTCAACCATCGTCGGTAATCTGGTACATGCCGCATCCGGTGGCGCGCTGTATCGCAAGAGTTCGTTTCTGGAAGGGGCTCTCGGTAAGAAAATTCTGCCTGAATTCGTGGTGCTGGAGGAGCGGCCGCTGTTGCGCGGCGGTCAGGCCAGCGCACCGTTTGATAGCGATGGTCTGCCGACGTGTGACCGCGATGTGATTCGCGACGGTGTTCTGAACGGCTATTTCCTCTCCGTATATTCGGCGCGCAAATTGGGCATGGCCCCGACGGCCAATGGCGGTGGCAGTCATAACCTCTTTATGCGTGATACCCGTAGTGGTCATGCTGACCTTGCCGCGCTCATGAAAACCATGGGGCGTGGCTTGCTCGTTACTGAGTTGCTGGGGCAGGGGGTTAACTATGTGAATGGGGATTATTCGCGTGGGGCGGCGGGTTTCTGGGTCGAAAATGGCGAGATTGCCTACCCGGTCGAAGAAATCACCATTGCCGGTAACATGAATGAGATGCTGGCCGGGATCGTCGCTATTGCGGATGACCGTCTGGCGCGCAGCGCCAAACAATCCGGTGCGATTCTGATCGATCGCATGATGGTGGCGGGCGCCTGATGCGCTGTTGCTTTGTCCGGCATGGCGAGACGCCCTGGAACGCCGAGCGTCGCCTGCAGGGGCATCGGGATATTCCGCTGAATGCGTTGGGGCTGGCACAGGCCGAAGCGGCCGCCCGTTATCTGGCGAAACGCCATGCACAAATACCCTTTCAGGCGATTGTCAGCAGCGATTTGCAACGTGCCCGGCAGACGGCGGACGCCATCGGCAACGCACTGTCGCTACCGGTGCAGGCCGAACCGGGCCTGCGTGAGCGCCATTATGGCGATTTCGAGGGTAAAACGCCCGCTGAAGCTCGAGCGTTTGCCGAAATCGCCTATGATGCGCTGGTCAGACGCGATGATTTGGCGGCCGCGCCGGGCAATGCCGAGCCGTTGGCCGATATGGTGGCCCGCATTGAGACCTGTCTGCACGCCTTGGCGGTCACCTATGCCGCGCAATCCGTCGTGCTGGTCACCCATGGCGGGGTGCTGGATGTGCTGTACCGTCGGGCAATAGGGCGCGAACTGACGGGCCCGCGCGATGCACCGATTCCCAATGCCGGCCTGAATTGGCTGGACTTGAGCCTGGCGGGTGACCGGTTGCGTTGGACGCTGGTGGCATGGGGCGAAACGGTGCATCTGGAAGACGCCAGCCTGGACGAAATCCTGTAAAATCACGGCTTTGAACGTTTGGCTCAGGTCGGCGGTTGCTGGCGACGGGCTATGCGTTTTCGCCGTTACTGATTGCCGAGGTTTCTTATGTTCTCCGCCCGCGACACCCTGCAGCAAGTTGATCCCGAACTCTGGAAAGCCATCGAGGCCGAAGATCGCCGTCAGGAAGATCACATTGAGCTGATTGCTTCCGAAAATTATGTTTCGTGCGCCGTCATGCAGGCCCAAGGCTCGCAGCTCACGAACAAATACGCCGAGGGCTATCCGGGCAAGCGTTACTACGGTGGCTGCGAACATGTCGATGTGGTCGAGCAGATCGCGATTGATCGTCTGAAGGCGCTGTATGGCGCCGACGCCGCCAATGTGCAGCCGAACTCGGGCTCACAGGCTAACCAGGCCGTGCTGATGGCGTTTGCCAAACCGGGCGACACCATCTTGGGTATGAGCCTCGCCGAAGGTGGCCACCTGACTCATGGTATGGCGCTGAATATGTCGGGCAAGTGGTTCAATGCCGTGTCCTACGGACTGAACGAAAAAGAAGAGATCGACTACGACCAGCTCGAAAAACTGGCACGTGAACATAAGCCGAAGATCATCGTCGCGGGTGCGTCGGCCTATGCGCTGCGTATCGATTTCGAGCGTTTTGCCAAGATCGCCAAGGAAGTGGGCGCCATCATGTGGGTGGACATGGCGCACTACGCCGGTTTGATCGCGGCCGGTTACTATCCGAACCCCGTGCCGCATGCCGATGTGGTCACCACCACCACGCACAAGACGCTGCGCGGTCCGCGCGGCGGCGCCATCCTGATGAAGGCCGAGCACGAGAAGGCCATCAATTCGGCGATCTTCCCGGGTCTGCAGGGGGGGCCGCTCATGCACGTGATCGCCGCCAAGGCCACCGCATTCCACGAAGCGGCAACCCAGGGCTTCAAGGATTATCAGGAGCAGGTACTTAACAATGCCCGCGTGATGGCGCGGGTGCTGGGTGAAGAGCGTGGTCTGCGCGTCGTATCGGGACGTACCGAGAGCCATGTCTTCCTGCTGGATCTGCGTAATAAGAATATCACCGGTAAGGATGCCGAAGCGGCACTCGGCCGTGCGCACATTACCGTGAACAAGAACGGTATCCCGAATGACCCGCAAAAGCCGTTTGTGACCTCGGGCATCCGCATCGGTTCGCCGGCGATGACCACGCGGGGTTTCACTGAGATCGAAGCTGAGCAGATCGCGCATCTGATTGCCGATGTACTGGATGCGCCGAACGACGAAGCGGTGCTGGCCAAGGTGCGTGAGCAGGTGTCGGCACTCTGCAAGCGCTTCCCGGTCTACGGTAAGTAACCCCCGGAACGCGGCGCGATGAAGTGCCCCTTCTGTAGTGCGGACGGGACCACCGTCGTTGAAACGCGCGAATCGGAAGAAGGGCATCTCGTCCGCCGTCGTCGGCGCTGTGGTCAATGCGAGAAGCGGTTTACCACGCACGAGCATGCCGAAATCCAGTTTCCCTTTATCGTCAAACGCAACGGTTCGCGCACGGATTTCAGTCACGACAAACTCGCGGCTTCGTTGCAACTGGCTTTGCGTAAACGCCCGGTGACGGCGGAAGCGATTGATGCCGCTATCTCGCGTATTGAAGAAAAATTACTTGCCCTGGGTGAGCGTGAAGTGACCTCGCAGCAAGTCGGTGAGCTGGTGATGCGCGAACTCAAGAAAATCGACAAGGTGGCCTACGTGCGCTTTGCTTCGGTCTACCGGAACTTTACCGATATCGATGAATTCTCCGAAGTGATTCGCGAGATTTCGCCGACGCTGTAAGTCTCGCGCAAACATCGACGGGTTCAGCCCATGCCCGATGCCATACTTCAGATGCCGACCGCAGATGATGCGCGCTGGATGGCGCGCGCATTGCAGTTGGCTGCGAAGGGGTTGATGACCACAGGCGCCAATCCACGTGTGGGCTGCGTCCTCGTTAGAAACAATCAGGTGATTGGCGAAGGCTGGCATGAGCGTGCCGGTGAAGGCCATGCCGAGGTGATGGCGCTGCACGATGCGGCCCGACGTGGCAACAATCCTCTTGGGGCGACGGCTTATGTCACGCTGGAGCCCTGTGCGCATCATGGCAAAACGCCGCCCTGTGCTGAAGGCCTCATTCGAGCCGGGGTGAAGCGCGTTGTCGCCGCGATGCAAGACCCGAACCCGCTGGTCGCCGGCAAAGGCTTCGCGTTGCTCCAAGCGGCTGGCATTGTGGTTGCTGCCCCGTTGATGGCGGCCGAGGCTGAAGCCCTGAATGTGGGCTTTGTAAAACGCATGCGCACGGGTATGCCGTGGGTGCGCCTCAAAATGGCCGGCAGTCTGGATGGGCGTAGCGCGTTGGCCAATGGGCAGAGCCAATGGATTACAGGCCCGGAGGCGCGTGCCGATGGCCATCGCTTCCGCGCCCGTGCGCAAGCCATCATTACCGGCGTGGGGACGCTCATTGAAGACGACCCGCTGCTGACCGTACGTGACGTTGTTGGCCCGATCGGACAAATCACGAGCTTGTCGGTGCCGCTGGTTACGCCGCTGCGTGTGGTGCTCGATAGCCGTCTGCGCACGCCGCTGGGCGCTCAAATGTTGCGTGGGGGGTGTCTGATCGCGACCGCCAGCAACGACCCGGCCAAGACGCAGGCGCTGCAGGCGGCGGGTGCGGAGGTGCTCAGTTTGCCCGGCAAAGACGGAAAGATAGATCTGGCCGATGTGCTGACAACGCTGGCAAAGCGCGGCGTGAACGAAGTGCATGTGGAGGCCGGTTCAACGCTGAGTGGTATTTTTCTCAAAGCAGGTCTGATCGATGAGCTGCTGCTCTATATGGCACCGACCCTGTTGGGTAGTGATGCACGCGGCTGGTTTGACGATCTAAATTTAACGAGCTTGGATCAGAAGACGAATTGGCGGTTCCAGGATGTGCGCATGATCGGCGCTAATCTCCGCATCATTGCCCGGCCTGCAAAATAGATAACTCATTGAATTAGTTGACGCTGCGGAGAATAGGCCTGACAATCTCCGCATGAAAAGCGGAGATTGTCGTTATATCTGGCAGCAACCTGAGTGGCCGCATTGGTCTTACGAACCCAAGCGGCTAATGCCTTTGCTCGCCCAAGTACATCAGGCACAGGGCTTGTTGCGCGGGCGGTTGCATGGTCTGGGCATGGATCAGCAAGATCAGGCCAATCTACGGGTGTTGACGGAAGACGTCCTCAAAACCAGCGAAATCGAAGGCGCCTCGCTCAATCCAGAATCGGTACGCTCATCAATCGCCCGACGCCTCGGTGTTGATATCGGTGCCTTGGCACCGGCAGACCGCCACGTTGAGGGTGTGGTCGATATGGTGCTGGATGCCACCAGCAACTATCAAACACCGCTAACTGTACAACGCCTCTTTGCCTGGCATGCTGGTATGTTCCCGGCGGGCCAGAGCGGTCTGAGCAAAATCCGTACGGGGGATTGGCGTGATGATGCGCATGGCCCTATGCAAGTCGTATCAGGACCAATGCATCGACCCAAAGTGCATTTCGAAGCGCCACCTGCGCAACAGCTAGATGCAGAGGTTAATGACTTCTTGCTTTGGTTCAGTGTGGATCAACAAGATGATCCACTCATCAAAGCCGGGTTGGCGCATCTCTGGTTTGTAACCATCCACCCCTTCGACGATGGCAATGGCCGTATCGCACGTGCCGTAGGTGACATGGCGCTGGCCCGAGCAGATCATTCGGCCAACAGATTTTATAGTCTGTCATCGCAGATTCAGTTGGAACGCAAAGCCTATTACGATGGTCTGGAACGCACCCAGAAGGGCGACCTAGATGTCACCGAATGGTTGGCATGGTTCCTCGGTTGTCTGCTGCGTGCCGTTCAAAGATCAGACGAAACACTTTCGTCGGCCTTGGACAAAGCTGCCTTCTGGAAACGCTGGGCAAGCACGCCTATGAACGAACGTCAGATTAAACTATTGAATCGACTGCTCGATGGTTTCGACGGCAAACTCACCACCAGCAAATGGGCAGCCATTGGCAAGTGTTCACAGGACACGGCTCATCGCGATATCAAAGACCTAATCGAGAAGGGTATGTTGAAGCAATCAGGTGCTAGTGGGAGAAGTACAAGCTATGAACGAACCTAGTTGTTTTTTGGCCACAAGGGTTTGATTCGACCTGTAACTCCCCAGCGAATTCCATAGAAAAGAATGATGGAAGCAAAAAATAGAATCATCGAGAAATCTAAATTTGTTGATGTTGCTGCTTGCTTGGGCAAACTCATAAACGTTTTCTTAATTCTCGGCTGTTAGTTTAACCTACGTTAGTCTTGTTGCAGTGAAGACAGTCAGGGTCTCTGCCGACGCGGCTACTACTCCAGGTGCCGGTGAGCGCGTCATAACGTTGGAGTAGCCCGGTGGCCGGTTGGCCGAATCCGGTAATGAGTTTGAGGGCTTCGACAACCTGCATGCAGCCGATGATACCGGTGACCGGTGCGAGAATGCCGGTGGTGGCGCAGCGCAGGTCTTCGTCTAGGCCGTCTTCCGGGTAGAGGCAGGCGTAACAGGGCTTATTCGGTTGGCGTGGATCGACCACAAACAGTTGGCCCGTCAGCTTGATGGCGGCACCGGAAACGAGCGGTTTCTTGCGGGCGAGGCAGGCACGGTTCAATGCGTAGCGTGTACTGAAATTGTCGCTGCAATCGAGCACGACATCGGCAACCGCAACCGCATCCAGCAGTGCCTGGCCGTCGAGTCGCGGCAGGGCGCGAACGAGACAGTCGGGATTGGTCTGGGCGAGCGCTTGTTGCGCACTCTGCGTTTTGGCCTGGCCGATGCGGGCGTCGGTATGCAGAATCTGACGCTGCAGGTTGCTGAGCTCCACCATGTCGCCATCGGCGATGCTGAGTGTGCCGACACCGGCGCTGGCCAGATAGAGCGCCGCGGGGGAACCGAGGCCACCCGCGCCAACAATCAGGACATGGGCGGCGAGGAGCTTTTCCTGCCCCTCGATGCCGATTTCATCAACCAGTATGTGCCGACTGTAGCGCAGCAGTTGCTGGTCGTTCATGGTCGGTTATTTGGTCGGGGCGGGTTCCGTCGCGGCAGCGGGCTGTTCGCTGGCCTTGGCGTCTTTGGCAGACTCTTTGGTTGCGACCGGCGGTTTGCCGCCGAGGCGCTTGAGGGCCTCGATGAACTGACGATCCTTGGCGGTGGTGTAATCGGCAATGGCCAGGCCGGCGAGCTCGTCGTCCTTGTCTTTATCCTTGCCGTTCGTCTTTCCGTTGGGTTTGTCGGATTTTTTCTCGGCGTCTTTATCCTGATTGTTCATCAGGTGACCATCCAGATCGGCTTCGCGGAGCAGGTTGTTCTTCTTCGCACCCGGCACTTCTTCGATTTCGATATCCGGATCGATGCCCTTGGCCTGAATGGAACGGCCGCTCGGCGTGTAATAGCGTGCGGTGGTCAGTTTGATGGCGGTGTTGCCGGGCAGTGGCAGCACGGTTTGTACCGAACCCTTGCCAAAGGTGCGTGTGCCGATGATGGTGGCGCGTTTGTAGTCCTGCAGGGCACCAGCGACAATTTCGGAGGCGGAGGCCGAGCCGCCATTGACCAGCACGATCATGGGGACGGTCTTCACGCCGGCCGGAAGATTGCGGAGTTCATCTTCACGGTTGCGTTGATAGTCTTCGGCCTTGGCGTAGAACTTTTGTTTCGCATCTGCCGCTCGACCATCCGTCGAGACGACCAGTTTGTCGGCGGGCAGGAAGGCCGCGGCAACGCCGACCGCCCCGTTGAGCAAGCCGCCCGGGTCGTTACGGAGGTCGAGGATCAACCCCTTGAGCGGGCCGTTTTTGTAGAGTTGATTGAGAGCATTGGCCAGCATCTCGGTCGTGTTTTCCTGAAACTGGGTGATGCGGATGTAGCCGTAGCCTGGCTCGATCATCTTGAATTTGACCGATTGCACCTTGATGATTTCGCGCGTCAATGTGACGATCAGCGGCTTGGTCATGCCTTTGCGGGCGATGGTCAGCGTGACATCGGTTTTGGGTTTGCCACGCAGCTTTTTGACGGCTTCATTGAGCGTCAGGCCTTTGACCGAGGTGTCACCGATCTTGACGATCAGGTCGCCGGTTTTCAAACCGGCGCGGGCAGCAGGCGTGTCTTCGATGGGGGCGATGACTTTGACGAAACCGTCTTCCATGCCCACTTCAATGCCCAGGCCGCCGAACTCGCCCTGTGTGCCGACCTGCAGCTCCTTGAAGGCCTCGGCGTCCAGATAGGTCGAGTGCGGGTCCAGGTTGGTGACCATGCCGGCAATGGCGTTGCTGATCATCTTCTTGTCTTCGACAGGCTCGACATAGCCCTGCTTGATGGCGTTGAAGACCTCAGCAAAGGTTCGTAGATCCTGAATAGGCAGGCCGGTGGTCGCTTGGCTGGCCGGCGCCGCTTTTTCGGCAAAGGCCGGGATTTGCAGTGCGATCAGAACCCCGGCCACGACCCCGGCAAGACCGATGCCCGTTGACCGCAGCCAGCCGGGCCGGTTACGGCCTGCGTTGTGCGGTTGCTGTTCGGGTTGGCGGGGCATGTGTTCCATGATGGGGTCCTGTGCGGAGAGCGCTTACTTCTGTTTGGCCTGCTGGGCGACGGCAGCCGCAGCCTTGGCGGCCGCATCCTGGTCCCCCAGATAGTAGCCGCGAATCGGCTTCAGTGTGTCGTCGTCAAGTTCATAGACAAGTGGGATCCCGGTCGGAATATTCAACTCCACGATGTCGGCATCCGAGATGTTGTCGAGATATTTGACCAGGGCGCGAATCGAGTTGCCGTGGGCGGCCACGATGACACTCTTGCCGGCTTTGACGGCCGGCGCGATGGTCTCTTCCCAGAACGGTACGAAACGGGCGACGGTGTCTTTCAGGCATTCGGTGAGCGGCAGCTCTTTTTCGCTGAGGCCCGAGAACTTCTCGGCATAGCGGGCGTCGAAACGCGGGTGACGCGGATCGTCGAAGGCCAGCGCCGGGGGCGGCGTGTCGTAACTGCGGCGCCAGACCAGCACCTGGTCGTCACCATACTTGGCGGCAGTTTCCGCCTTGTTCAGACCTTGCAGTGCGCCGTAATGGCGTTCATTGAGGCGCCAGTTGCGCTGAATCGGAATCCACAGACGATCCATTTCTTCCAGCGCCAGCCACAGCGTGCGCATCGCACGCTTGAGCACCGATGAATAAGCCTGGTCGAATTCGAATCCGGCTTCTTTCATCAGACGGCCGGCCTGCTTGGCTTCTTCAACCCCTTTGTCGGTCAGATCGACATCGGTCCAGCCCGTAAAACGGTTTTCCTTGTTCCACGAAGATTCGCCGTGGCGCAGCAGCACAATTTTTTTCATGGTTTCGCGTCCGTGATTCAATGATTCCGCTATAAAAGCGTTAATCCGCTATTCTATAATGCCGGAGGCGTTGACTCTAGCGAGCGGCCCCCTGTTCATCGTAATTTTTGGAAAAATCATGGATTTCTTTCTGCAGCCCCTCAATCTGGGCCTTTTGCTCATCATGCTGATTTCCGGCGCCCTGCTCGTGCGTCAGGTCGCCAGGCCTGGCGGCAAGGCGGTTTCGCCGCAAGCCGCCATTGCTTTCAAGGATCGTGAGGGCGGTGTTTTCGTTGATGTACGCGAAGAGCATGAGGTGGCGGTTGGTCACATCAAGGGCAGCGTCCTGATGCCGTTGAAGACCTTGTCGGACAATCTGGCCAAGCTTGAAAAATACCGTAAGAAACCCGTCGTTGTGGTGTGTGCTGCGGGGCAGCGTTCGGCAGCCGGTTGCCGGATTCTGAACAAGGCGGGGTTCGAGAATGTCAGCCAGTTGGACGGCGGTATTCAGGCGTGGGAAAAAGCCGGTCTGCCGCTTCTGCGCGGCTCGACCAAAGATTGAGGATATGTTGATGCCTAAAGTCGTGATGTATTCCACGGCAGTGTGTCCGTACTGCGTGCGTGCCGAGCAGCTTTTGAACAGCAAGGGCGTGACCGAGATCGAGAAGATCCGCGTCGATCTCGAACCGGAGTTGCGTGAAGCGATGATGGCCAGAACCGGTCGCCGCACGGTGCCCCAGATCTATATCGGTGATACCCACGTTGGCGGTTACGATGATCTGGCTGCGCTGGACCGTGCCGGTGGCCTGGACCCGCTGCTCAAGTAAACTTTCAATCGATTTATTACATTTCAAGGATCACCCCATGGCTGAAAACAACCAGAGCAACGACCAACAAGCCGCTGAGCAACAGGCACCGGCGCAACCCATGTTTGGTATCGAGAAGCTGTACGTCAAAGATCTGTCGCTGGAAGTGCCTGGCGGTGCCGAGGTGTTTCTGCAACCGCAGGCGCCAGAGGTTGGTGTCGAATTCAAGACGGCCTTCGCGCAACTCGGCCCGGATGTGTTCGAAGGCGTGCTGCAGGTCACCGTGACCGCCAAGGCTGCCGACAAGGTGTACTTTCTGATCGAAGTACAGCAGGCGGGCATTTTCCGCGTTGCCGGTGTGCCCGAAGAGGCACTGCGCCCGTTCCTGGCGTCAGCCGTGCCGAATATCCTGTTTCCGTATGCCCGTGAAGCGGTGTCGGATGCAACGGTGCGTGCCGGATTCCCGCCGGTGGTGTTGCAGCCGGTGAACTTCGACGCGATGCCGCAGGCGTCGGAAGATGATACCGCTGAAGCACCGACGACGATTCAATAAGGTATTGCACATGACGCAAGCAGCCCGTTTACAGATCGGCGTGTTGGCCGCTGGCGCCTGGGGAACGGCGCTGGCCGCCAATTGGGCGCAGCGTCATCACGTCGCTATCTGGGCGCGTGAGCCCGAGGTGGTTGCCAGTATCAACAAGGATCACGTCAATCACCAGTTCCTGCCAAAGATCAGCCTGCCGGTTAACCTGAAGGCCACCGGCGATCTGGCCGATCTGTGTGCGTCCGATGTGCTGGTGTTGGCGACGCCGGTCGCGGCGTTGCGGGTTACCGTTCAGGCGCTCAAGTCCGTTTATGGCGACCGTCCGCTGTCGCCGCTGGTCTGGGTCTGCAAGGGCTTCGAACCGAAGACGGGTTTATTACCGCATCAGGTGGTGCGTGACGTGCTGGGTGATATTGCGGCTGCGGCGTTATCCGGCCCGAGCTTCGCGCAGGAAGTTGCCCGTCAGTTGCCAACGGCCGTGACCATTGGCGCGGCAGATCTGGCGCTGGCCGAACAACTGGCTGACTGGCTGCATACGCCGAGTCTGCGTCTGTATGCCTCGGGTGACGTGGTCGGCGTCGAGGTCGGTGGTGCGGTCAAGAATGTGCTGGCCATCGCCACGGGTATTTGCGATGGTCTGTCGCT
The DNA here is from genome assembly GCA_048859965.1 of Fluviibacter sp. Taxonomy (GTDB): domain Bacteria; phylum Pseudomonadota; class Gammaproteobacteria; order Burkholderiales; family Rhodocyclaceae; genus Fluviibacter. Next base: position 24,138 of record JBLIZO010000015.1, read on the forward strand.
GGGGCACAACGCGCGTGCGGCATTGATGACGCGGGGCATTGCGGAAATTGGTCGTCTTTGCGAACGGCTGGGCGGCAGCCGCGAAACGCTCATGGGGCTTTCTGGCCTGGGCGATCTGATTCTGACATGTACGGGTGATCTGTCGCGCAATCGTCAGGTCGGGCTGGCGTTGGGCCAGGGCAAGACCTTGGAAGAAACACTGGCCGCGTTGGGTCATGTGGCCGAAGGTGTCGGTACGGCGCGTGAAGTGGCACGATTGGCGCAGGAACTGCAGGTCGAGATGCCGATTGCATGTGCGGTGGCGGCAGTCATTGCGGGTGATCTCAAGGCGCAGGATGCCGTCGTACAGCTTATGAACCGGGCGCAGCGCGCCGAGTAATCTAGGGCAACGCTAAACGGCGCCAACGAAGCCGTTTTGGCGCCAGATTTCAAAGGCCACAATCGACGCCGAGTTGGCCAGATTCAGGCTGCGAATCTCGGGGCGCATCGGAATACGCAGCCGTCGATCCGGGCTGAAGCCGGCCAGAATGTCGGGTGGCAGTCCTTTGGTCTCACAGCCCAACACGATCACATCGTCCGGACGAAAGGCGACTTCATGGTAGGGGCGGCTGCCTTTGGTCGTCATCGCGAACAGGCGGCGCGGTTGTGCGTCATCGGTACCCGTGCAACCCAAAGCCGACAGACAACTGGCCCAGTCGTCATGCACCTGTAAAAACGCCTGATCGTGATAATCCAGCCCGGCGCGACGCAGTGCGCGATCGTCCACATCGAAACCAAGCGGTCTGACCAGATGCAGTTCAAAACCCGTAGCGGCCGACACGCGGATCAGGTTGCCGGTATTCGGCGGGATTTCCGGGTGGACAAGCACAATGGCGGGGCGTTGGGCGGGCAGTTTCATCAGCGGGTGAAGGGGGTGTTCAGGGGGTGAGGGTGCGGGCGACAACGGCGATGTCAACCTGTGTCGCGCCGGCCTGGCGCAGGGTGTCTGCGCAGGCCGACAGACTGGCTCCCGTGGTCAGGACGTCATCCACCAGGAGCACGCGCGGTGTGTTGAGGGGGTGCGGGCAGCCGAAGGCGCCGATCAGATTATGCCAGCGTGCATCACGATGCAGTCCGGCCTGTGGCGGCGTATCGTGCAGCCGAAGCAGTGCATCATAGGCACAGGGAACCGCCAAATGTCGCGACAGGTGGCGGGCGATTTCAGCCGCCTGGTTAAACCCTCGCGCCCGCAGCCGATTCGGGTGCAGCGGCATGGGTACAATCAGGTCCGGACGGGGCTGCCCGGTAGTGGCCCAGTCGGCCAACAGTGTTTCGGCCAGATGATCCGCGAAGAAACGCCCCAGATACAGATGGTGGCCGTATTTGAAATCGCGAATCAGGGTGTCGAGCGGAAAAGCATAGGCCCACACCGCGGTTGCGCGATCAAAGCTCGGGTGGTGTCGGGTGCAGTCCGGGCACGTTGAGAGCCCGCCAGTTGCGGGTAGCGCGCATTGTGGGCAGCGCACTGGCGGCAATATGGGCAAATCATCGGCGCACGCCGGACAGAGAGGCGCCGCCCCGCTGGGCAAATGGCATAGTGCGCACGACTGCGCGAGCAGCGCATCGGCCATCGGTTGCACCAGCGTGCGTCGGCACCAGTCAGCGAGGTGTCCGGTAAGGCGGGCAGCGCCGGATTGGGTGTGCGGGGTGAGCATAAGGCATAATTATGCCTTTACAAAAGCAATTGACCGCCATGAGCGGGGTCCCTTATGCAAACAGAGACGATGCCCCTGAATTTTGTGCCGCCGCGGCAGAAGACGAACGACCGCGCGACGGCGTCAACCGGTACCGGCCCTTGGTCTACCGAAGCCGTGCTCGAATTGATCGAGATGCCGTTTATGTCGCTGCTGGCGAAAGCGCATGCTGTTCATGCCGAACATTTCGACGAAAACGCCGTACAGCGTTCGACCCTGCTGTCGATCAAGACGGGTGGTTGTTCCGAGGACTGCGGCTACTGTTCACAATCGGCACGTTACGACACTGAAGTCGGTCGTGAAGCGTTGATGTCGAAAGAAGATGTCATCACGGCCGCCAAGGCTGCCAAAGAAGCCGGCTCGTCACGTTTCTGCATGGGTGCCGCCTGGCGTGGCCCGAAAGACAAGGACCTGGACCAGGTCGTCGATATGGTGCAGTCCGTTAAGGCACTGGGATTGGAAACCTGTGTCACGCTCGGCATGTTGAAACCGGGGCAGGCGGAGAAGTTGGCGACGGCGGGTCTGGATTACTACAACCATAACCTCGATACCGACTCGGCGTACTACAGCGAAGTGATCAGCACGCACACGCATGAAGATCGTCTGGATACGCTGGATCGCGTCCGTCAGGCCGGTATTCACGTCTGTTCGGGTGGTATCGTCGGCATGGGTGAGAACCGCAAGAATCGCGCGGCGTTGATTGCGCAATTGGCCAATTTGGACCCGGTGCCCGATTCGGTGCCCATCAATAACCTGGTGCCGATTCCCGGCACGCCCATGGCCGGCGTTGACCCGGTGGATGGCATCGAATTCGTGCGTATGATCGCGGCCGCCCGTATCACCATGCCCACCTCGTGGGTGCGTCTGTCGGCCGGCCGCCAGGAAATGTCGGATGAACTGCAGGCCCTGTGTTTCTTTGCCGGCGCCAACTCGATTTTCTACGGCGAGCAACTGCTCACGACGGGCAACCCTGATACATCGCGTGATCAGAAACTGTTTGCCACATTGGGCTTGAAGGGCGTCTGATGCCAGCGGGGGAGGCACCCCGTTTCCGGCGTTCCCGGATTCGTCGTGCCTTTGATCGATCGGCACGCGCTTTCAGCGGCAACGACTTTCTGTATCGCGAAATGGCGCGCCGCATGGGTGAGCGCCTTGATATGGTACGCATTGCTCCAAAGCAGATTCTGGATGCAGGTTGTGGCTTAGGGGCAGATCGTCCGATGTTGAGCCACCGCTATCCTGAAGCGCAATGGCTGGGTGTAGATAGCAGTCAGGCGATGCTTGCAGCAGGCTGTGATGCTGATTTGGCCACCACGGGTTTTTTCCGGCGCTTACTCAATCAGGGTAGAGCCGCACGGTCACACCGTGTCTGCGCGGATATCAATGCATTACCGGTTGCAGGACAAAGCATGGACCTGGTCTGGTCGAATGCAGCACTGCATTGGCTGGATGATTTGCCGGAGACCTTTAAGGAACTCAATCGGGTCTTGCAGGTCGGTGGCTTGCTGATGTTCAGTCTATTTGGCCCGGACACGCTGAAAGAGTTACGTTTGGCGGTGCAGCAGGCGGCGCCCGGATCTGCTGATCGCACGCTGTCGTTTACCGATATGCATGATGTGGGCGACATGCTGGTCAATGGTGGGTTTTCTGATCCGGTGATGGATATGGAAACACTGACCTTGACCTATGCCGACCCCTGGCAGGCGTTGCGCGAGTTGAAAGCCATGGGCTCTAGCGTTGCCACGTATTTTGCAGCGCATGGCCTCACGACAAAGCGTTTCTGGCAACAGGCGATTGCACATTGGCCGTGTGATGCCGAAGGTCGGTATACGCTGACTTTTGAACTGGTGCAGGGGCATGCCTGGAAGATGGCGCCAAAGCAGCATGAAGATGGGCGTGCCGTCGTTAACTTTATGCCCCGGCCGGATCGCCCAGCGCGCTAATGTCTGATCTCTGGGTAAAACTTGAAGCGGCCTGGCGTGCGTCAAGCACTGCTGAAAAATGCCAGGCTGTCGATGATTTGATACCGGTTTATCAGGCGCTTGTCATGGGTCACCAACTGACGGAGAACGAACAGGTCGTGCCGGTGTGTGCGGATGTGGGCCGACCCGAGCGGCCTATTTGTGTACCGCCTAAATCGTTACCCTTTCGCAAGGCCGTTGATCAAGAAGGGCGGGCAGCGTTGCTGCACGCCATCGCCCACATCGAATTCAACGCCATCAATCTGGCGCTCGATGCGGCGTGGCGTTTCAGTCATCTGGGGGCATCGTTTGTGCGTGATTGGATCGGTGTGGCGATTGAAGAAGCCTACCATTTCAACCTGATTGCCGAACGGATGGCCGTGCTGGATGTTCGCTACGGCGATCTGCCAGCGCATGCAGGCCTGTGGCGACTCGCCGAAGACACCGCCGATGATGTGCTGGTGCGTATAGCACTCGTGCCGCGCCTCATGGAGGCACGCGGTCTCGATGCCATGCCGCCGATTTTCAGAGCCTTTCAGGGGATCGGCGATAAACCCACGCTACGGGCGTTGTCGGTGATTGCCCGTGATGAAGTGCGCCATGTGGCGCTAGGCGACTTCTGGTTTCGTCACTTATGTGCGCAACAGGCCTTACCCGTGGCGGCAACATATCAAACGCTGATCGAGCGTTATCAGGCGCCCTGGCCACGCCCGCCGCTGAACGAGGCGGCACGGTTGGCCGCCGGGTTTGACGGCGCGGAACTCGACGACTTGCGCAGCAAATAAAAAAAGGCAGTCCGCAGACTGCCTTTCTCGTGATGCGCTACGTCGCTTACTGACGCAGGCCCGCAGCGTATTCAGCAACGGCCGACATCTGCTTGTCGGTCATCTTGGCGGCGATCGTACGCATCATGCCTTCCGGATCGTTGGCACGGGTGCCGTCACGGAACTGTTGCAGTTGCGCGACGATGTACTCCGGATGCTGGCCGGCCAGCGACGGGTACTGGGCCGGCAGGCCGGCACCCGCGACGCCATGACAACCGGCGCAAGCCGGGATGCCCTTCTTCAAATCGCCCGCGCGCCAGAGTTTGCGGCCTTCGGTCACGAGTTTCTCATCCTTGGCGACAGCCGGCTTGAGCGTTTGCTTCGAGAAAAACTGCGCCAGCGCCTTGATATCCGCATCGGACAGCGGTGCTGCCATGCCGTTCATGACGGCGTTCTGGCGCAGCGCCGGTTTGCCGTCCGGCGATGCCTGGAAGTTTTTCAGTTGCTTGACGAGATAGGCGGCGTGTTGACCGGCAAGACTCGGGTTGGCTGGAATCGTGCTGTTGCCGTCCGGGCCATGACAGGCGGCACAGACGGTTTTAGCGATGGCCGGTGCTTCGGTCGAAGCCGGGGTAGCCGTGGCGGCGGGTTCTTGGGCAACAGCCAGGGCGCTGACGGAGCACATCAGGGCGAATGCGACAGCACGGATCATGTCCACACTCCAAACAGGATGGTTAGCAATCCCTTCGCGAACGAAGGGTTCATTAATCGTTAAGGCTGTTATTCTAATACAACATCAACGAGGCGTATTGTGTCTGACACCCAAACTTTGAAATCCAGCGCCAAAAAGCCTGCCAAGGCGGCGCCTAAAAAAGCAGCAACCAAGGCGAAATCGGCGCCGAAACGCTCGGCCAAACCGGTTGTACCCGTTAAAGCGGCGCTACCGGTGCGGAAAAACCCGGGCCACGCACACCCGTTTCCGCGTACCGAGTTTTTGACGACGGTTGCTAAACTGCGCGATGCACCGGGCGATGCGGTGGCTGAAGTGGCTTTCGTGGGTCGTTCCAATGCCGGAAAATCGTCGGCGATCAATACGTTGGCCGGCAAGACTCGTCTGGCTTATGTCTCTAAAACACCGGGACGCACCCAGCATCTGAACTATTTTTCCGTAGCGCCGGATCGCTATTTCGTCGATTTGCCGGGGTACGGTTTTGCCAAGGTGCCGGAAGATGTGCGCAAACAGTGGGATATCCTGCTGGGTCCCTATTTGCAGACGCGCGAACAGCTCAAGGGGCTCGTGGTCATTATGGACAGCCGCCGCCCATTGACCGAGATGGACTGGCAGATGCTGGAATGGTTCGCGCCCACCGGTCGCCCCGTTCATGTGCTGCTGTCGAAGGCGGATAAGCTGACGCGGCAGGAGCAGACGAAGACGCTGCGCACCGTCAAGGCCGATCTGGCGGACCTCGGCTGTCCCGTCAGCGTGCAGCTTTTTTCCAGCTTGAAGCGCAGTGGGGTGCCCGAAGCTGCGGGCGTTCTGAAACGCTGGCTGGGCCTGTGCGACAATGTACCAAGTGACGTCGATGGGGATGAAGCAACCCCGTTTTTATCCGTGAGTGAACAAGATGCAGAGTAATACCGGTTTCCCGTTTGTGCGCCCGCGTCGGGTGCGCGTGGATGATGCCACGCGCCGTCTGGTGCGCGAGCATCATCTGACGACGGATGATCTGATCTATCCCGTCTTCGTGCGCGAAGGTTCGGGTGTGCAGGAAGCCGTGGCGTCGATGCCCGGTGTGCATCGCTATTCGCCCGATACGTTGCTGACACATCTGGAAGAGGTGGTGGCACTGGGTATCCCGGCGGTTGCCCTGTTTCCTGTGATTGAGGCGTCGCTCAAAACGCCGGATGGTGTCGAGGCGACCAATCCCGATGGTCTCGTGCCACGTGTGGTCAAAGCCATCAAGGCGCGTTTTCCGGGCTTGGCCGTGATTGCCGATGTGGCGCTCGATCCCTATACCTCGCACGGGCAGGATGGCATCATTGATGACGACGGCTATGTGCTCAACGATGTGACGCTCGATATGCTGGTGCGTCAGGCGTTGGTACAGGCAGCGTCAGGCGTTGATATGGTTGCGCCGTCCGATATGATGGATGGCCGCATTGGTCGTATCCGCGCTGCGCTGGAAGCTGCCGGTCATGTGAATACGCGCATCATGGCCTACAGCGCCAAGTACGCATCGGCCTTCTATGGCCCGTTCCGCGATGCGGTCGGTTCGGCCGGTCAGCTCGGCAAGGGCAACAAAATGACGTATCAGATGGACCCGGCCAATACCAATGAAGCACTGCATGAAGTGGCGCAGGATCTGGCTGAAGGCGCCGATATCGTTATGGTCAAGCCAGGCATGCCTTATCTGGACATCGTGCGCCGGATCAAGGATGAATTCGCACGGCCCACGGCGGTATATCAGGTCAGCGGCGAATACGCCATGCTCAAGGCTGCCGCTCAGAACGGTTGGCTGGATGAGCAAAAGGTGGTCATGGAGAGTCTGCTCGCCTTCAAACGGGCTGGCGCCGATATGATCCTGACCTACTTCGCGCCGCAGGCCGCGCGCTGGCTCCAGGAAGCCAGATAACGCAGATCGGTGATGTGGCGCAGCTTGTGGTCCACCCACGGGCTGTGACGCAGTGAGCGCGTCATCCAGACGGTGTGCATGCCCAGCCGTTTGGCCATGACCAGATTGGCCAGACTATCCTCGACCATGATGCACCGATTGGCCGGTACGCGTTCGCGTTGCAGCAGCTTGAGAAAACCGTTGCGTAAGGGCTTGGGCTGGAAGTCGAAAGACTCGACCGTATAGATGGTATCGAAGAGCGGTAACAAGCCGCTGAGGCGCAATACCTCAAAGGTATACGGGCGTGGCGCATTCGAAAAAATAATGCGCCGACCGGGCAGGTCGTGCAGAGTCTGCTTGAGCGCAGGTGCGGTGATCAGTAGCGAACCCAGATCGTCAAAATTGTGGGTCGCCGCCAGAAAGTGGTGCGGGTCAACGCCATGGTGGCGAATCAGGCCCAGCAGTGTGGCGCCGTAGCGCTGCCAGTAGTGTTGGCGTAACGCAGTTGCTGCGGCGTGATCGAGCGCCAGGTGGCGCTCGATATAAGCCGTCATGGCCCGGTTGATGTGCGGAAAGATGTGCGGCGTCGCGTGATGCAGGGTGTCGTCGAGATCGAACACCCAGACCGGTGAGCGCCGTGCTGCGTGCATCAGTTGGAGCGGATCATGGTGCCGACGCCATGCTGCGTGAGAATTTCCAGAAGCAGCGCGTGGGGTACGCGGCCATCGATGATATGCACACCTTTAACACCATTGCGTGCTGCGTCCAGTGCCGACGAGATCTTCGGCAGCATGCCGCCCGACAATGTGCCATCGGCGACCATGTTGTCGATGTCGCGTGGGGTCAGATCGGTCACGAGGTTGCCGTCCTTGTCGAGTACGCCTGGCGTATTCGTCAGCAGCACAAGCTTTTCGGCGCCCAGCACTTCGGCCATTTTTCCGGCAACGACATCAGCGTTAATGTTGTAGGTCTCGCCGTCTGGCCCGAAACCGATCGGAGCGATGACCGGGATAAAGGCACCTGAGACCAGGTGATGCACGATCGACGGGTCGATTTGCTGAATATCGCCGACGAGGCCGATGTCCAGCAGCTCCGCCGGGTTGCCTTGCTTCGGCAGCATCAGTTTTTTGGCGCGAATCAGACCGGCGTCTTTGCCGGTCAGACCGACAGCCTTGCCACCATTCTGGTTGATGAGACCGACAATATCCTTGTTGACTTCACCGCCCAGCACCATTTCGACAATGCGCATGGTCTCAGTATCGGTGACGCGCATACCCTGAATGAATTCTCCCTTTTTGCCGACCTGGGTCAGCATCTGTTCGATCTGCGGGCCGCCACCGTGAACAACCACCGGGTTCAAACCGACCAGCTTGAGCAGCACCACATCGTTGGCGAATGATTGCTTCAGGCGTTCTTCAGTCATGGCGTTGCCGCCGTACTTCACGACGATGGTCTTGCCATGGAAACGCTTGAGGAAGGGCAGTGCTTCGGCCAGCACCTTGGCTTCGAGGGCAATATTCTCAGGGATTTGGGCAATGTGCATAAAGAAGTCCGTGGTTCCGAAAAGCAGAGGTGTTGGCGGCGATTGTAACGAGCCGGCGAATGATCGCAAAGGGGTATTACGCGCTGACCGCAAGAGGCCGGGTTTTGAGCGCCAGAATGGCGTCGCGATTGCTGGCGGAGAAACAGGCGGCGGCAGCCGCGTCACAGGGAAGCCAGCGCCAGGCACGGTGCTCTTCGGGCGCTGTCGCAATATCACAGATTGTCGGCAGGCACAGCGAAAACACCCGCTCGCAATTGTGCGTGATCTCGGGCGCGTAACGGTGACGCCATTCGGGCATGATTTCGTAGACGTTTTCGCCGGGCCAGATGTGCAGTTGCTCTGGCGTGATCGAGAGGCCGGTTTCTTCGTGCACTTCGCGCACGGCAGTTTCCAGAAAGCTTTCCCCGTCTTCACGGCTGCCAGTCACCGATTGCCAGTAACCCGGATGTTTGGCGCGTTCCAGCAACAGAATTTGCAGATCCGGCGTATGGATCACGACGAGTACTGACTCGGGACGCTTATAGTCAACGGTCATGGTTTGGGCTTTGAGTCTAGCCGATCATCGGCAGCAGGGCGACGCCGTCGCCACGTAAGCCCAGAAACGCCCAGAAGGGGATTTCCTGCTCCTGCCAATAATGGCTGGCTGCCTGAAAAGCGTCGAGCAGTTTTTGTACGCCCGTCGGGTCGCTGGCGATGAGGTTGTCGGCATCCTCGACCAGAATGACATAGCCTGTTGCCGGCAACCAGGAAAAGTCGCCAAGCATTTCGGCCAGGTCATCCAGGTGGGCGGCCTCGTGCGCCGGGCAGGCCGTGGCTTTGGTGAGGATGGCCATGGCATCCGCCATGCGCGGTGTTTCGGCAAAATCCGCCACGATCAGCTGCAGATCGGCCTGGGCGCAGGCCTCGGCCAATGCGTCAATGCCGCCCGGCGTGAGATGGTATAACCCCGCCCGCTCATGGTCAGCGAGCAGGCGGGCGAAGGCGGCCGGATTCACGGACGGGCGCTGCCGGGTAACAGACGCTTAGGCAGGCGCCCTGGCGTCGGTAGCCGACGGCTGCGCAGCGGGCTGACGCAAACGGATGTGTAACTCGCGTAGTTGTTTCTCATCCACCGGCGACGGGGCGTCGGTGAGCAGACACTGGGCGCGTTGCGTTTTCGGGAAGGCGATCACGTCACGGATCGATTCGGCGCCGGTCATCATGGTGACGATACGATCCAGACCAAAGGCCAGGCCACCATGCGGCGGGGCGCCGTACTTGAGCGCGTCGAGCAGGAAGCCGAATTTCTGTTTCTGCTCTTCTTCGCTGATACCGAGGGCGCTGAACACTTTTTCCTGAACATCGGCACGGTGGATACGGACCGAACCGCCGCCGATTTCCCAACCGTTCAGGGCGATGTCGTAGGCCTTGGCCAGGCACTTGCCCGGGTCAGAGGACAACAGATCGATATGGGCATCCTTCGGGCTCGTGAACGGGTGGTGGCAGGCATTCCAGCGCTTGTCATCTTCATCGTATTCGAACATCGGGAAGTCAACGATCCAGATCGGTGCCCACACAGTGCCGTTCATGAATTGTTTTTCGTGACCGATCTTGACGCGCAGCGCGCCCAGGGCATCGTTGACGATCTTGGTCTTGTCGGCGCCAAAGAAGATCAGGTCGCCGCTCTGGGCGCCGGTGCGCTCCAGAATCGTTTTGAGTGCGGTTTCGTGCAGGTTCTTGACGATCGGCGATTGCAGCCCGGTTTCGTTGGGTTGCGAAGCATCGTTGACCTTGATGTAAGCCAGACCCTTGGCGCCGTAGATGCCCACAAACTTGGTGTATTCGTCAATTTCGCCACGAGTCAGCGATGCGCCACCGGGAATGCGCATCGCGGCGACACGACCACCGGTCGTTGCCGGGCCGCTGAACACCTTGAAAGCGACATCGGCGACGGCATCGGTCACATCGGTCAGTTCCAGCGTGACACGCATGTCCGGCTTGTCCGAACCGAAACGCGCCATCGCTTCGGCGTAGGCCATGCGCGGGAACGGGTTGGGCAGGTCGACATCCAGTGCGTCTTTGAACACGTAACGGATCAGGCCTTCCATCAGGCCCATGATTTCTTCTTCGCTCAGGAACGAGGTTTCGATATCGACCTGGGTGAATTCGGGTTGGCGATCGGCGCGCAGATCCTCGTCGCGGAAGCATTTGACGATCTGGTAGTAGCGATCGAAGCCGGCGACCATGAGGAGCTGCTTGAAGAGCTGTGGCGACTGCGGCAGTGCGAAGAACTGGCCATCATGCACGCGCGACGGCACCAGATAATCACGTGCGCCTTCCGGCGTCGATTTGGTCAGCATCGGCGTTTCGATATCGATGAAGCCGTTATCGTCGAGGAAGCGACGGAAGGCACGGGCGACGCGATAACGCAATTGCAGATTTTTCTGCATGGCCGGGCGGCGCAGGTCGATGACGCGATGGGTCAGACGCACGGTTTCCGACAGATGCTCGTCGTCCACCTGGAAGGGTGGCGTGACGGACGGATTCAGCACCTCGATGTCGTGGCACAGAACCTCAATCCCGCCCGAGGCCAGCGTGGTGTTCTCCGTGCCGGCCGGGCGCGGGCGAACTTTGCCGGTGATCTTGAGGCAGAATTCGCCGCGTACCGATTCGGCAATCTGGAACATCTCCGGGCGATCCGGGTCGCAGACGATCTGCGCCAGACCACTGCGGTCACGCAGAGCGATGAAGATAACGCCACCGTGGTCGCGGCGACGGTGCGCCCAACCGCAAAGGGTGACGATCTGTTCATTGAGCGAAGGGTTGAGGTCGCTGCAGTAATGAGTACGCATGGGAGTTCGGGCTTTTCTTCAGGGTGGAAATCAGTCGCCGGCGTAAGTGTCGGCAGTGGTTTTTGCGTTGAGTGCGGCAAGCGCGTCCGGATTCTTGACGGGTAGCGCGGCAGGTGCGACGACGCCCATTGAGATCAGGTACTTGAGGGCGTCTTCGACCGACATGTTGAGTTCGACGACCTCTGTTTTAGGCACCATCAGAAAGAAGCCGGAAGTCGGATTCGGTGTCGTCGGCACATACAGGCTGACCATGTCGTCGCCCAGATAGGTGGCAATTTCGCCCCCCGGGGTGCCGGTCAGGAAGCCGATGGTCCAACTGCCCGGGCGCGGATATTGCAACAGCACCGCTTGACGGAAGGCCTGGCCGGAAGGCGAAAACACGGTGTCGGAAATCTGCTTGACACTCTGATAGATGGAGCGGACGACCGGAATGCGATGCAGCAGCGCCTCCCACCAGCGCACCAGCCGCTGGCCGATGAAGTTGGCGGTGAGCAGGCCCGTCAGAAAGACGATCAGCAGCGTCATCAGCGCGCCCAGGCCGGGGATGTGGAAGCCCAGCAGCATGCGCGGTTGCCATTCATTTGGCAGCAACAGGACCGACTGATCCATCATGCCCAGGATGAACGACAGCACCCACAGGGTGATGCCGAGTGGCGCCCAGATCAGCAGACCGGTAATGAAGTAGCGTTTCACGTTGTGTAGACCTTGGGATCAGATCCGTGGTAATTCGTCGAACCCTTGATTATAGCGGACGCGCGCCGATACAGGGTGGATGCGGCGAACGGGGGCGCTGGTCGGGCGGTTGACTCAGAGCACGGTACCGAGTTGAAAGATCGGCAGGTACATGGCGATGACGAGTCCGCCGATGAGACCGCCGAGAATGAGCATGAGCAGCGGTTCCATCAGGGTGCCGAGCTGGGTGACGGATTCATCGACCTCGCGTTCGTAGATATCCGCCACTTTGTTCAACATGTCGTCCAGTGCACCGGATTCTTCACCGATCGCAACCATCTGCACCAATAAGGGTGGAAATGCCGTCTCCCCTGTGAGTGCCCGTGACAGGCTGTCGCCTTGGCGAATTTGTTGGTGCAGGGTTTGGCTGGCCTGTTTGAATACGTAGTTGCCGGTGGCGTTACCGGCCGGTACCAGCGTATCCAGCAATGGAATACCGGCAGCATACAGCCCGGCCAGCGTTCGGCTCCAGCGCGCCAGTGCTGCCCGACGCAACAGGGTGCCCAGGATGGGTAGGCGCAGTTGCCAGCGGTCAGCGTTCTCCTGCCAGCGCGGGTTTCGGCGCCAGTAATGGGCGAATGTACCGCCACCAGCCGCCAGCAATGCTGCGGCGACCAGGCCATAGTCCCGGATGGCGGCAGAGCCCTCGATAATCAGGCGGGTTGGCAACGGGAGCGCCGCACCGAAGCTGCTGAAGCTGTTTTCAAAGGCCGGCACGACGTAAACCAGCATCAGCACCGTGACGATGACGGCCATGCTCAAGATTGCCGCCGGATACGTTAATGCGCTGCGTAATTTGCCGCGAATCGCCAACATCTTTTCCTGATAGTCGGCAATGCGGGTCAGCATGGCATCCAGCTGGCCAGACTGTTCTCCGGCGTCGATCAGCGTACAGGTCAGTTCGTCGAAGCTGTCGGGGTGGCGTGCCAATGCCGCGGCTAGCGCGCAGCCGGTTTGCAGATCGGCTCGAATCTGCAGCAGCAGGTGTGTGGCTTCCGGTTTTTCCTGGCTCCGCGCGATGATATCGAGCGCCGACAGAATCGGCACGCCGGCACGGATGAGCGTGGCAAGCTGGCGGAGCAGAAAGGCAACGGTTTTGGCCGCCAGGCGTGGCGCGCGCCGTCGGTTTCTGTGGACCCGGGTCGGCGTAACGCCCTGGCGTCGCAGTTCAATACGGGCGCTGACTTCACTGCGTGCGCGCAGTTCACCGGACAGTCTGGCGCCCGTGCTGCCGATACCGGACCACTGGAAACGATATTGCTTCTGGCTGTTGTTCGTGCGGGCCATCGCTTTACCAGGGGTCGGTTGCGGCCAGAACTTCATCGAGTGCGGTATCACCCGTCATGACCTTGTCGAGGCCGGCGCGACGCAGATCGCTCAGCCCTTCGGCTTGGGCCTGGGTGGCGATATCCAGTGTGCTGCCATTGGCCAGAATGATACGCTGCATGGCCGTGCTGATAGGCAGGACTTCAAACAGGCCAAGGCGCCCTTTGTAGCCGGTGTGGGCGCATCGGGCGCAACCGACCGGGCGATAGAGTTGCCAGGACCCAGCGTGACGCAGCGCCAGATCGGCCGTGCTGAAACCGGCGCTGTGCAGGACGTCATCGGGCACCTGGCTATCGACACATTTACAGGCGCAGAGTCGGCGCACCAGTCGCTGGGCGACGATGAGTAATACGCTACCGGCGACGTTGAACGCGGGCAGACCCAGTTGCCGCAAACGTTCAAGACTGGCGGGTGCGGAACGGGTATGCAGGGTGGATAAGACCAGGTGGCCGGTTTGTGCGGCTTTTACGGCGATATCCGCTGTTTCAAAGTCGCGGATTTCACCGACCATCAGAATGTCCGGATCCTGTCGCATGAACGCGCGCAAGGTGACGGCGAACGTGAGGCCGGTACGCTCGTCAATGTTGACCTGGTTGATGCCGGTTACCGGGATTTCGACCGGATCCTCGGCGGTGGCGATATTGACGCCGGGGCGATTCAGTTCGTTCAGGCAGGCATACAGCGTGACTGTTTTGCCCGAACCCGTCGGACCGGTCACCAAAACCAGGCCACTCGGTTGGTGAATGGCCTGTAGCAGGTGGGCGCGTTGCGTATCGTTCATGCCGAGCTGATCGATATGCAGCCGGGCGTTCTGACGATCCAAAATTCGCAACACGATCTTTTCGCCATACAGTGTCGGCATCGTACTGATGCGGAAATCAACCGAATTCCCCGTGTCGATATCGATGCGCATCTGGCCGTCCTGCGGCAGGCGTTTTTCGGCAATATTGAGACGCGACAGCACCTTGAGGCGCGATGCCAGCATCTCACGAATTTCTACGGGCGGCGTCTCGGCTTCCTGCAGCACGCCGTCAATACGGAAGCGGACCCGATAGCTGGTTTCATACGGTTCAAAATGGACATCCGACGCGTCTTGGGCGACGGCTTCATCCAGAATTCGTTGCAGGAACTTTACGGCAGGGGCGTCGTCGATCACATCGCCCGGCGGTGGGGGTATTGTGACTGTGAGCTGATTCTGAGGGGTCGGTGCCTGCGTCGTCTGTGTTTTAAGACGCTCGACGGCGGTGGCCAGCTGGCGACAGTCGGCGACCAGCGCCGCGATACTCAGCCCCGATTGGAAGCGCACAAGATTGATCAGTACTTCGTCGGCGGGGTCGGCCATCGCCAGAGAGAGTTGTCGGCCGTTTCGGGCGACGGGCAGGTAGCGTACATCCTGATACAGCGCAGGTGTCAAACCATCGATCAGCGGGGTCGATTCGATGATGTCATCTTCGCATCGGGTAAAGCCGAAGGTCCGGACGATGAAATCGACGATATCGCCGCTTTCCATGAGCCCGGCTTGCACCAGTTCGTCCGGCAGGCTGGTGTTTCTCTGGGCGCAGCGCGTCTGGCAGCGTGCGACATCGGCGGCAGGAAGTCGCCCGCTCTCGATTAACGCGCGGGCGAGGCTACTCATAAGCTGCGGTCGAGCAATACTTCCAGAACGAATCGGCTACCGACATAAGCCAGCAGGAGCGACATAAACCCGGCAATCGTCCAGCCGGTCGCCTTGCGACCACGCCAGCCCCTGAGGCGGCGGCCCAGCAGCAACGCCCCGAAAATCAGCCAGGACAGCACCGCGAAGATCGTCTTGTGATCGGCGCGAATCCACTGGCCGTAAAACTGTTCCGAGATCAGCAGGCCGGTCGCCAACGATGCCGTCAGGAGCAGAAAGGCAATGCCCAGCATGCGGAACAGCAGGTTTTCCATGCGTAGCAGCGGCGGGAAACGTGGCGCTGCCGTTAGGCGCTCGGGGTGGTGCAGGTCGCGTTCGGCAATCCAGAGCAGGCAGGCTTGCAAGGTCGCCAGCAGAAAGACGCCGTAGGCCAGCATGGCCAGAATGAAATGCACGCGGAAGAGATGCGACCCGATATGCACCAGCGGATGCTCGGCAGGAAAAATCAGCGGTAGCAGTACGCAGGCCGAGGTGATTGGCAGAATCAGCGCGAGCAGGCCGCGCTGCCGGTGGGCGAGGCTTTCAAAGCCGTGCAGCACCACGGCCAGCCAGAGAATGACCGAGATCGCCACCGCAAAAGAGAAATGCACACTGCCGTCGCCGAACATCTCAAAATACAGGGCGCCAGCGTGTATCGTCAGTGCGAAACCGAGCAACGGCGGTGCAACACCGGCCGAGGGTTGGCTATCTTGCCGTGCTTTGGCACTCAGAGACGCTTGGGCCAGACGGGCCTTGGATTGTGCGGCGACCTGGCGCAATACCTGCCAGCTTAGAAAACCGTAAGCGAGTGCGGCAACGACCGTCAGCAGGGTTGCCAGCGGAATAGGCGTCGGAAACAGGAAGGGAAGCGATACAATTGGCGTCATAGCCCCATTTATATCACGGGGGGCCAAATGAATCTTCAAGACAAACCACACCCATGTTTGAAAATCTGACCCAACGGCTGAGCCGTGTTGTAAAGACGATGCGCGGCGAAGCCCGCATGACCGAGGCCAATATCGGCGATGCCCTGCGTGAGGTGCGCATGGCGCTCCTGGAAGCCGATGTGGCGCTGCCGGTCGTCAAGGACTTTGTGGCGCAAGTGAAGGAAAGGGCGCTCGGCGAGGAAGTCGTCAGTTCGCTGACACCGGGCCAGGCCTTCATCGGGGTTGTGCATGAGCAACTCAAGCAGCTCATGGGCGAAGCACAGGCGCCGCTGGCGTTGAATCAGCAGCCACCGGCCATTATCCTTATGGCGGGCCTGCAGGGTGCCGGTAAAACGACGACTGTCGGTAAGCTGGCGCGCTGGCTTAAGCAGAACCAGAAGAAAAAAGTCATGGTGGTGTCTTGTGACGTGTATCGTCCGGCCGCTATTGAGCAGCTCAAGCATGTCGCCGGTCAGGTCGGCGCCGAGTTTTTCCCGTCCTCACCGGCGCAGAAACCGGCCGAAATTGCGGCCGCTGCGGTGGATTGGGCGCGCAAGCATCATGCAGAGGTGCTGATCGTCGATACCGCCGGTCGTCTGGCCATCGACGAAGCCATGATGGACGAGATCAAGGCGCTGCATGCCCAGTTAAACCCGATTGAAACACTGTTCGTCGTCGATGCCATGTTAGGCCAGGATGCGGTGAATACCGCCAAGGCGTTCAATGAAGCGCTGCCGTTGACCGGCGTGGTGCTCACCAAGCTGGATGGCGATGCTCGGGGCGGTGCCGCTTTATCCGTGCGCGCCATCACCGGTAAACCCATTAAGTTCGTTGGGGTGGCTGAAAAGCTGGATGGTCTGGAGCCGTTTTATCCAGATCGCATGGCCTCCCGTATCCTCGGCATGGGCGACATTCTGTCGCTGGTCGAAGCCGCCTCGCAGCAGGTCGATATGGATCAGGCCCAGGCCATGGCCCAGAAGCTCAAATCCGGCAAAGGCTTTGATCTGAACGATTTTCGTGCGCAGGTGGCCCAGATGCGACAGATGGGCGGCATGACGGCATTGATGGACAAGCTGCCGGCCAAGTTTGCCGAAGCTGCCGCTAATATGCCGGCGGGTAGCGATGAGAAAATGGCTAAACGCATCCAGGGCATTATCGATAGCATGACGCCCGATGAACGCAGCAAGCCAGAGCTGATCAAAGCCAGCCGCAAACGTCGTATCGCCCTCGGTGCCGGGGTACAGGTGCAGGAAGTGAACCGTCTGCTCAATCAGTTTGAACAGACGCAGAAAATGATGAAGCAATTCGGCAACATGTTCAAAGGCAAGGGTGGCATGATGAAGATGATGCGCGGTGCCAAGTCCATGTTCGGCGGCAAACTGCCTTTTTAAAGCGTGATTAGGGCCTGCTTTACCGCGGGTCTTTCAAGGCGCGCTTGCCGAGCATGAATGCAACGGGGTTTGTGGGGATGGCGCCGAGCAGTGCGCCGACCGAAACGATGACAATCCCGACAATGGTGATGAGCGAAAGGTTCTCGCCGAGAATGAAGTAACCGCCCACTGCAGAAAAGGCGGGAACCAAGGCAAGCATCATCGACGCTTCGCAGGCGCCTATTTTATGGATGGCATAACTGAACATTCCTGCGGCAAGAAGTGCTGCGATTATGCCCTGATAAACCGATTGGAAAATGATAGCGCTCCAGGTCGCATCCGCAATGCCCTTGGGCAAAAACAGGTAGTAGATCGGTAAATACACCAGTGACGAAAACGCAGCGATCCCGAAGATGCCATGACGAGGCTTGATTTGCCAGCGCCTCACCAGTAGGCCAAAGATGGCCCAGCAGAGCGCGGCGCTGAAGAACAGAAGATCGCCGATCCACTGATCACCGCTGTGGCTGAAAAAAAGACTGTTGAAGCCAATCATCAACAGGCCACAGGTCGAAAGCGCCAGCGCGATAACGACATGCCGTGACAGTTTGAATCCACTCATGACTGCGGTGAGTACGACGGCCCAGAAGGGGATGCCGCCATTCACAAAGATACCGGCATGCGCGCTGGGTGCAAAGGCAAAGCCGGAGTACACCAAAAGGCCGTAGCCCAAACCACCGAACACTGCGAGCACCAGGTATCTTGGCCAGTCGCGCAGCGGGACCAGGTAGAGGAAAAAGGGCAGGGTCAGTGCCCCGGATACGCCGTATCGCATCGCCGCCAGATCAAACGGCGTGAATACCCCTTTGCTGCCAAATCGGGAAACGATATTGAAACCGGCCCAGCAAGTCACTGTGACCAGGGCCGCGAGCAGGCCCCGGCTTTGATCCGACGAAAGGTCGATGCGTCCCATGTTCATCGCGGTTGTGATTTAAACACGGTCTGCCCCAGCGTGTGGTTCACCGGGCCTCGCAGGTTTTACTGCGCGAGTGCTTTACGCAGGTAATCCACGACACCCGCCCGATCAATCATCGTTGCTTCCGCGTCGCGGCGGCCCTTCACTTCGATCTGCCCTGCAGCCAGGCCTTTCTCGCCAATCACCAGGCGCTGCGGAATGCCGATCAACTCCATATCGGCAAACATGACGCCCGGACGTTCGTTACGATCATCCAGCAGCACATCAAAACCGGCGGCGATCAGTTCTTCGTAAAGTTCGCTGGCAGCTTCCTGAATGGCCGGTGACTTGTGATAGCCCATCGGCACAATCGCCACGGTGAATGGGGCGATGGCGGTCGGGAAGGCGATACCTTTCTCATCGTGATTCTGTTCGATAGCTGAGCCCACGATGCGGGTGACGCCGATGCCGTAGCAGCCCATTTCCATGACTTCGTTTTTACCTTGCTCGCTGAGGAAGGTACAGCCGAGCGCTTCGGCATATTTGGTGCGCAGCTGGAAAATGTGGCCAACTTCGATACCACGCACGATATCCAGTACGCCTTTGCCATCCGGTGATGGATCACCCGCTACGACATTGCGGATGTCAGCCACTTCCGGTTCTGGCAGGTCGCGTCCGAAGTTGGCGCCGGTCAGGTGCGTGTCGTAGGCGTTGGCGCCACAGGCAAAATCAGCCATCACGGCCACGGTACGATCCGCGATGACGCGGATACCGGGTTTGATGTCGACCGGGCCGATAAAGCCGGGGATGCAGCCCAGTGCTTCTTTTACTTCGTCTTCGCGGGCGAAGCGGAAGGCACCAATGCCGGCAATTTTGCTGGCCTTGATTTCGTTGAGGTCGTGATCGCCACGCAGGAGCAGCAGTACCAGACCCGCATTGCCGCCTTCTGGCAGTTCTGGCACGATGGCCAGGGTTTTGACGAGACCCGAGAGCGGGATGTTCAGTGCTTGAGCCACTTCTTCGCAGCGCGATTTCTTAGGGGTGGCAACGCGCACGAGCGGTGCATTGGCCGCGGGGCGGGGCGTGGTTGGCGGGAGCGCTTCGGCCAGCTCGACGTTGGCCGCAAAGTCAGACGTCGGGCAGAAAGCGATATCGTCTTCGCCCGAATCGGCCAGGACATGGAACTCATGCGAGCCGGTGCCGCCAATGGAACCGGTATCGGCGGCCACGGCGCGGAAGCGCAGGCCCAGGCGCGTGAAGATACGGCTGTAGGTGTCGTACATCACGCGGTATTCGCGCTGCAGATCTTCAAAGCTGGTGTGGAAGGAGTAGCCATCCTTCATCAGGAACTCGCGGCCGCGCATCACCCCAAAACGCGGGCGGATCTCGTCACGGAACTTGGTCTGGATCTGATACAGATGAATCGGTAGCTGACGATAGCTCTTGATTTCCTTACGCACGAAATCGGTGACGACTTCTTCATGCGTCGGGCCGATGACGAATTCGCGCTGGTGGCGATCCTTGAAACGCAGTAGTTCGGGGCCGTACTGCTCGCCACGACCGGATTCCTGCCATAGTTCAAAGGGTTGCACGGCGGGCATCAGCAGTTCCAGGGCGCCGGCACGGTTCATTTCGTCGCGTACGATCGCTTCGACCTTACGCAGAGTGCGCAGGCCCATCGGGGTCCAGGTGTACACGCCGGAGGCCAGGCGGCGGATCAGCCCGGCACGCAGCATCAGCTTCTGGCTGATAACTTCGGCATCAGCCGGGGCTTCTTTGAGGGTGGTGATCAGAAACTGGGAAGAGCGCATAAGAAAACCTGGAGAGCTGTGTCGTGTCGCTGGTCAGCGACAAACCACAAAAATAGGCAAAAACAGCATTCTAGCGGAACCCGGCTTTCGTCTGGGTGCCGGATGTGCCAGAATCAGGGCAATTTCAAATTAACGCAGGTGATTTATGCTGGATCGTGAAGGCTACCGCCCCAACGTCGGCATCATTCTCTGCAACGCACGTAATGAAGTCTTCTGGGGAAAGCGCGTTCGAGAACACGCCTGGCAGTTTCCGCAGGGCGGGATCAAGCGCGGAGAATCTCCCGAAGAGGCCATGTACCGTGAGTTGCAGGAAGAGGTGGGCCTTATCGCCGAGCACGTTCAGATTCTGGGGCGTACTCGCGACTGGCTGCGCTATGAGGTGCCGGAACAATGGATTCGTCGCGAATGGCGTGGCAACTACAAGGGTCAGAAGCAGATCTGGTATCTGCTGCGTCTGACGGGCGGCGATCATCACGTCCAGTTGCGTGCGTCGTCACACCCCGAGTTTGACGCCTGGCGCTGGAGCGAGTACTGGGTGCCGCTGGAATCGGTGGTGGAGTTCAAGCGCAATGTGTATCAGCAGGCATTGTCCGAGCTGGAGCCCTTTTTGAACGCGGATCGTCTGCGTCATCCGGCTATTGGTCGTCGTGGGCGGCGCCCGCCAACCAAAGCCCCGACCCGTCCAGCATCTGCTGCCGAAGCTGCGGCAGTAGCGGTGCCGTCCGGAGAAGCGTCGTGATGCGGCGCTGGTGTTGCCTTCTCGTGAGTGCGCTGATCGTGCAGGCTGCCGCGGCCGCGCAGAACTGCAGCAAATACTACGAGTGCTATGACTTCGATGAGGAGGCTGCCGAGAGTTGGCAGGAACTCAAAGCCAAAATTCCGCCGTCGCCTGATCCGGACAAGCTCATTCCCTTCGAGGTCAGCGTTGCCAACGCCAACCGGTTTTACATTGATCCTGCCAGCATTAGCGTTGGTAAAGACGGTGTTGTGCGCTACACCGTGGTGATTGAAGCGTCGGGCGGTGCACGCACGGTCAACTATGAAGGACTGCGCTGTCAGACCCGGGAGCGCAGACTGTATGCGTTTGGTCAACCTGATGGCGCCTGGGTCGAAAACCAGGGTTCCGGCTGGGCTGACGTGCACAAGCAACAGCACAAGATGCACAACGGCTACCAGGCCGTGTTGTTTGACGAGTATTTTTGCGTAGACCGCATTCCGGTCGCCAGCCCCGAAGCAGCGATTGATGCCTTGCGCCGCGGCGCTGCAACGTTTCGTTAGGAGAGAGGTGTCATGCGTATCGACAGTCTGATCATCGAAGCCGACAAGGTGTTGCGTACGCTGTTTGCGTCACAAAGCAGTGTGCGTCCGCATCCCGACGTCGGCATACCGGAAGCCGAGCTTTCCGAGGCGGATCGCCGTCATGTCGCCGGATTGATGCGGGTTAACCATAGTGGCGAAGTTTGCGCTCAGGCACTGTATCAGGGGCAGGCGTTGACCTCGCGTGATCCGGCCGTGCGGGAAGCCTTGCGCGAAGCCGCGCACGAAGAAATCGAACACCTCGCCTGGACCGAACAGCGTTTACGCGAACTCGACAGTCATACGAGCTGGCTGAATCCGCTCTGGTATGTTGGCTCGCTGACACTCGGCGTGGTGGCCGGTAAATTAGGCGATCGCTGGAACCTGGGTTTTCTGGCCGAGACGGAAAAGCAGGTGACGGCACATCTGGAAAGCCATTTGGATCGTTTGCCGGCAGCCGACGAGAAAAGCGCCGCCATCATCCGCCAGATGGCAATTGATGAAACCTCGCATGCGCATACAGCCGAAGCGCTCGGTGCCGCGCAGTTCCCGCCGCTGGTCAAAACGCTGATGCAACAGACCTCCAAACTGTTGACGGGCCTGTCCTATCGCATCTGAGCCGCCGCCCGGTGTCGGCCGCCGGGAGCAGGGCAGTTAGCCTGCGCTGGCCGGGCTTGCGTGGCGCTGATCCCGGAGTTCCAGATCCCAGGTGATCTCGGCGGTCGCGCCCAGCATGGCCGTGGCCGAGCAGTATTTGTCCTTGGAGAGGGTGACCGCGCGTTCCACCGCCTCCGGTTTCAGGCCGTTACCGGTCACCACGAAATGCAGGTGGAGTTTGGTAAAGACCTTCGGGTCAGTATCGGCGCGCTCGGCTTTGAGCACCACTTCGCACCCCGTGACCGGATGGCGTCCGCGCTTCAGGATCATGACGACATCGAAGGCTGTGCAACCGCCGGCACCCGCCAGCATCATTTCCATGGGACGCGGCGCCAGGTTGCGCCCCCCGGCATCAGGTGGCCCGTCCATTGTGACCATGTGGCCGCTACCGGTTTCGGCGAGAAAAGTCATGTGTTTGGTCCAGACGACGCGGCATTCCATGGTGCAGGCTCCAGAAAGAGTGTGAAAGGAAGCAACGCCGCGATTGTAACGGCCCGGCACCCCAAGAGAAATAATTTATTGCAACACAGCAAATCCTCTTGATTTTTTGGTTCGGGGGTTATACATTGTCCTTGTAAGTCGGGCGTAAGGATTGTGTCGCGTCCGCAGGATTGTCTCCTCCACCCTCCTCCTTTGGTGTGGATTAACGCGGAACCACTTGTGTGGCTCCGCGTTTTTTTTGAGTGCCGCGTTTTTTGAGTGTGTTTCGCGGCAAATCACCAAAACACTTGACGCGGAATTTGAACTGTTGATAAAATGCGCGTTTTCCAAAATTCCGCGCCACCCATGGCGCCACGGAAGTGCCAAGATGAAAACCTTTTCCGCCAAGCCGCATGAAGTCAAGCGCGACTGGTTCGTCGTTGACGCCACGGACAAAGTCCTGGGCCGCGTTGCCAGCGAAGTCGCACGCCGCCTGCGTGGCAAGCATAAGCCTGAGTACACCCCGCACGTCGATACGGGTGATTTCATTGTTGTCGTTAACGTTGAGAAGCTGCGCGTGACCGGTAACAAGGCTGAAGACAAAAAGTATTTCCGCCACTCGGGTTACCCGGGCGGTATCTACGAAACCACGTTCGGCAAGATGCAACAGCGTTTCCCGGAGCGCGCTCTGGAAAAAGCCGTTAAAGGCATGCTGCCGAAGGGTCCGCTGGGCTACGCCATGATCAAGAAGCTCAAGTGCTACGCCGGTGCGACCCATCCGCATACCGCCCAGCAACCGCAGTCGCTGGAAATCTAAGAGGTTTTTATGGCAGAACAACAATACTACGGCACCGGTCGTCGCAAGAGCGCCGTCGCTCGTGTTTACCTGAAGCGCGGCAAGGGCGACATTACCGTTAACGGTAAGCCGGTTGACATCTTCTTCTCGCGTGAAACCGGTCGCATGGTCGTGCGTCAGCCGCTGGAACTGGTTGAGCACGTCAACACCTTCGACATCAACGTCAACGTCGTTGGCGGTGGTGAGTCGGGTCAAGCTGGCGCGGTTCGTCACGGTATCACCCGTGCCCTGATCCAGTACGACGCTGAACTGAAATCGGCACTGTCGAAAGCAGGCTTTGTGACCCGTGATGCGCGTGAAGTCGAGCGTAAGAAGGTCGGTCTGCACAGCGCCCGTCGCCGTAAGCAGTTCTCGAAGCGTTAATGCTTTTTTGCATCCGACTCCTTGGGGTCGGATGTGTGGCCAGTTAGCTCAGTTGGTAGAGCAGCGGATTGAAAATCCGCGTGTCCTTGGTTCGATTCCGAGACTGGCCACCAGGTTGTATCAAAACGCCGTGCCTCAGCGCACGGCGTTTTGTTTTATGGGTGCAAACGACTTCTTCTTTTGGATAAGCAGATGAAAAATATGCGTGCAACAGCAAGGTTGAGACCGTTGGAGCGGGAAGACTTAAGATTTGTTCACGAGTTGGACAATAACGAAACCGTGATGCACTATTGGTTTGAAGAGCCCTATGAGGCGTTTGTGGAATTGTGTGATTTGTATGACAAACACATCCATGATCAAACCGAGAGACGATTTATTGTTGAATCGGCAGGTAAACCGGTCGGGCTGGTTGAGTTGGTCGAGATCAATCTGATCCATCGCCGCGCCGAATTTCAGATCATTATCTCTCCTGACTTTCAAGGCAAGGGCTTTGCGGGGGTGGCTACAGCACTGGCGATGGATTATGCCTTTACGGTCTTGAATCTGTACAAACTGTGTTTGATCGTTGATCCTTCAAACGAAAAAGCCGTCCATATTTACGAGAAATGCGGATTCAAACATGAAGGCATGTTGATCAAAGAATTCTTCGTGGATGGGGTTTATAAAGACGTTTGCAGGATGGCTGCATTTCAAGACGACTATTTGGCGAACCGAAAAGCTGTTTAAACGATGCGGGCGTGATGCGCAGGGCCGATGCCCTGCCGACACAATAAGACGATGTGCCGTTGATCAGGGCAGAAACCGATTTCAATCGGGTTCGCTCGCTACGATGAGCCCACGCGACTTTTGACTGTCCGGGTCAATCGCCTGAATCGATGTTAATAAATCGCTGATAGTGACCCAAAAGGGCGGGTATTTAAACTTGGCGACATCGGCGATCAGGACGCTATCGCTGGCGGTGTCATAGGCCACCAGCGGTGAATAGTGGCCTTCACCTTTCTGGCCGAAGGTTGGGCGATAAAAATCGACAATGACACGCTTGTGCGGATTGGCCAGTGCGCTTTTCAGCAAGGTACGCAGCGTGTCTGCCGATAAATCGGAACCATAATAGAGTTGGTTGGCGACATTGAGTGCTGTCAGAAACCGGGATGCCTCCGCAAGCGTCATGCCGCCGTGGGCAACGAGGTCATAAGACTTCACCTTGTTCGACTCGGTGTTAAAAAGCGCCTTTTGCGTGAAGTATTTATAGGGGCCGTATTCCGTCGCCGCTGGGCGTGGCATGGCCGGCATGCTGTTCAGGATGGCGGCCATGGATGCCGGGCCGCAGAAGCCCATGTTTTCTTGAGTGTCCACATAAGGCGCCACCATGAAGTAGGCATGGTTGAGATCGGCATGATCCAGACGTTGCATGCCCACAGGGGTGTTCAGATAGATCGGTTCGGTGGCCTGTGCGATGCTGCTTAAACAGACTGAGGCCAGCACTAACATCAGCATTGCGATGCGTCGTTTCGGCGAACCGGATAAAAAAGTGAATGTCATGATGTCCCTTGGTGTCTATGGGCGACAAAAGCACTCTATCCGTTGTTCGGGCTGCAGTGTTCATTATTTGCAAAAACTTACGAACCATGGGAGCGGTAACGATAAAATCACGCCTTACCGTAAGTGCAGGTGTGTCGATGAAACCGATGTATTCCAATGCCGTTATTACGATCGTAGAAAACCAATTATTGCCGCTCATCATTTTTGGGGCCGTGCTTTTTGCCGTCAGGCTGGGTTGGTGGATCGGTCATCGGTCGCATCACCGTAGCCAAGGGCAACGTACCTCTTCGGATGACACATTGATCGGCGCTATCCTGGGGTTGATGGGGCTGCTCATTGCATTCAGTTTTTCGGGGGCCGCCGCGCGCTTTGATCAACGCACGCATCTGATTGTGGCGGAAGCCAATACGGTTGCCGCCGCTTATGATTCGGTCAGCCTGCTGCCGGTGGCGCGCCAGTCAGGTCTTCAAGCCCGATATAAAGATTACCTGACGCAGCGCCTGGATCTTTATACCGACATGCCGGATTTTGAGCGCTATGACACAAAACGCCGTGCGCTGGACGCTGTGATCCAAAGCATTGATGTCGAGACACGCGAGGCATTTAATGAAACGCGTGGTGATGCAAAAGCGCTGGCCATCGAGGCCGTGCGTAAGGTCGGCGCTATGAGGGATGCCTATGTGACGCAGCGTCAGGCGATGCTCTTTCACCAGCCGCGGATTATCTGGCTCTCACTGTTGGTGTTGGTACTCATCGGCGCGTTTCTGGCCGGCTACAAAATGGGACTCGCGCAACGCAAGGAGCGGTTTCTCACCATGATGTTCGGGCTGCTCATGGCCTGTGCGATTTACCTCATCATCATTATCGAATTCCCCATGCTTGGCAAAGTCAGCCTGGATCAATACAACCAGGAATTTGAAAACACCCTGAACCGGATTCCTCAGCAATGACGCCTGACTGTAAGCAACGTACTCATGCCGCCATTCGGTGGTTCCTGACGCCGCTATGCGCTGTGGTGCTCATTGCCTGTAGCACGCCGCCGCGCAAACCAGCGCTGAACGATACCTCGCTGCAATCGGCCACCATCGATGGGCTTGCCGATGTGCGCTTTGTGCCGAGTACCCCGGAGGGCGTCAATGCCTATCTGGGCGAATTGAAACGGATTGTGCCCCTGCGGGATAAAAATCCGGCCGGTACATCGCATTACCTGTCGCTCTCGGGTGGTGGCGACAATGGCGCTTTTGGCGCGGGTATCCTGGCCGGTTGGACGAAACGGGGCGATCGCCCCGTCTTTGATCAGGTGGTGGGTATCAGTACCGGATCGCTGGTTGCGCCATTTGCGTTCCTGGGGTCGGATTACGATGCCCAACTCAAGGCGGTGTTCACCACCGTCACACCAGGTGATATCTACAAACAGCGCGGTCTCTACGCCATCATCTCCGGGGATTCTCTGGCCGATAACACGCCCCTGCTACGCTTGATTGAAAAGCATATCGATCAGGCCATGCTGGAGCAGATCGCGCAAGCCTATGAGCAGGAAGGACGTTTGCTGCTCATCGGCACCACCAACATCGATACCGGGCAACTGGTTGTCTGGAACATGGGGCATATTGCCGCACAGCGATCGGAAGCCAGCGCCGCATTGTTCCATCGCGTGATGCTGGCCTCTGCTGCAGTACCCGGGATGTTCCCCGCCGCGTTGTTTGATGCCGAGGTCAATGGTCAGGCGTACCATGAGCTGCATGTGGATGGCGGCCTGTCGGTGCAGATCTATCTGTATCCGGCGGCTGTGAGTAAAAAGGCTATCGCGCAAGGCATTATCAAGCCGCGTAAACGCGAGGCGTACATCATCCGCAATGCCACCATCTCGGTAGGTTCTGAGAACACCGAACCCAGCAGTTTGGGTGTGTTAACGCGCTCCTACAAAAAAATTATTCAGGCACAGGGCGTGGGTAATCTGTACCAGATTTACCAGATCGCTCAGCGTGACAAGGTGGGCTTCAATCTGGCCTTTATTGGTGACGATTTCAAAGCGCCGCACCCGGATGAATTCGACCAGGGTTACATGAAAGCTCTGTTCGCCTATGGCTATCAGAAAGCCCTGAGCGGCTACCCGTGGGGCAAATCGCCGCCGGGCTTTGATGAAAGCACACGTGAAGATATTCAGGCGCAAAGCCGCCGCAACTAAGCGGCGGCACCCTTACAAATCGTTACCGATTCAGGTTGCTTGATGAATCTGGGTAGAACCCTTCGGACAATTTATTGTCCGAAGGGTTTTTGCGTGGTTGTCGGGTAAACGCTTATTTCTCGACGAAGGCGCGTTCGATCACGTAGTCGCCCTGTACACCGCGCTTGGGCGAGATATGGAATCCGAAGCGGTCGAGCATGTTGCTGGTGTCTTCCAGCATGGCGGGGCTACCGCAGATCATACCGCGATCAGTTTCGGGGTTCAGTGGCGTAATACCCAAGTCGGCGAATAATTTGCCCGATTCGATGAGGTCGGTCAGACGGCCCTGGTTTTTGTAGGCTTCGCGGGTGACGGTTGGGTAATACAACAGCTTCTTGCAGACTTCGTCGCCGAAGTATTCGTTGAGCGGCAGGACTTCGGTGATGAAGCGCTCGTAGGCCAGCTCGCTGACGGTTCGCACGCCATGGATCAGGATGAGTTGTTCATACTGTTCATAGGCTTCCGGGTCCTGAATCAGACTCATAAAGGGTGCCAGACCGGTGCCAGTGGAGAACATGAAGAGGCGTTTGCCCGGTTTCAGATCGGACAACACGAGGGTACCGGTGGGCTTTTTGCTGACCAGCAGTTTGTCACCAACCTTAATGTGCTGAAGAATCGAGGTCAAAGGGCCGTCGGGCACCTTGATGCTGAAAAACTCCAGGTGTTCTTCGTAGTTGGGGCTGGCGATACTGTAAGCCCGCATCAGTGGGCGGCCGTTGACTTCCAGGCCGATCATGACGAATTGCCCGTTCTCGAACCTTAAGCCCGCGTCGCGGGTGGTTTTGAAGCTGAACAGGGATTCGTTCCAATGATAGACATCGGTGACGGTTTCTTCGATGTAGTTGCTCATAACAGGGCTTTGTGCGGTGCAAAACTCGTTATTTTACTGATCGTCCGACAAAATTAAATAACTTTTAGTCATAAAGTATCCTTTTGCGGCGCGATGTTTTGTATACGTCATAATGGGCGTTTTGCAGCCGGGTTGATACGACATGCGGAACCTTCAGCGCTTTGGGATTTGGGCTTTTGTTATGGGGCTGGCGCTCTGGTTGGGTGCCGCTGCTGCCCAGATGCCGCAGCTTCTGCCGGTCAAGCCGGCGCCTGCGCCCAAGCCGGTCAGTGCCACGGCGGTTGATCCCGCCAAAGAGCTGGCGGATGCTCAGAGCCGATTCAACGAAAGCCGTGAGACGCTGGCGCGTATACGCGTACAGCTTAATCGTGCGGGATTGCCAAACGAGGTGCGTAACGAGCAGCTCAAGCAGTTCAATCTGCGTCAGACCCTGACTGACCGTTATGCCCAGCAGGTGGAATATCTGAAGCAGTTGCAGGTGCTGGAACAGAACATCAGTGATGCACAGCAGCAGTTGTCCACTTGGGCGCCGCCCGCCGGTGAGCCGCCCTGGCCAGTGAGTGTCGGGGACAAGTTGCGTAGCGAGATGCTGACCTATCAGACGCAGATCAATCAGCTTGGCAGCGAATCGACTGCGCTTTCGAAACAGATCATCGATCTGGGGCGTCAGCAGAACGATGCCGAGGTGCAGTTGCGCCAATTGCAGGAAAAGCTCGGTGCGCTCGATGCGGGGGGTATGGCCAAGCTGAGCGATAGCGCCCGTACAACGCTTGAGATAAAACGAGTTGAACTGGCGCTGAAAAGCGCCATTCTGCTACGTTACGATCTGAATCGTCGGCTGAAGGACAAGCAACGTACCTTGCAGGAATTGCGTCTGGCGACTCTCGAGAAGACTTGGGCTTATTACGACGGCCGCTTTGATCTGTCGCCCGAAGTGCTCGATGCTGCCCGAGCCGAGTTGCAGAAGTCGATGGATCAGAACCGCGATCTGGAAATTGGTGCGCTCAGTCGTTTTGATGCGGCCGCTGCGCGTTTAACGCAGGCGAAAAACCAGTACGATGCCCTGAATCCCGACAAAACGCCTGCCGAAAAATTACGCCGGGCGCGGGCGGCGCTGGATATTGCTCAGGCAGATGAAATCACTGCGCGTAGCGAGGTCGATCGCCTGCGGCAGTTGATCGAACTGGCGAGCTATACTCAGCAAGTCTGGGATGCACGCGCCCAAATTTATGCGACGCCACGGCCCGATGCCGCGAAAATGGCCGAAATCGCGCAGCGTGTGCAGATTGGCCGGTTACGTACGGATGAGGCGCGTGGCTTTTTACAGCAGACGCTGAGTAGTCGTGAGCAGGAGGCCTTCGATTTGCGCAAGGCGATGCTGACGTATAAAGACGGTCTTGATCGGCAGGTGGCTACCGCGCGGCTGCAGGCCGCGAACGCACAGACAGACATGGCGCGTTCGGTGTTGGCCGCGCTGGAAAACTTTGACCAGTTTCTTCGATTGTTACAGATCGAACTGGGCGTGTCTGAAGACAAGAAAAGCTGGTCCGAACGGGCGCTGGGCTATTGGCAACGCGCGGAAGATCTGGGCAGCAAAGTCTGGCGTTATGAGCTGTTTACCGTGGATGATCAGATCGTCGCCGATGGCAAGGAGGTGAAAACCACGCGGAGTGTGACGGTGGGCAAGAGTATCGGCGCCATTGGTATTCTGCTGTTTGGTTTTCTGATGGTGTCATGGCTGATTCGTGCGGCCATCGGCATCGCCGAACGCCGTATCGGGTTGAAAGCCTCCGTGGCGACTTTGATTCGTCGCTGGTTAATGCTCATCGCTACGGCAACGCTGATCGTGCTGAGCTTTAATTTAGTGCAGATTCCCTTGAGTGTTTTTGCCTTTCTGGGTGGGGCGTTGGCGATTGGTGTGGGCTTTGGCACCCAGAATTTGCTCAAGAATCTGATCAGCGGGGTCATGTTGCTGGTTGAACGCCCGATCCGCATTGGCGATCTGGTGGAAATTGACAATGTCCGTGGGCGGGTGACGTCGATCGGTATCCGCTTCTCGACGATTCATGGTTCGGATGGGATCGATACGTTGATTCCTAATAGCGAATTGGTTGAGAAAAAGCTGACGAATTGGACCTACGGCAACCCGGCGGCTCGGCGCGAAATCCGTGTGGGTGTTGCCTATGGTTCAGACCCATTACAGGTACAGACTCTTTTGCAGGATGTCGCATCCGGGCACCCTGGGGTAATGCCATTACCGGCGCCGATGGTGGTGCTGGACGATTTTGCCGAAAGCGCCTTGTTGTTCACGCTGCGTTTCTGGGTGCGCCTGGATCAGGGACTGGATGGGCGCGTGATCGATAGCGATCTGCGCTGCCGGGTTCTACAGAAATTGGCCGAGGCGGGGATTGACATTCCGTTCCCACAGCGCGATGTGCATGTGGTGGGTGTGTCGGAATGTATGCATAAAACCGACAGCGGTGGCTGATCGGGTTCGAATGAAGACTTTTTGACGCATATCAATTTATTGTGCATGAATAAACTTGTTTCCTGATGTGAAAGTTGTAGGATGTACTCAAAGACTCCAAAAGGAGCGTGGGGAGACAAGGTGCAAGTCCCCGAATTCCGTTGAGAGCTGTTGAGTCCGATTCGGGTCAGTCGCTGTGTCTGTCAGCCAATAGGTGGCGGAGGGCGATTGAGGGAGCGGTAGGTGGCGTCAGGAAACGACTAAAAAGGTAGGTTGAAAGGCAGGGTAGTTCCCTGCCTTTTTTTATCGGCGCGTGCCAGATCCATGAGGGATGGGAGAACGTGGTCTGTCTGCAAATGCTGCGCCGCACACAGCAGAATTGCTTTGGTGGCATAATTGTCTGCAGATACAGGGTGAAACAAGGAGGCCGCGTGTATTTTTCGATTCTGCGGGTCAGTGCTTGGGATGTCGAAGTACCGATACAGGTGCATTGCGAGGCCTTATGACGCGCGATCAAATGGCTGCCTGTAGCCGGTTTTCTGGCTTGTTCCTGATCTGGTTGGCGCTGATGACGTGGTCGCCCGCGTCGTGGGCCGTAGGTGTGCTGGCGGCCCTTGCTGCAACGTGGTGGAGTCTGCGTCTGTTGCCCCCGGCGGCTGCCGGTATTCGCTTTGGGTTGATGTGTCTGCTGGTGCCGCGCTTCCTCTGGCAGTCTTTGCTGGCCGGATGGGATGTGGCGCTACGTGCGTTGAACCCGAAGATGCCGCTCAAGACAGGTTTCATCACTTTCCGCTGCACGTACCAGAAGGCCTTTGCGCACGACAGTTTTGCGACGGTCACCAGCCTGTTACCCGGCACCTTGCCATGTGACGATAACGATGGCGTCCTGCTTTACCACTGTCTTGATCTGGATCAACCGGTTGTGGCTCAGCTTGCCGAAGAGGCCCGACGGCTGGCGCCGGTATTCGGGGAACAAACCGATGGCTGATTTTTTCATGGGCGCCGCCTTGCTGGTGCTGTTGCTGACGGCGATTGGTCTGTTCCGGCTGCTGCGTGGTCCGGGGCAGGCAGACCGGGTGATGTCGGCACAGATTTTCGGCACCGGTGGCGTTGCCGTCCTGCTGCTGGTTGCTGCAGCGGGTGAGATTGCCGCGCTGGATGTGGCGCTGCTTCTGGCGCTGTTGTCGGCTTTTGTGTCACTGGCTTTCGCCGTTTTTGCCGATCGATCCAACGTATCCGCTGCGTCGGGCAGGGGGGGCGAATGAGCCTGCTGCTGGATGCCTGGAGTGTGGTGGCCGTATCTGCCGGCGTGTTCTTTTTTCTGGCGGGAACCGTCGGCCTGTTGCGTTTTCCCGATGCGTTAACGCGCCTGCACGCCTTAACCAAGGCCGATAATCTGGGCCTGGGGCTGATCGTTTTCGGTCTGCTGCCCCAAATGAACGATGTGCTGTCGGCGGCCAAGCTCATCGTTGTCTGGTTGCTCGTGCTGGTAGGCGGTGCGGTTGTTTCGCAACGGATTGCCCGTCTGGCCCGTCAGGCGGCGGAGATTGAGCAATGATCGAAATCGGGTTTGATCTCGTGCTCTGGTTGCTCGTGCTGGGTATCGCCGGTTGGGTGATCCGCGTGCGCGACACATTTGCTGCAGTGCTTGGCTACATTGTGTATGGGTTGTTGCTGGCGCTGCTCTGGGTGCGTCTGGCGGCGCCGGATGCGGCATTGACCGAAGCGGTCATTGGCGCTTTGGGCGGTGTCCTGCTGTTACGCGCAGCCATCCGTTTGCGGCCGACGGCGGTGCGGGACGAATACGTACGGCCCGGGCTGTCTATCCGCCTGGGGACGGCGGTGTTTTGTAGTGTTGTCGTGGCCGGACTGGCCTGGGGCGTGATGGCTTTGCCCGACCCGGCACCGACATTGGCGCCGGCGGTTTTGAGCCATCAGGGTGCAACGGGGCTGGGTAATTCTGTGACGGCGGTCTTGTTGGCCTTCCGTGCGACGGATACCTTGCTGGAAGCCGTGGTGCTTATTTTTGCACTGGTCGCTGTCTGGTCGCTTGCACCGGACAATGCCTGGGGTGGTGTGCCCGGCCAGGCACGTGGCACGATGGTCGTGCCGGGCAGGCCTTATCTGGCACGCCTGCTGCCGCCCGTGGGTGCTGTTGTGGCGGTGTATATGTTCTGGGTGGGCGCGGACCTGCCGGGTGGAAAATTCCAGGCCGGTGCACTGCTGGCGGCCATGTGGTTACTGGCGACCTTGGCCGGGTTGTCGTCACCGCCCCCGGTCAGTTGTCGTGTGCTACGTCTTTGGGTGATTGTCGGTACCCTTGTTTTTGTGGCGATTGGCGCGCT
Source organism: Fluviibacter sp. (assembly GCA_048859965.1). Classification (GTDB taxonomy): domain Bacteria; phylum Pseudomonadota; class Gammaproteobacteria; order Burkholderiales; family Rhodocyclaceae; genus Fluviibacter. The sequence goes on from JBLIZO010000015.1 coordinate 57,373, forward strand.
CGGCGTACTGACTGCGGGCGCCTTTCTGGCTTATCCGGAGCGCGTTGCCAAGCCACTCATCCTGATCATTGAGGCTGCATCGATGGTATCGATTGGCGTGACGCTGGGGCTGTTAGTGGTCGGTTACCCGGAACAGAGAGGGAATGTATGACGGCCAGTACGCTGTTCGGATTGGGCGCAGCGCTCCTGGTGGGGTTGGGTTTGTATGGGGTGATCATTAACCCGCAACCCCTGCGCAAAATTGTGGCCTTCAATCTCATCGGTTCGGGTGTGTTTCTGCTGTTTGGCGTAGCTGCCAAACGCGGGGCGGCCTTGGGCCTGGGTGGCGATCCTGTACCGCAGGCGCTGGTGATCACCGGGATTGTCGTCGCTTTCGCGGCGACGGCGGTCGCAGTCAGCCTGCTCTTGCGGCTGTATGCGGCGGGCGGGGTGACCGCGCTTGATGACCCGCACCAGCCGGTTGACGCGCCCAAGGATATACAGGAGCGCAAGGCGCCATGATGCTGCCGGAAGTTACGACGGCGGGGGGCTACCTTCTGGTGATCGCGTTGCTGTTGCCCTTGCTCGGTATGCTGGCGGGCTTTGCGCTGGGTGGCGCCTGGGCGCGCCGTGTCGTGATGGGCCTGTTGCCGCTGGGCCTGATTCTGAGTGTGGTCATTCTGGTGGATATGGTCGGCTCCGGCCAGGCGCTGGTTTATCATCTGGGTGCCTGGGCGCCGCCGCTCGGCATCGCGTTGCGGGCGGATGGTCTGTCTGGTGCGATGCTGCTGGCGACGGCGATTGTACTGGCTGCCATTGCACTATTCGCGCGGGCGGATTTTCCCGAGGCGCCCGGCGGCGGGGAATCGCGAGCGTCATTCATATTCTGGGTGCTTCTGCCGGCGGTCTGGGTGTCGCTGAACACGGTTTTTCTGGCCGGTGATCTGTTTACGCTCTATGTGGCGCTCGAACTATTGACCTTTGCTGCGGTACCGCTGGTGTGCCTGGATGGCCACGCGGAAACCTTGCGCGCCGCATTGCGTTACCTGCTTTTTGCTTTGCTGGGTTCGGTACTGTATCTACTGGGTGCTGTGTTGTTATACGCGGGCTATGGGACGCTCGATATTGCCCAGCTACGGCAGGTGGTGATGCCGGGGCCGGTGGCGTGGGCGGCGACCGCGCTGATGACGGTTGGCCTGCTTGCAAAAACCGCGCTTTTCCCGTTGCATTTGTGGTTGCCACCGGCCCATGCCGGGGCGCCTGCACCAGCCAGCGCGCTGCTGTCGGCGTTGGTGGTGAAAGGGTCTTTCTTTTTAGTCATCCGGCTCTGGCTGGATGTGATGCCTGACATCGTGACACCAACGGCGGCCCAGTTGTTGGGCGCGCTGGGCGCTGCGGCAATTTTGATCGGTAACACAGTGGCGCTCAGGCAGTCGCGCCTCAAATTGCTGATTGCGTATTCGACGGTGGCGCAGATCGGCTACCTGTTCCTGATGTTTCCGCTGGCCCTCGGTCTCGTGGATATGGGTCTGCCCAACGACAAGGCGGTGACAGGCGGGCTGTTACAGGCGGTGTCGCATGCGACCGCCAAGGCGGCGATGTTTATGGCGGCTGGCCTGGTTTACGCCGCCCTCGGTCATGACCGCGTTGCCGATCTGCAGGGGGTTGGTCGGCGTCTGCCGAAGACGGTTCTGGCGTTTGCACTGGGGGGTATCGCGCTCGTTGGGTTGCCGCCATCGGGCGGCTTCATGGCGAAATGGCTGTTGCTATCGGCTGCGTTGACGACCGGTCAATGGTGGTGGGTGGTCGTCATGGTGGTGGGTGGGTTGCTGACCGCCGCGTATGTTTTTGCTGTCGTCGTGAAAGCGATGATGCCTGCAGTGACGCCCTTGCCTGAAACAGGCGTCGTCCTGCGCTCGGGCGAAACGATTGTGCTGGCGTTGGCGGTGCTTTCGTTGATGCTGGGCTGTGTGGCGCTCCTGCCTTTTGAGGTGGTGCAGATCGGTCGTCAGGTTGGAGGTGTCCCATGAATGTGAGCGCATGGATGCTGGTACTGACGGTCGCTGTGCCGCTGGCGATGTTGCTGGCCTGTAGCTGGAAGCCCGTGCGTGACCGGATGTTGACTTGGCTGCCGCTGGGCGCATTGCCTGGTTTGTTGGCGGCATTGTTGGCCGTACGCGACGAGAACTGGGTGTTTGGCAGTCCGCGTTTCCCGCTGGCCTTCGCGATGGATCGTGCAGGTGGCGCCCTGCTGGGTGTTGCGGCACTGCTCTGGCTGGCGGGCGGCTGGTATGCCGCAGCATGTCAGGTGGCGCAGCCTGCGCGTGTCCGCTTTGCGGTCTGCTGGTTGATGACACTGACGGGATGTCTGGGCGTTTTTGTCGTGGCGGATATGGTTTCGCTTTATGCCTTGCTGGGGCTGCTCAGCGTCGGGGCGACGGGCCTCATCATTCACGACAGTTCGCCCCGCGCCTTGCGGGCGGGTGGTGTTTATATCGGTATGGCGTTGCTGGCCGAATCGTTGCTGCTGGCCGCGTTTGTGCTGATTGTCGTCAGTGCGCCGGGGAATACACTGTTGATCGCCGACGCACCGGCGGCGATTGCGGTATCTGCCTGGCGAGACACGATTCTTGGTTTGCTGATCATCGGTTTCGGTATCAAGGCCGGCATGGTTCCGTTCCATTTCTGGATGCCTCTGGCCTACAGTGCGGCACCGATACCGGCTGCCGCCGTGATGAGCGGTGCTGTGGTCAAGGCCAGCGTGATCGGCCTGATTCGTTTCGTGCCCTTTGACGCGGCGCCTTGGAACATCGGCACCGCCGTGACGGCAGTTGGCTTGTTTGGTGCGCTCTATGGTGTGCTGATTGGCATCACGCAGCGCCATCCGAAAACCGTGTTGGCCTACTCCAGCGTTAGCCAGATGGGCATGATTATCGCCATCATCGGTATGGGCATGGTGGTGGGCAAAGTCGAGGCCGGTCTGATCGCGGCGTTTTACGCCGTCAATCATGTGCTGTCGAAAGGCGCGTTGTTCATGGCGGTCGGCGTTGCGGCCGAAACGGGACGTCGGCGCTTGTGGACAGTGCTTCTGCCGGCGGGGGTTCTGGCGATTGGCCTGGGTGGGTTGCCCCTCAGTGGTGGGGCATTGACCAAGGCTGTGGCGAAAGCGCTTTTTGGCGAGGGGGTTGCCGGTATGTTGGCAACTGTGTCGGCTATCGGAACGACCGTGTTGATGTTGCATTTTCTGCGCTGTCTCAAAGCCTTTGCGGCCGATGATCCGGAAGCGCGGGCCGAATCCGGTTTGCGCTGGCCGTGGTTGCTGATGGCCACGGCTTCGATGGTGGTGCCGTGGGTGGTCTATTTGATGTCGCCGCGCTATTCGTTACCGGACGCCTTGTCACCCTATGCGCTGTGGGCGGCGATGTGGCCGATTGTGGTGGGTATCGTGCTTGCCTGGGTACTGGTGAATTGGAAGCGGCGATTGCCGGAAGTGCCATCCGGGGATGTGCTGATCGTGTTGGCGCCCATCGGGCGGTGTATTGCCCGAGGTGTTTCAGATGTCGCAGTCGCGCTGGATACCGCATTACGCCGCTGGCCACTGACCGGATGGGTGTTGTTGGGACTGCTGCTGGCTTTTGCGGTGGCGGTCCGAACATAAGATTCACCGGCCGGGCGGTGTGATTTGCGCTCCGGCTAATTCGTTGCAATCATTTTGACGCAAAAACATAGGATAATTACGTAATGTTAAGAGGACAATACCTGCATCGACTCGGCGGTGCGCTGATCGCCTTGATGGTGCTGGCTACACCTGCGTTTGCCGCAGATCCGGCGCTGCTGTGCTCTGGCAATGAACCCGCCTGGAGCCTTGATCTGAGGACGTCGGGGCAGGGACGCTTTACCAAGCCGGATGGCACGGCCATTGTCTATCGCGGTGCCGGAAGCGCGCTCAAGTTCCATCCGGAAACGGTCTGGCGCGGGCGTGCGGTGAATGCGCGCGGTGATGAACTGGTGGCCTTTATTCGTGCCGGGGCATGTAGTGATGGGATGTCCAACATCGTGCATCCGTATGACGTTAATGTGTCTTTGCCGGATGGGCGCCATCTCCGCGGCTGTTGCCGGGTGCCGGCTGATACGGCCGCACTGGAAAATGTAAGCTGGCGCCTGACGATGTTGCCGGGCCAGACGCTGCCCGCAGCAGGGCCCAGCAGCTCCCTGACCGTGCGTTTCTCAGAAGGTCGGGTCAGTGGATTCTCCGGCTGCAACCAGTTTACCGGGGGCTATCGTGTACAGGGTCATGCGCTGACACTCGGACCGATCGGTGGCACCCTGATGGCCTGCCCGGAGCCGGCTATGGCGCTGGAACAGGCGTTCCGCGCAGCTTTTTCCGGCACGATGCGTATTGCCGTGAGCGGTGACGAATTGACGCTGACGCCGGAGTCCGGTCAGGATCCGCTTCGCTTTAAACGGGAATCGGCGCCGCGCCTCGATGGCATCGTCTGGGAAGTGACCGGCTACAACAATGGGCGGCAAGCCGTGGTCAGCCCGAAGCTGGATACGCACCTGACGATTGAGTTCAAGGACGATCAGGTGTCCGGTTCGAGTGGCTGCAATCGCTTTCATGGCGCCTTCAAGGCGAAGGGTGATGCGCTGTCAATCGGGCCGCTGGCAACCACCCGCATGATGTGCGATGCCGCCGTGATGACGCAGGAACGCGCGTTTCTCGCAGCACTGGAGACCGCCACGAGCTGGCAGATTGCTCGTGGTGTTTTGGACGTCCATCGCGCCGATGGCGAGCGCGTGCTCTGGGCGCATCAGCCGGGGCAGTGAGTGATGACAAACCGTAATGTGCACAGCCGCTCACCGGCGACATGGATTGTGTTGCTGACGCTAGTCGCCTTTGTAGCCGCTTTTGTGCTGCCGCCCATACCGCAGTCGGTGGTGTATCACGATTTTGCCGATCATCGTCATGCCTTGGGTATCGCCAATTTTCTGGATGTCATGTCCAATGCGGCGTTCCTCGTCGTCGGCCTGTTGGGGTTGGCCATGATTGCTCGTGGCCGTGCATTCTTTGAATATTCGACCGAGCGCTGGCCTTATGTGATCTTCTTTATCGGGGTGACGCTGACGGCGGCGGGTTCTGCCTATTATCATCTGGCGCCGGACAACGAAACGTTGTTCTGGGATCGCCTGCCGATGACGATTGCTTTCATGGGTTTGGTGTGTGCGCAGATCGTCGATCGCGTCAGCGTGCGTGGTGGGCTGCGGTTGTTGGTGCCCGCGCTGATCATCGGTGCGGCTTCGGTCATTTATTGGCGCTGGACTGAACGCCTCGGGGCCGGCAATGTGCTGCCTTACGGTATTCTGCAGGGCTACGCTGTGTTGGTATTACTGCTCCTGGCGTTGTTCAATCCGTCACGTTATACCCGCGGGCAGGATATTTTCTGGGTGTTCGGCTGGTACATGTTGAGTAAGGTGCTGGAAACCTTCGATCACCAGCTGATGTGGCTGGATCAGGGCATCGTCAGCGGTCACACCCTCAAGCATCTCGCAGCCGCTGCAGCCGGGCTGGTAGTATGCCGTATGCTGACGAAGCGTAAACTGCGTCCGGTATCGGGCGGATCGAGCGGTCAATAACCGGGTTCGCTGTTTTTTGTTGTTTTTTTCTTTGAAAGGTTTTTTATGAGCAATTTTTGGGATTTCATCTGGTTGATCGTTTCCACATTCGTATTTGTGGCCTATCTGCTGATTCTTTTTCAGATCGTGGCCGATCTGTTCCGCGACCCGGAAGTGAGCGGCGTTGCCAAAGCGCTGTGGTTGATCTGCCTGATTTTTGTGCCGATGCTCACGGCACTGTTCTATGTCATCGTTCGTGGTCCGGGAATGGCCAAGCGCCAACTGGCGGCTATTGAGCGTAACCGTGCCCAGACCGAGGATTACATTCGCCATGTGGCGGGTAAATCGCCGGCGGATCAGATTGCCGACGCGAAGGCGCTGCTGGATGCGGGTGCCATTAGTCCGGAAGAGTTTGCCCAGCTCAAAGCCAAGGCACTGGCCTGATTTTTTAGCGCTACGTGTAATCGGGCCGTGTGTTGGCATACGGTCCGATTACGTCATGCGATGTGAAGGCCGCCAAAAAGTCGGTTCAATTTTCTAAGAGTTTGACCATGCAAAACACCAAGAGAAAGAAGGCGGCCACTTCGGCTGAGCGCGCGCCCGTGCTCGTTGATCTGGCGTTGCAAGGCGGTGGCGCTCATGGCGCCTATACCTGGGGTGTGCTGGATCGCCTGTTGGAAGAGCCTTGGCTTCAATTTGACGGCATTTCCGGCACCTCGGCCGGTGCGATGAACGCCGTTGTGATGGCCTATGGCCTGGCCAAGGGTGGCCGTCGCCAGGCACAGATCGAACTGGAAAATTTCTGGAGCAAGGTCTCGGAAGCGGCGACACTCAGCCCCTTCCGGCGCGGGCCGCTGGAAATTCTGACGGGACGCTGGACGCTGGATTATTCGCCGGCTTTCGTGTTCATGGATATCGCTTCGCGGCTTTTCTCGCCCTACGACATTAATGTTCACGGGGGGAATCCGCTGAACGACGTGTTGACGGCTTGTGTGGATTTCGACCTGTTGACCAAGCCGGGTGCACCGCGTCTGTTTATTACCGCAACCAATGTACGCACCGGACGCGGACGTATCTTCCGCAATGTCGAAATCACACCGGAGGTTTTGTTGGCGTCGGCTTGTCTGCCGACCATGTTCCAGGCGGTTGAGATCGATGGCGAGCATTACTGGGATGGTGGTTTTGCCGGTAATCCGACCATTACGCCGCTGGTGCGTGAGTGCGATTCGGACGACACGATTCTTGTCTCCATTAACCCGGTCGAGCGCCCTGGTGTGCCGCGCACGGCGATGGAGATCCAGAATCGTCTCAACGAAATTTCTTTTAACTCGCCTTTGCTCAAGGAGTTGCGTATGGCGGCATTGCTGCGCCAGGTGGCCGACCCCGGTACCGGTGAAGGCGCGGTCTGGGCCAAGATGCGTATCCACCGCGTTGCTGGCGAGGACATTATGCTGAAACTCGGCTATTCGTCGAAATTGCTCGCCGAGTGGCCGTTCTTCTGCATGTTGCGTGACGAAGGGCGAAAAGCCGCAGAAAACTTCCTGCAGACCTACGGTCAGGATATTGGGGTTCGCTCAACGCTGGACATCGATAAACTGATTCAGGAGAGTTAATCATGGGGCTGTTGGGGATTCTGCTTGGCCTTGCTGTCATGCTCGGCCTTTCTTTCCGCGGGTGGAGTGTGCTGATTCTGGCGCCGCTGGCGGCGATGGTGGCCGCATTGTTTTCCGGCGAGCCCTTGCTGGCGCACTGGACGCAGACCTTCATGGGTGCGACAGGCGGCTTTCTCGCGCAGTTTTTCCCCCTCTTTCTGCTCGGCGCGATCTTTGGCAAGCTGATGGAAGACAGTGGTTCGGTCAACGTCATTGCCGACTTCATGACCGAGAAACTGGGGACCAAACGCGCGATTCTCGCGGTGGTGCTGGCGGGCACGATGGTGACCTACGGTGGTGTCAGCCTGTTTGTGGCGTTTTTTGTCATCGTGCCGATGGCGCAGGGGCTGTTCCGGGCGGCCAATATACCCAATCGGTTGGTGCCGGCCGCCGTGATGCTGGGAACCGCCACGTTCACCATGTCGGCCATGCCCGGCACGCCGGCCGTGCAGAATGCGATCCCGATGCCTTTCTTCGGTACGACACCGTTTGCTGCGCCGGGCCTGGGCCTCATTGCATCGGCCATCATGTTCGGCTTCGGCATGTGGTGGCTGCTGCGCGCGCAAAAATTGGCCAAGGCCAGCGGTGAGGGGTTCGGGATTATGGCGGGCGATGTTGAGGTTGCGGCAGAGGATCCGGTGGTGCGCGAGCGTGCGACCACTGCCGGGGCATTTGACCCGGCGGAAATCAAGCATGGTTCAGACAGCCTGCAGCCGCCGAGTGTTGCTGCCGCCATATTGCCGCTGCTGGTGGTCGTGGTCGTGAATATGCTCATGTCTTTTGTCGTGCTGCCGCGCATGGATACGAGCTTTCTCACCAAGCCGGAATGGGGCGGTGTGTCGCTGGCGGCGGTGAGTGGCTTGTGGTCGGTGATCGTTGCCCTGATTGCCGCGATTCTGGTGCTGGTGGCGCTCAATCGGGCGCGCCTGACCACGCTGCGCGAAACCTTGAGCGCGGGCGCCAATGCCTCGGTGCTGCCGATAGTGAGCGTGGCCAGCCTGGTGGGGTTTGGTGCCGTCGTTGCGGCGCTCCCGGCTTTTGTCAAAGTCGCTGAATGGGTGCTGTCAATTGATGGTGGCCCGCTGGTGTCGCTGGCGGTATCGACCAATGTGCTGTCGGCGCTGACCGGGTCGGCTTCCGGCGGTATGACCATTGCTCTGGAGGCATTGGGGCCGATTTATCTGCAGATTGCTGCGATCGAAGGCATCGATCCGGCACTGCTACACCGGATTGCCGTGATCGGTGCCGGTACGCTCGACAGCCTGCCGCATAACGGCGCGGTGATTACCCTGTTGACGCTGTGCGGGTGCACACACCGTCAGAGCTATAAGGATATTGTGATGTGTGCCGTGGTTGGTGCCCTGGTGGCGTTGATCGCAGTGATTATCCTCGGCGGGATGTTTGGTTCCTTCTGATCGGCAAGGGTTCCTGCAGCACAAAACAAAACGGCACGGTGGTGCCGTTTTGTTTTTTCAGGATCAGGGCGTGGCTTCGGGTTCGGCGAACAGTTCTTTCAGGAAGGCTTCGCGTTCGGCATCGTCGATCGGTTTGACCTTCCCGTACACGGCGGGAACCGGTGTCGCCGCCGCCGCAGGGCGTGGGTCGCGGATCCCTGCGTCAATCCGTTCGAGGATGAAAGGGAAGAACGGGTTGGAGGCGATGCGCGATAGGAAATCCACGTTAACGACCATGACCCCACGTTCGCCACGTGGTGCGAGGGTGCCTAATTGAACGCCAAAGTCTTCTTTCGAGGTGTCAGGTTCCAGACCGTAGAGCGAGTCGCTGAGTGGGAACGGGATCGAGACATGCGACATTGAAAAGATTTCGGCCGGATAGCGTATCCGCAGGGGCGTGACACTGGGCGCAGTTTGGCCGGCATTGAACGTCGTGACCGTCGTCATGTCCGGGTCTGCGGGATTGTTGCCGATAATGGATAGACGGTAGGGTTGGGGCAGGCTCGGCATGATCCGGTCCAGCATCGTCAGCGAGTTACGGTTCAGCAGGGGGCCGAAGCGTACCGAACGGTTTACGTCGAAAAGGACGAGTTCGCTGCCATTGGCCGGCAGGTACGTGTAGAGCGAGGTGATGATGGCGCGTGTGCTCACGGTGAAATCCATGACCGACTGGAATGTCAGAATCGGCGCGATGTCTTTCAGTGTTGCATTATTGGCCATGCGGACGATCTGTTCCTGCAACGCCTGCGTCAGACGGTGGCTTTGGCGACCGCCGTTGACGGGAAACGAGTTGTATTTGAACGGGTTGAATTCAGGCACGATACTCAGCCAGGCGGCCTTGGCGAACGCAGGCAGGACAGCCGGCAGCCCTGCGAAACCGGCCAGTCGGGCAAAACGGGTGATGCCGATCATCGGCGACAACAGAATCAGGCGGTCAGGACGGGCCAGTTGTTTGTTTTCGATGGCGTCCAAGGCGTATTTGACCGCCAATGCACCGCCGTTGGAAAAGCCGACGATATGCAGGGGGGCTTCGGCACCGCTCAGACGTTTTGCCTCCCGAACTGCAAGACGGGTCGCCGCCATCCACTCCTCCCATTCGACATGGCTGAGTCCGGCGGGTACGGTGCCGTGTCCCGGCAGGCGAATGGCTACCACGGCAAAGCCATCGGCTGCGTAGCGACGGGCGATGTGGCGCAAGCTGTAGGGCGAATCGGTCAGACCGTGCAGCAGCACGACTGAACCGACAGGTTTGCCGACCGGCTGCAGGCTATAGGAACGGTTCCAGTCCTGCGTATAGTTGCCGGGGTAGACGTCGCTGTTGGCGTAATAGCGGTTAAATGCGGTTTGCGCCTCCGGCCCGAGCTTGTCGGTCACTTCGCTGCGTACCGAGTCGAAAGCCTTTGTTTCCGCCGCCAGGTAGGCTGTCCAGTCGCCTTTGTCCATGGCGGTGATGGACATTTCCTGTGGTACGAAGGTATGCCAGGGTTTTAAGGGTGTCATCTGGTGGGTGTTCCAGATGCGTCCTGCAAAAAAAGCGATGATGGCGATGAGCGCCACAAGAAGAATGATTTTGGCGCTTTTTTTCAGGAGCTGCATGATGATGAGGTTCCGAGGGCGATGGGTCTGCGCACAGACAGGGCGTTGCCGCAAGCAAGCGGATACGGCCGCACATAAGACGATAACGCCCGATTGTAGCAAAGCATCTTTATGTGGCGGAGCGCTTGCGGGCGGCCGCCGCGCCGGGCGGCTGTGGCCGGTTGTGTGGTGTGATTGCAACAGTCGGCAAAGGCTGACAGATTTGGCGAGGCTGTAAGTAGTTTGTAAGCGTCGCCCCGTACCCTTGCCACACGCGCTAAATGTGTAACTCGTTAGCGCATCCATAAAGAGGAGGAGAAATCCATGTTAGACCCCACGACCGCCAAGATCTTGGCAGACCCGAAGTTCAAAGAAATGGTCGCGGTTCGGAACAGCTACAGCTGGATCTGTACCGTGCTCATGCTCATTGCCTACTTCGGTTTCATCCTGACCCTGGCCTTTGACAAGGCTATCTTTGCTCAAAAAATCGGTGACGGCGTTATGACGCTGGGTGTACCGGTGGGTCTGGGCGTGATTCTGTTCACGATCATCATCACGGCTATTTACGTGAAGAAGGCCAACACGGACTTCGACGCAATGAAAGACGCCGTCATCAAGGACGTTCAAAAATGACCAAGATGAATAAGACGCTTATTGCGCTGGGTGCGCTTCTCCTGAGTGGTGCAGCGTTGGCCGCTGGTGCAGATCTGGGTAACACTGCCAAGCAGGCCACGAACTGGACTGCGATTGCCATGTTCGGTATTTTCGTTGCGTTCACCCTGTACATCACCAAGTGGGCTGCAGGCAAGACGAAGACGGCTGCCGACTTCTACACCGCCGGTGGTGGGATTACCGGTTTCCAGAACGGCCTGGCGATTGCGGGCGATTATATGTCGGCTGCTTCGTTCCTGGGTATTTCGGGCCTGGTGTTCGCCAACGGCTTCGACGGCCTGATCTTCTCGATCGGCTGGTTGGTCGGCTGGCCGATCATCACCTTCCTGCTGGCAGAGCGCCTGCGCAACCTCGGCAAGTTCACCTTTGCCGACGTGGTTGCCTTCCGCTTCCAACAGACCCCGGTCCGTGTGTTTGCTGCAACCGGTACGCTGGTTGTGGTGGCGTTCTACATGATTGCCCAGATGGTGGGCGCAGGTCAGCTCATCAAGGTGTTGTTCGGCCTTGAGTACACCTACGCCGTGATCCTGGTCGGTATCATCATGTGTCTGTACGTGCTGTTCGGCGGCATGACGGCAACGACCTGGGTGCAGGTCATCAAGGCCGTGATGCTGCTGTCGGGTGCGACCTTCATGGCGCTGGCGGTGCTGTTTGCTTTCGGCTTCAGCCCGGAAGCCCTGTTCGCCAAGGCCGTTGAAGTCCACGCCAAGCACGATGCCATCATGTCGCCGGGTGGCCTGATCAAGGATCCGATTTCAGCGATTTCGATTGGTATGGCGCTGATGTTCGGTACCGCGGGTCTGCCACACATCCTGATGCGCTTCTTCACCGTGCCGAATGCCAAGGAAGCCCGTAAGTCGGTTGCCTGGGCGACCACCTGGATCGGTTACTTCTACATCCTGACCTTCATCATCGGTTTCGGTGCCATCGTGTTCCTGATCCAGGATCCGGGTGCATACTATGTCGATGGCGATCTGGCCAAGGGTCTGAAGGGCGGCGGCAACATGGCGGCTATCCACCTGGCTAACGCTGTGGGTGGTGACCTGTTCCTGGGCTTCATCTCGGCGGTGGCTTTCGCAACCATTCTGGCTGTGGTTGCCGGTCTGACGCTGGCCGGTGCATCGGCTGTGTCGCATGACCTGTACGCCACCGTCATCAAGGAAGGCAAGGCCGATCAGGCTGCTGAAATGCGTGTTTCGAAGATCACTACGCTGATCCTGGCAGTAGTTGCTATTCTTCTGGGCATTGCCTTCGAGAAACAGAACGTCGCCTATATGGTGATGCTGGCCTTCGCCATTGCTTGTTCGGCGAACTTCCCGGTGTTGCTGATGTCGGTCATGTGGAAGGACTGCACGACCAAGGGTGCTGTAGTCGGTGGTTTCGTCGGTCTGCTGGCTTCGGCTGGTCTGACGATCCTGTCGCCGGCAGTGTACGAAGCTGTGATGGGCAACCCGAAGGGTAGCGCACCGTTCCCGTACGGTTCGCCGGCGCTGTTCTCGATGACAGCCGCCTTCGTGACCATCTGGATCGTGTCGAAGCTGGACGGCAGTGCCCGTGCTCAGCAAG